>JBIKOG010000039.1:0-42787 GCA_044358225.1 Bryobacteraceae bacterium | reverse complement strand
ACACCCGCAAAACTCGAGGCCAAGATGGGGCGCTACTCCTTTCCTGTAGGACTCTTTCATTCCCTACTACATGCCGGTTTATCCCGGCGCACTGTCAGTCACCTCATTTTTTCCCGTAATACGTACTACCGCGCTAACCGCTCCACCGCCTCCAGCGGCACCCGCAACAACACAATATCCTCCATGTTTTCCGCATGGATCACATACAAATACCCACTGTGCTCCAGCAACTGCGGATAGTGATACCCGGCATACCCAGGGTCCTTCCCCCCATACCGATACACTGTCGGCGCGTCCCGCAGAACCGCCTGCCCCGTGAAAATCCGCCCATCGCGCGACACCGACAAACTCAACGGAATCCGCACCCCCGATGGGTTCGGGTTCGACGCCATCACGTACAACCCGCTCCGCAAACGCAACACGTTGCACTTGGCCATCGCGTCCGGAAAATCCGTCTTCACCGGCGTCGTCCACGTCCTCCCGCCATCCCGGCTGAACGCCCGGAACAGCCGCCGCGACCGGTTCCCATCCCGGAAAACAGCTGTCAAAACCCCGTCCGGCAACGCATACCAAATCGGCTCATCCAACCCCGATCCCCCCACCGGAACCGCCCGCCACTTCCCTAAATCCCCAACCAACATCGAGATCCGCATCTTGTGATCCCGCCGCGACATCATCCACTCCCCGCTCGCCAACCGCTCCGGCGCAAAGTTGTTAATCGCGTCCCGGGCGATCAACACCGGCCCCTCCCACCGCCCCCCGGCCCACTTGTACCCCCGCAACTCCAGCCCCGGCCCGAACAACGGCCGCACCGCCTCATCCCGCGCCGCCAGCGCCCACAACTCCCGATCCCGCACCCACAGCCCCCGCGCAAAATACCGGAAATTCCCCGCCTCCTCGCTCGGCGTCACCACCCCAGCCTCGGACCAATGCACCCCGTCCCCACTCGTCGCATAGCGAACATACTGCCCCGCCTGCAAATCCCGCACCCGGTTTGAACTCCAAATCGCCCAGAACTTCCCGCCAAAAAACGTCACATACGGGTGCATGTTGAACCCCGCCACCCCCTCCCGCGCCCGAAAAATCGAAAACGCCTCCACCGGCAGCCGGCCCACCCCGGTCACCGCAAACATGTGCCGCTCCTCCATCCGCGCCACGAACCCCGCCGTCGCCCGCGCCACCTCCTCCGGGCACTCCTCCAACAGCGAATGCGACGCCCCCGCCATCCATTCCAACTCAATCGATTCCCGCTCCGGAATCCGCAGTACAGCCCGCGACGGCCGCTCCCGCCCCCGGTCCCCCCACACTTCCAACACCGGCACGGGCGTCCGCTCTAAAATGCCCCAACCATCCCACTTCCGCCAAACGGCCCCGAACGCCGCCCGCTCCGCCTCCGTCATTGCCACCGTCGCCCGCCGCGGCGAAGGCCGCCCCGGCGGAAACGCCGCCGCCTGCACCGAATAGTGCGTCCACCCCTCCATCGCAATCGCCCCAGCCACCTGCCCCGGCCGCCGCCCGGCAATCTCAATCGTCAGCATCCCGCCAATCGAATGCCCGCCCACGTAGAACCGCGCCCCCCGCGGCACGGCCTTGTCCACCGCCGCCAGCACATCCTCCGCCAGGCTCTCCATCGTCGGCGCCGCCGCAGCCGGCCGGCTCTCGCCATGCCCGCGCAGCTCCACAATCACCACCCGCAAATCCCCCGGCAGCGCCGCCACAAACCGGTCGAAAACCGCCCGCGTTCCCCAACTCCCCGGAATCAACACCAGGTTCGGCCCCACGCCCTCCCGAACGGTAAACGCAATCCGCGCCCCGTCCGGTCGCAGCGCGAACCCGCTCATCAAAAAACTCCGCCGCGTCATTGATCCTGGAAACCTCATTTTTGCGAATACCAACTATACCGCCATGAAGCCCACCCTGTTCGCCCTCTGCGCCCTCTCCGCCTTCGCCCAAAGCGTCCCCACCATCAAAGAAGCCATCTCCTGCCCCCAAACTCCCGACGGCCGCCAGCCCTACGCCGTCAAAAACCTCACCACCGGCGACCTCCGCAAAATCACCATCAACTCCCCCAACGCCGTCTGCAACGATGGCACCCCCGCCGTCATCTTCGTCCGCCCCGCCCGCCCCGGCGCCACCGAACCCGACGGCCCCTCCGCCAACCGCTGGCTCATCCACTTCCTCGGCGGCAGCAGTTGCAAGGATTACGAAGAATGCGCCACCCGCTGGTGCGGCATCGGCCAGTGGGAAGGCACCCTCATGACCACCAATTTCGAAGCCGACTTCCGCAACACCGGCGGCCTCTTCAACCGCAACGGCGCCAACCGCATCGCCGACCGCAATCTCGTGCTGCTGAAATACTGCAGCTCCGACCAGTGGCAGGGCCGCAAGTCCAACGTTGTCCTCCGCTCCGAAACCGACCCCGCCAAAGCCTACTCCCTTCACTTCCAAGGCGCCAACATCGTCAGCGCCATCTTCGACACCCTCGAACGCGGCGTCACCGGCCTCCCCAAACTCACCGACGCCACCGACGTCCTCTTGAGCGGCGACTCCGCCGGCGCCAACGGTGCCCGCGCCCACGCCGATCGCCTCGCCGCCCGCCTCCGCGCCGCCAACCCCAACGTCCGCGTCCGTGCCAACTTCGAAGCCACCTTCGATCCCGATCTCAACGGCAAGCAAGGTTTCCCAGCCGGCGACCCTCGCGACCCCGTCTACGCCTCCAAAACCGAAAAGTACAACGAAGTCCACGTCGGCCTCCGCAATGCCCAGCTCGATGACTCCTGCCTCGCCGCCCACCCCACCGCCGCCTACCTCTGCGCCGAGGCCGGCTACCTCACGCTCAACCACATCACCACGCCCTTCTTCCAGGCCATGGATATCCAGGACCAGCTCCTCATCAACGGCTATCAGGAGGGCGGCTCCATCGCCACCGACGCCCAATTCGGCCAGCTCCTCGCCGATCAGTTGAACCTCCTCCCCAACATCCGCAATACCGCCATCGCCCGCGCCAATATCTCCACCGTCCCCGGCGTCGCCGGCCGGAACTGCGGCATCCACGTCACCTGGGGTGACGATGATCGCTTCTTCGCCAAGTGGTATCGCACCGGTCCCAACGCCCCCGCCTACAGCTACTACGAACTGCTCTGGAACTGGCTCACCGGCGCCACTCCCTCCACCGTCATCGCCCCCAAGCCGCCACTCGAACCCGCCATCCCCGCCCGGGACGCCGCCTGCAACAACCGCGCCACAACATTGCCCAGCGTCGTCACCCTCTCCAGCGCCAGCTACGCCATCGGCGGCCCCGTCGCGCCCGAATCCATCGTCGCCACCTTCGGCGCCAACCTCGCCACCGTCACCGCCGTCGCCACCACCACCCCCTGGCCCACCACCCTCGGCGGCCTCCAGGTCAGCGTCACCGATTCCAAAAACGTCACCCGCGCCGCGCCGCTCTACTACGTTTCCCCCACCCAGTTGAGCTTCCTCATCCCCGCCGGCACCGCCACCGGAACGGCGCAGATCACCATCGGCAGCCAGAAATCCACCGTGGAAATCGCTGCCACCGCCCCGGCCATCTATTCCGCCAATCAAACCGGCCGGGGCGTCGCCGCCGCCACCTATCTCAAAATCTCCCGCACCGGCGCCCGCACCGAAGGCCTGCTCTTCGATGCCACCACCAAAGCCGCCGCCCCCATCCCGGTCGCCCCCACCGATCAGGTCTACCTCATCCTCTACGGCACCGGCCTCCGCGGCGGCCCTGCCACCGCCACCGTCGGCGAAGTCGCCGTGCCCGTCGCCGGCCCGGTCGCCCAAGGCCAGTACCAAGGCCTCGATCAGATCAATCTCGGCCCCCTCCCCCTCCGCATCGGCTACGGCACCAAGGAAATCGTCATCCGCCAGGGCGAAGAAGTTTCCAATTTCACCACCGTCACTTTCCGCCAACCCTAGCTATAGTGGTTAGCAATGGGTCACGACCTCGTTGTTCTCTATGAGCACCCCGAGTGGCAAAAGCCGCTCTTCTCCGTTCTCGATCGCCGCGGCGTCAATTACGCCAAATTCGATCTGAAACGCGCCGCCTTCAATCCGGACAGCGCCCCCGAAGCCCCGCTCTATTTCAACCAGGCCAGCCCCAGCGCCTACGTCCGCGGCAACACCCGCGCCGTGCCGCTCTGCCTCTCCTACATGCGCACGCTAGAACTCGGCGGCGCCCGCGTGCTCAACGGCTCCGCCCCCTTCGCCCTGGAGCTGAGCAAGTCCGCCCAGGCCGCCCTCAAACACAAGCTCGGCGTCCCCCACCCGCGCACGCTGGCCTTCAACGACATCGAAGCGGCTTTGGAACAATGGGGCGACCAGTGGCCCGCCCTCATCAAGCCCGAACAAGGCGGCAGCGGCGCCCGCATGTATCTGTTGAACAACGCCGACGAAGCCCGCCGCCTCCTCCGCGACAACCCCGATCTCTGGCTCCCCGATAACCTCCTCCTCCTCCAGGAATACTTCCCCGTCGACCCCGCCAAAGGCATCGTCCGCATGGAATTCCTCGGCGGCCAGCTGCTCTACGCCATGCGCGTCGTCTCCCACGGCGCCTTCAACCTCTGCCCGTCAGAGGTCTGCAACCCCATCGATGGCGAAGGCCATTGCGAAATCCCCGCCGCCAAGCCAGCCAAGCCGGTCGAGTTCTACGCCTACCCCGAAGTCCCCGCCCAGGCCATCGCCTACGGCAAACAAATTGTCGACGCCGGCCAACTCGACGTCGGTGGCATTGAATATCTGGAAGCCGCCGACGGCCGCCTGATCTTCTACGACGTCAACGCCAACTCCAACCTCCGCGCCCCCATCGCGCAGGAGTACGGCGGTTTCGATCCCTTCGAACGCGTCGCCGATTTCCTCGCCGCCCCCCAGATTTCCCTGGGTACCGGGTAACCAGGAAACCCCGTAATTTCGGAATTACCTGACCGCCAACCCAGCCAAAACCGCCCGCGCCTTCCCCACGCTCACATGCCCATCCCCCAATAACCGTACCCGCACCTCCACACACTCCCGCACCGCCCGCTCCGCCCCCGCCCGATCCCCCGCCGCAAATGCCAATAACCCCTCCTGCATCAACAAATCCGCCACATCCCCCCCGTCCATCCCCATATCCCGCACCCGCCCCAACAACGCCCGCGCCCCCGTCAAATCCCCCCGCTTCCGCAACACCTCCCCCAAACTGATCAACGTCCGCCCCACATCCCGCTGCCGAGGCCCAAACAACTTCTCCCGAATCGCCAGACTCTCCCGTAAAACACCCTCCGCCTCCCCCAACTTCCCCGCCTCGCTCAACACCACCCCCAACCGCGCCAACGCCAGCGCCAACCGCGGATGCCCCGCCCCCAACCTCTCCCGCCGGATCGCCACGCACTCCCGCAAATACCGCTCCGCCGGCTCCAATTCCCCCATCTCCCCATACACCGCCCCAATATTACTCAGCACCGCCGTCTCCAAATGGTTGTGCCCCCGCAGCGTATCCCGCTCCTCCAAAACCTTGAAGAACAAATCCACCGCCTCCCGCTTCCGCCCCATCCCCTGCAAGACCAGCGCCAGCGTATTCTCCGATTCCAGCGTCAACCCGTTCTTCGGCCCCAACAACCGCATCCGGATCCGCACCGACTCATTGCACAGCGCCTCCGCCTCCCCAAAATCCAACTGCCGCCGGCACAGCTCCGACAAATTCTTTGCCGCCTCCGCAATCTCCAGGCTCTCCTCCGGATACAACTTCCGCTTCAACGCCATGCTCCGCCTCAACAGCGCCCGCGACTCATTCCACGCCCCCAACGTCTCGTACGCCTGCCCGAACGTGTCCAACAACGACGCCTGCACCTCCGGTTGCCCCGCCAACTTGTCCAGGTCTTTCACGCCCTGCGCCAGCAAGTCCCGCGTCGTCGGCTCCCGCTTCCCCATCCGGTCCGGATTCGCCGCGTCAAACAGATTCACCAAAAACGCCGACACCTGCTCCGCCCGCCCCCGCTCCCGGTCCGCCCGCCGCGCCAACACACCCATCGCCACCCCAAACCCAATCAACAACGCCCCCGCCACCACCGCCGCCGCCACCCCCGTCCGGTGCCGCCGCACAAACTTCCCCGCCCGATACCCCACGCTGTCCGGCTGCGCCGAAACCGGAAACCCCGTCAAATAGCGCCGAATATCCTCCGCCAACTCCGCCGCCGTCGCATACCGCCGCCCCGGCTCCTTGTGCATCGCCTTCAGCACAATGTTCTCGATGTCCACGTCCACCGCCGCCAGCGTGCTCAGCCGCGGCGGATCCGTCTGGCACACCAGCCGCTCCCACTCCCCAGCCGTCTGCGTATTGGCAATGTACGGCCGCCGCCCGCTCAGCAACTCATACAGCAACACCCCCAGCCCATACACATCGGTCGCCGTCGTCACCGCCTGGCCCAGGATCTGTTCCGGACTCGCATACTCCGGCGTCATTACCCGCGTCATCGGTGCCGTGTCCACCCGCCCCGCGTCAAGCAACTTCGCCACGCCAAAATCCAACAGCTTCGGCGTCCCCGTCCCGTCCACCAGAATGTTCCCCGGCTTAATATCCCGATGCACCACCAGGTTCTGATGCGCGCACTGTACCCCCGCGCACACCCCCCGGAACAGTTCCAATACACCCCGCACTGGCAACGTCCGCCCCCGGCAGTAGGCGTCCAGCGCCTCCCCCTCCACGTACTCCATCACCAAATACGGCTGCCCCTGCGGCGTCACCCCGCCGTCCAATAGCCGCGCAATGTTCGGATGCACCAGGTTCGCCAGAATCTGCCGCTCCGCCCGGAATCGCGCCATCGCGTCCCGCTGCGAATATGCCGGCCGGATCACCTTGATCGCCACCAACTGCTCATACGCCTCATCCGCCCGCCGCGCCAGGTACACCACCCCCATCCCGCCCTCGCCCAGCGTCCGGATCACCTCATACGGCCCCACCCTCTGCAGCGTATACGTCGGGTCCGCCGCCAATATCTGCCCCGCCGCCGCGCTCACCGAATCTTCAATCCGCCCCGGGTCCGCCGCCGCCGTCGCCAGCAGGCTCTCCACCTCTCGCCGCAGCTCCCCGTCCCCACCGCAAGCCTCGTCCAAAAACGCCGCCCGCTCCCCCGCCGGCAGCTCGTCGGCCTGGTAGAACAGCTCCTCAATTCGCCCCCACCGCTCCGCGTTCATGCGCCCGTCGTCGAAGGAGTCGCCAACTCCCGCTCCAGCCACGCCTTCGCCAATCGCAACTCGCGGTGAATTGTCACCACGCTCACCTGCAACGTATTCGCCGCCTCCTCCTGCGTCAACCCGCCAAAGTAGATGAACTCCACAATCCGCGCCTTCCGCGCGTCAAAAACTTCCAGCCGCTGCAACGCCTCGTCCAGGTCCACCAGATGCGCCAGGCTATCCGCCGCCAGCTCCCGCACATCGTCCAACGATAGCTTCGCCGCCCCCGCCCCCCGCTTACCCCGGTTCCGCGTCCGCGCATGGTCCACCAGCACCCGCCGCATCACGCCGGAAGCCACCACCAGAAAATGCGTCCGGTCCTCCCACGTCATCTCCGCTCCGGCCAGCCGCAGATACGCCTCATGCACCACACCCGTCGGCGTCAACGTGTGCCCCGGCCGCTCTTCCTTCAGGTATCGTGCCGCAATCCGCCGCAACTGGTCGTACATCACCGGTAGCAGCTCTTCCAAAGCCGCCGCGTCCCCGGCCCGGTTCCGCCGGACAAGTTCTTGTACTGTTACCACCACTACCAGCGTAACTCTATAACGACTTTAAGTATTCAACAATTGCCCATCGGCACTCCGGACACAGAAACGGCCCAATCACGCCATTCCCGCGCGGCCCGTCCGCAAACTCATGTCCCGCGTTGCTGTTCCCCACCAAAGTCGTATCGTACAAAAAACCGCCCGCAAACGGCTCGCTCTTGTACCCCACCACCTTCGGGTCAAACTCTTTATTCCCCGCCCAGAACTTCACCGGCCGCTCCGCCTTCGGGGATAACAACTGATACAAATTCGGCACCGACCCGTTATGCAAAAACGGCGCCACCGCCCAGATCCCATTCAACGGCCGCGCCTTGTAAATCAACTTGTCCCGCACCACCCACTCCCCCCTCTTCGGCGGCGCCAGCTTCTGCAGCTTGAAGAACCGGTCCGCAATCGCCCCCGTCACCGCGTCCAGCCCCTCCGCCGCCGTCAGCAACCCCTTCCCCAACGGCCCGCTGTCCGCCGTCCGGTTCCGATAGTCCAACGCCGCCCGCGGGTCGGTCCCGATCTCCTGAATGTTGATATCGGTCACCTTCAACCGCCCGTCTTCCCAATACCGTGCCCCCGTGTCCGCCAGCAACTCCTTCACCGGCGGCATATGGCACCCCTGGCAATGCTCGCGGTACAGCGCCTCGCCCTTCTTCACCTTCTCCGCGTCCAGCGCCGGGAACACCGTCGGCCACTTCGGCGATTGCAGTCCCTGGAACGGCCCCGGTCCCGCCAGCAGCGTCTCCAACTGCATCAACGCCCCCACGTCTACCGAATTGTCCATATCCGCCGGGTTCAACAGCGCCCGCACGCCCAGCGCCTCGCCAATGTTCCTAACCAGCGGATCGGCAATCGATGAGTTGTACTGCACCCAGTCAAACCACGGCGCGTCCCAGATCTGCGGAAACCGCACGGGCGCATTCGAAACCGCGAAATTCTGGAACAGATCCAGGTCCACCGCGAACACCTGATTCCCAATCCGCGTCAAAGCATCCGTCCGCCCGAACCCCGCCTGGTTGTCATAAATTCCGTGCTTCTTCGTGTACTCGCGCTCCCGCATCGCCTGCGCCATAAACGCGTCCAACTCTTTCCGCAACTCCGTCTTCTGCTCCGCCGTTGCCCCAGCCCCCAGCACCCGCGCCTCAAACCGCTTGTACCGCCCCGGAACCTTGTCGGTCAGGACCAGTGCCAGCCCCATGGCCTTCTGAAAGGTGCCCAGGTCCGCCATCCCCACCCCGCCCTCAATCCGGATCGCATACTCGCCATAAAACATCTCGCCCGTATGGCAAGCCGCGCAAGTGAACCCCACCACCGCATATTCACGCTTCAAGATCGGGTCGTGAAACTTCTCCTGTCGCGCAAACCCCACCGGCAGCCTGTCCGGCGTCTCATTGGACGGAATAAACCCAAATCGCGTCAAATACGCCGGATCCGCCAAGTCCCCACAAGCCCACAACGACAAGCACGGCTGCTCCAACGCCTTGAACCACGCCCACGGCAACAGCTTCGTCCCCTGCGCCGTATGATGAAAGGCGGCCTGCTGCCCGGCGTCCCAGTTCTGCGGCAGCGACATCGACTTCACCGGCCGCTTCCCCTCCGGCAGTTCGATCCGGAACGGTGCCAACGCGAAATAAATCCCCACGCCAGCCGCGACCAGCGCACCCAGTGCCAGAACCAGTTTCTTCGTCATGTGCGCTTATTCTAGCGATTTTCCTCCCCCAAACTGCTCACGGCCACACGCTCTATTTCTGGACTCAAGTCCCTCCATTGGATATAGTCCAAATAGCTTTAACTTTTAGGAGAAACACTACAATGGCAGACACCCCTGTTACCGGTGCTGAGTTCAAACAGCAGCTGCGCGAAGGCCAGCCCAAGATTGGCCTGTTCGTCAATTCCCACAGCCCCACCGTGGTCGAGCAGCTCGCTCACACCGGTTACGACTGGTTGTTGATCGACACCCAGCAC
This sequence comes from Bryobacteraceae bacterium, assembly GCA_044358225.1. GTDB lineage: Bacteria > Acidobacteriota > Terriglobia > Bryobacterales > Bryobacteraceae. The sequence goes on along the minus strand of JBIKOG010000039.1, from coordinate 33,056 downwards.
GGCCCCATGAACTACGAAAAGCTGTCGGCGATGATCGCCGGCGTCTCCAACGGCGGAGCCAAGTCCTTCGTCCGTGTCGGCGGCTATGACGATCGCCCCGGCATCCAGCAGTCGCTCGACCTCGGCGCCGACGGCATCCTGGTCCCCTACATCAACACGGCCGAAGAAGCCCGCGCCGCCGTCAGCTGCGCCCTCTACCCCACCGCCGGCACCCGTTCGGTCTACTTCCCCCAGCGCAGCATGAACAAGGCCGGCCTGCTCGGCTACGCCGGCAACTGGAACAAGAACGCCATCGTCGCCCTCCAGGTGGAAACCGCCAGCTGCATTGAAAACATTGAAGAAATCGCCGCCGTCCCCGGTGTCGATATGCTCTTCCTCGGCCAGAACGATCTCTGCATGTCCATGGGCCTGTACGAAAAGTACGAGTTCCCCCACATGTACACGTCCCCTGAACTCGCCGAAGCCACCAACAAGCTGATCGCCGCCGCCAAGAAGAACAACGTGGCGTTGGGCGTGTTCCTCTTCGGAACCCCCCGCGTCCAGGAATTCCTCGACAAAGGCTTCCCGTTCATCAGCCTGGGCAACGACCTGCACCATATCCTGACCCAAGCCGGCGCCCACATCACCGCCGTCGAAGGCATGGGCTGGAAGCGCCGCCCCACCGCCCTCCTCTAAAGACTTTTCCTAGGTGACTGTCACCTAGGATTTGTCCCACCCTTCCGTGCCAAGTGGAGTGCGACGATCCCAAAGGTCAACAACTCGTACTCCACTTCGGCGTACCCCGCCTCTTTAAACTCCTCCGCCAAAACCCCCGCCACCGGGAACTTCTTCACACTCTCCGGCAAGTACGTATACGCGTCCTTCGACCCGCTGATCAACGCCCCCACCCGCGACAACACCCTCGACGAATAAAACTGATACGCCGCCCGGAACGCCGCATTCGGCGGTGTCGACAACTCCAAAATCGCCGCCATCCCCCCCGGCTTCAACACCCGCAAAATCTCCACCATCCCCCGCCGGTAGTTCACAAAATTCCGGAACCCAAACGCGCAAGTCACCAAATCCACGGACTCCGAAGCCACCGGCAACGACAACGCATCGGCCTCAAACAACAGCCGCGCGTTCTTCGCCGAAGCCCCCGTCAGCATCGGATGGCAAAAGTCGCTGCCAATCACCCGCGCCCGCCCCGCCCGCGTCAACGCCAACGTCAAATCCCCGGTCCCGCACGCCAAATCCAGCACCGTCGCATCCGCCCGGTCCAGAATATGTTGCACCTTCCCCACCGTCCGCCGCCGCCAGTATTTGTCCACCTGGAAGCTCAGAATGTGGTTCAGCATGTCATACCGAGGCGCCACCTGGTCAAACATCCCGCGTACATACCGGGCCGCCTGCTCCTCAGTGGCCGCCCCCGGCGGCGTCGTGCCCTTCCCGTCTTGCAAAGCCATAAACTACAGCGCCGCCGCCGCGGCCGCCACAACATCGGCCGCCGCAATCCCGCTCACCACCCGCACCGTGCCCACACCCTCGGCCAGCACAAAATGCGTCGTGCCCTGAATGGTCTTCTTGTCCTTCAACGTATGCCCAGCCAGCACCTCCGGGCTCAAATCGCCCACCGCCGGCCACGGCCCATACAGGTTCGTCACCCGTCGCATCTCGTCCGCGTCGGCCTTGGCCAATAGCCCCAGCCGCTCCGCCAAATGCGCAGCTGCGTTCATCCCGTACCCAACGGCCTCGCCATGCAGCAGCCGCTCGTACCGCGTCTCGGCCTCCAACGCATGACCCAGCGTGTGACCGTAGTTCAGAATCCGGCGCAATCCGCCTTCTTTCTCATCGGCGGAAACCACCTCGGCCTTTATCCGCACCGAATCGCTGACAATGAAATCCACCGCCTCCGGCTCCAGCGCCAGCACGCGGTCGGCATGATCTGCCAGCAACCGAAACAACGCCGGACTGCTGATAATCCCGTACTTCACCACCTCAAAAAGCCCGCTTCGATACTCCCGCGGCGGCAGCGTCTCCAGCACCGACGGGTCAATCAACACCGCCAGCGGCTGATGAAACGCCCCAATCAGGTTCTTCCCGCCCACTAAATTCACGCCCGTCTTGCCGCCAATCGAAGCGTCCACCTGCGCCAATAGAGTCGTCGGAACCTGAATCACCGGAATCCCGCGCATAAAAATCGCGGCCAGAAACCCGCCCACATCGCCCACAATCCCGCCGCCAAAAGCTACGATCACCGACGACCGGTCCGCGCCCTTCTCCAGCATCTGCCCGGCCATCGCCTCCAAAACGTGCAGCCGTTTATTCGGCTCCCCGCCAGGAAAAAACACCAGTTCGTGCGGAAAAGTCATGTGCGCACCGTGCAGCTTCCAGACGTCTTCCGTGGTGATAACAAAGACCTTGCCGGCCTTGGCGGGCAGGTATTCAGCGACGCGCGAAAGGATCCCGCGTTCAATGTGGCACTCGTAACGTTGCGTGCCTGTGGTGACTACGTGTGAGGGCATGTCCTTTTTCGTTTGTACCATGGGGTATATGCGTGCTACGTCGGACAGCATCGTTTGTGACTATCTGGTGATCGGGGCAGGCGTCGCCGGCCTCCGCGCCGCCATCTCGCTTTCCACCTCCGGGAAGGTCCTCGTCCTCGCCAAGGACACCCTCCACGAATCGGCCTCGGAGTACGCCCAGGGCGGCATCGCCGCCGCGCTCTCCGATGACGACGAAGTCACCCTCCACGAACAGGACACCCTCGCCGCCGGCGATGGCCTCTGCGATGCCGACGCCGTCAAAACCCTCGTCAACGAAGGCCCCCACGTCATCGAAGAGCTCCTCGAATGGGGCGCCGAATTCGACCGCGAAGGCGGCGAACTCGTCTTCGGCCGCGAAGGCGCCCACTCTCGCAACCGCATCCTCCACGCCCACGGCGATTCCACCGGCCGCGAAATCTCCCGCGCCCTCTACCGCAAAGCCGCCTCCCTCGCCAACGTCCAATTCCTCAGCTTCGCCGCCGTCACCGATCTCCTCATGGAAGCCGGCGAAGTCCGCGGCGCCGTCGCCTACGACGCCCGCTACAAACAGCACCACAAAATCTTCGCCCGCGCCGTCCTCCTCGCCACCGGCGGCCTCGGCCGCGTCTACAAGGAAACGACGAATCCCAACGTCGCCACCGGTGATGGCGTCGCCATGGCCTGGCGCGCCGGCGCCGTCGTCCGCGACATCGAATTCGTTCAGTTCCACCCCACGGCCCTGCACTTGGACGACGCCCCCCGCTTCCTCCTCTCCGAAGCCCTCCGCGGCGACGGCGCATTCCTAAGAAACGCCCAAGGCGAACGCTTCACCGACGAACTCGCCAGCCGCGACGTCGTCAGCCGCGCCATCGTCCGCGAAATGGGCCGCACCGGCGCCCCCCACATGTTCCTCGACATGACCCACTTCGGCCCCGGCGTCATGGAGCACCACTTCCCGCGCATCTACCAAACCTGCCTCCGCTACGGCCTCGACCTAACAAAGCAGCCCGCCCCCATCCACCCCGCGGCCCACTACGCCATGGGCGGCGTCCACACGGACCTCAACGGCCTCACCACCGTCCCCCGCCTCTACGCCGCCGGCGAAGTGGCCTGCACGGGTGTCCACGGCGCCAACCGCTTGGCGAGCAACTCGCTTCTCGAAGGCGTAGTCTTCGGAGCCCGCGCCGCCGTCGCCATGGCCAGCGCCTCCCCCATCGAAGCCAAAGGCGAAATCCCCCAAGCCGAAGTCTTCCCGGCCCTCACCGAATCGCACCTCCGCTCCATCACCTGGGAGCACTGCGGAATCACCCGTAACGAACAAGGCCTCCAAAAAGCCGTCAGCATCCTGCGCAGCGTCCCCATGGAGCGCCGCGCCGAAGCCACGCGCCTGGATTATGAACTCCGCAGCATGCGCCGAGTCGGCCTGTTAATCGCCCAAGCCGCCCTGGACCGCCGCGAAAGCCGTGGCGGCCACTACCGCTCGGACTTCCCGGAAAAAGCCGCTGAAGCCGTCCACTCGCGCCTCGTCCGCTCCGCATAAGAAAAATCCCTGACAATCTTCGCGGCGTCTTTGCGCTAGGGCTTTACAGACAAGCCCTATATGCTTAGCAAAACTCTAGTCCGTGCCGCCGCCGCGCTGGCACTCACGCTCACCGCGAACGCCCAACTCGCCTACCGCATCAAAGACATCAACACCATCCCCGGCGCCGCCGCCTCCTTCCCCAACGCCGGCGTCGCCATGGGTGGCTTCACCTACTTCTCCGCCGATGACGGCGTCAACGGCGCCGAACTCTGGCGCACCGACGGCACCCCCGCCGGCACTACGCTGATCCGCGATATCGTTCCCGGCCGCCAGGGCGCCAACCCCAGCAACTTCATCCCCCTCGGCAACCGCCTCCTCTTCGTCGCCACCGATATCACCCGCGGCCGCACACTCTGGGTCACCGATGGCACCGCCGCCGGCACTTCCCTGCTGTCCACTTCCATCACCATCCCCACCCCCACCACCTTCTTCGCCGCCGGCAACGCCGTCCTCTTCTGGGCCGACAACGCCATCAATGGCGCCGAACTCTGGCGCACCGACGGCACCCCCGCCGGAACCTATCTCCTCAAGGACATCAATCCCGGCCCCGGCACGTCCCTGAACCCCAACTTCGTCCCCACCGGCCTCTTCCTCAACGGCATTCTCTACTTCGCTGCCCAGAACCCCGCCACCGGTCGCGAACTCTGGCGCTCCGACGGCACCGAAACCGGCACCTACATCGTCAAGGACATCAACCCCGGCCCCGCCGACTCCGGAACGTTCTACCTCGCCGCCTGCGGCTCCACCCTCGTCTTCCGTGCCGATAACGGCGTCAACGGTTCCGAACTCTGGCGCACCGATGGCACCGCCGCCGGCACCACCCTCGTCAAAGACATCCGTCCCAACGGACCCAGCAACATCAGCTCCATCGTCGCCGCCGGCCCCTTCTGCTACTTGACCGCCAACGATGGCGTCACCGGCTTCGAACCCTGGCGTACCGATGGCACCGAAGCCGGCACCATCCTCCTCCGCGACATCCGCGCCGGCGCCGCCAACTCCTCCGTCTCCGGCTTCACCCCCATCGGCTCCACCATGTACTTCACCGCCGATAACGGCTCCACCGGCAGCGAACTCTGGCGCTCCGACGGCACCCCCGAATCCACCTTCCTCGTCAAGGACATCCGCCCCGGCATCTCCGGCTCCTCCCCGCAGAACTACTACGCCGTCGGCTCCACGCTCTTCTTCTCCGCCACCACCGCCGAAGGCAACGAACTCTGGAAGTCCGAAGGCACCGAACAATCCACCGTCCTCGTCAAAGACATCCGCGCCGGCGCCGCCGGCTCCAACCCCTCCGGCTTCTCCACCAACGGCTCGCTGATCTTCGCCGCCGATGACGGCATCAACGGCCGCGAAATCTGGATCTCCAACGGCACCGCGGAAGGCACCGTTCTCCTCAAGAACATCAATCTCGGCGCCGGCGCCGGCCTCGCCTCCGGGCCGCAGTTTGTCGCCTTCAACGACGCCGTCTTCTTCGTCGCCAACGATGGCGTCAACGGCTCCGAACTCTGGCGCTCCAACGGCTCCGAAAACGGCACCGCCCTGTTCAAGGACATCTTCCCCGGCGCCGCCTCCTCCGGCCCCACTGCCTTCGTTGTCTGTAACAACAGCCTCTTCTTCACCGCCGACGATGGCGTCAACGGCCGCGAACTCTGGAAGTCCAATGGCACCGTCGCCGGCACCCAAATGGTGAAGGACATAGGCCCCGGCACCGGCTTCTCCATCATCTCCATGGCCTGCTTCAATAACGCCCTCTACCTCTCCGCCAGTGACAATGTAAACGGCCTCGAGCTCTGGAAATCCGATGGCACCGCCGCCGGCACCGCGCTCTTCCTGGACATCCGTCCCGGCGCCGCCGGTTCCAGCCCCGGCACCTTCACCGTCACGCCCACCCAGCTCTTCTTCACCGCCGATAACGGCCTCACCGGCCCCGAACTGTGGCGCACCGATGGCACCGTCGCCGGGACCACCCTCGTCAAGGACATCGTCCCCGGCACCTTCGGCGCCGGCATCTTCGATACCGGTGTCCTCGGCAGCACCATCTTCTTCCGCGTCTTCACCAACGCCACCGGCTACGAACTCTGGAAGTCCGATGGCACCGCCAATGGCACCGTCATGGTCAAGGAACTCCTCCCCGGCGCCGCCGGCGCCAACCCCGGCACCTACATCACCTTCAACAACGCCGTCTTCTTCGTCGCCCGCAACCTGGAAAACGGCTTCGAGCTCTGGCGCACCGATGGCACTGAAGCCGGCACCTACATGGTCAAGGACATCAGGCCCGGCCCGGGCGGCTCGTCGATCTCCGAATTCAGAATCGCCAACGGCGAACTCTACTTCCAGGCCGACGACGGCGTCAACGGTCTCGAACTCTGGGTCACCGATGGCACCGCCGCCGGCACCCGTATGGTCGTCAATGCTGACGGCGCCAACACCTCCTCCCGTGGCCAGGCCCTGGCCGGCGGCCGCCGCATCGCCGACGTCGGCAAGAGCGTCCTATTCACCGCCAACAACGGCGTCAACGGCGTCGAACTCTGGCAGGCCGACAAGAAGGGTGCCTACCAGCTCGCCGAAATCGCCCCCGGCGCCGGCTCCTCCAGCCCGGAGAACTTCCTGGTGACCAAGCACCTGGTCTTCTTCACCGCCGATGATAACGTCAACGGCCGCGAACTGTATGTGCTCCCGTCCAACGGCGTCAACCTGCCCCCCTCCGCCGCCGCCAACCGCGCCAAAAACGCCCACGCCCAAAAGAACTTCACTCTCGGCCCCGACGGCGAACCCCAAATCGACGACGAAGACGAAAACGGCAACCCCGAATAGTCACCCCACCCCAGGGAGCGGCGCCACCCCGCCGCTCCCCCACAAAACCCCCTTCCCCTCCCGCGCCGCCAACTGGCACACCGTCCGCACATACGACAAACTCAACCGCTCAAACGAATACTCCGGATGCTCATACGCCGGCCACAAAAACTCCCGCCCCGTCCCCTCCGCCAGATTCCGCATCGTCTGAAACCCCCGCATCGCCGCAAAGCTGCACTCGTAATCCGGTAAATCCAACGCAAACAACCGCTCCCCCAGCTCCTGCGTCTCCTCCGGGTCCAGCCACCCATGAATCCCATCGGTCCCCACAACCCACCGGTACCCCACCATAAACCCTCTCCTCCCCAGTAGCTCCAACAACTCCCTAACCCGCGTCGGAGCCCCCAACTCCTCCAAACCCTCCCAATAGAAATAACAATCCACCGACCGCCCCAAAAACTGCCCCTCTCCCAAACACCGCACCGCCACGGACTTCTGAAACCAGAACAGCAAATCCTCTACCGCCGTCCCCGCCGAACAGTGAAACGGGCACCGCCCGCGCGCCGCGCAGCTCTCCGACCAGCACGCACGCGTCTCCCACCCCAGCTCATACAAACTCCGCGACCCCGCCACCGGCACCGCCACCGACCAATCCTCCCCCAAATACGAACAATGCGCCCCCAAATCCACCGCCCCCATCACCTCGGAAATGGCCGCCCGGTAATCCTCCAACCCAACCGCCTCTCGCTCCCGCCGCTGCACCTCCAACATCCACTCCGCCGCCACCCCATCCCGCAACAACGCCGCGAAGCCGGGCACCACCTCCGCCCGGTACTTTGCATAATCAAACACAAACAAATTCGCGTCCGCCCCCATGCAAACTACTCCCCCTGCACCGTAGCCGGATCCATCCAGAAAATCTCCCAATGGTGCCCGTCCAAATCATAAAAACTCCGCTGGTACATAAACCCCATATCCTGCCCCTCCGCCGCCTCCACACCACCCGCCCCCAGCGCCTTCCCCAACAACTCATCCACCTCCGCCCGGCTCGAACACGAAAGCGCCACCAAACACTCCGTAGCAACCGAAGTATCCGCAATCGCCCGCCGCGTAAACCGGCCCCAAAACGGATGCGTCAACAGCATCACGTACCCGTCCTCGCTCAGCACCATGCAAGCGGCATCGTCATTCGTAAACTGCGCGTTGAACCGGAACCCCAGCGCCGAAAAGAACGCCTTCGTCCGCTCCAAATCCCGCACGGGCAAATTGACAAAAATCTTTCTCGAAGTAGCCATACCGGTATAGACGGCACAGCCACCGAAAACTCATCGCACAAGCCGGTCCGGCAAACCAAATAATGGAAACAACCGCTCCGTATCCAAAAACGAGTTCCACCCCGCAATCCGCTCCCCGTCCAACTCCAACACCACCAACGCCCACGGCATCCACCCGCCATCCGGGTCCACTCGATACTGTCCCCAAGCCGGCCCGCCGCAGCCAAAAGTCGCCACCAACCGAGACCCCTGGCACCCCAACCCAATCCCCAACAACCACTCCCGCACCGCCGCCGGCCCCTGCAGCCACAACGAATACGGAGGCATCGAAAACGCCGCATCCTCCCGCAACAACGAAGTCAGCGTCTCCACGTCATACCGCTCAAACGCCTCCACATATTTCTCCAACATTGCCATCTGCCCCGCCGTCAGCTCCCCAGCGGAAGGAACAGCCGAATCCCCCACCACCGCCCGCGCCCGCTGCAACGCCGAATTCACCGCCGCCACCGTCGTCTCCAACGTCTCGGCCACCTCCGCCGCGCTCAGCCCCAACACATCCACCAGCAACAACGCCGCCCGCTGCCGGGGCGCCAAATTCTGCAACGCCGCCACAAACGCCAATCGAATACTCTGCCGCATCCGCGCCTGCTCAAACGGGTCCAACCCATCCGCCACCGCCCGCGCATCGGCCACCGGCTCAATCCAAACCTCCCGTTCCCGCCGCGGCAACTCGCCACCCCGATACCCCGGCTCACACCCCTCCATCGGCCGAATCCGCCGCCCCCGCTTGTCCAACTCGTCCAAACAAACATTCGTCGCAATCCGATACAGCCAGGTCTGCAACGACGCCCGCCCGTCAAAAGAACTCATCCCACGCCATGCGCGAATCAGCGACTCCTGCGCCGCGTCCTCCGCATCCACAGCCGACCCCAGCATCCGGTAACAATGCCCAACGAGCGGCTTCCTGTATGACTCTAAATCGCCAATCATAAAATCCGAATGCCCAACAATAGCGCGAACTGCATCGCCTGCGCCGCGTCCACCGTCGCCCCCCGCAACCCCTCCGCCCCCACATGCAACCCCTCCACCCGCGACCCCCGCAAATCCGCGTCCATCAACCGCGCCTTCCCCATCTCTACATTCCGCAAATTACACCCGCGAAACACCGACCCCGTCAAATCCGTCCCCCCAAAATCCGCATCCTCCAACTGACACGAATCAAACTCCACGCCCTTGTTCATCTTGGAAAACCGGAACTGCGCATACCGCCCATCGCACTCAGAAAACAGAACATCCTGCGCCACGACATCCCCGCCCGTAAACCCCGTCATCCGGCAGTCCACAAACTCCACCCGGATCAGCGACAACGCCCTAGTCGAGACGTTCGCCAAATCACATCCCACCAGCCTTACATCCCGCAATGAAATGGAATGAAACGACCGTTCCGCCAGCCGCACCCGCCGCAGCGCAATGCTCTCCAACCGCAGCGACGAATCCTCCCCGACCTCCGAGAGAAAATCCAAATCGGGCGGCACTTCCGCCGCCCGCCTGGAAAAGACAAACTCTTTCTTCTTCACCCCTCCATTCTCCCCAGATTTCCCTGGGTACCGGGTAACCGGGGAAATCCGTAATTTAGGAAAACCCCTACTTCGGCGCCGTCCAGGAACTCAACTCCGGCCGGAACCGCAGTACATTCACCTCGCTCCCCTCAATCACCGCCTCCCTCCTCGCCGACCACGCGTTGTACTTCGTATCCCCCATCGCCTTCCGCGGCGCCAATTCGTCCAATTCCGCCAGCGAATTCACCCCCATCACCGACACAATCTCCCCGGTCGGCCCGCCCATCCGCGTCTGCGTCACCGTATACACCTTCACCCCCGCCGGCTTGATACCCCCGTCCACCCACTCCCGAACCAACGCCTTCACCTCCGCCACCTTCCCCGGCTTCACCTGCGTCTTGATCACCCGGATATACGCCGGCATCGCCGCCGGCCGCGCCAGGCTCAACTCCGCGTCCCGCTCCGCCACCCGCGTCTCCCGCGCCTCAACCGTATTCATCAGCCGCATATTCAGCGCCCGATACTCGGCCTCATGCGGACCCTTAAACGCCTCCCCCCGGTTCGCCAGCGCCTGCGAAACCTTCTCGTAATACCGCGTCACAAACACCTGCTCCGGCCCCGTAATCGATTGGAAAACCAGCGTCGCCGACGGCACCCCGGCCTTCTTGTACAGCGCGTTCAAGTCTTTGACAATCGACTCAAACTCCGCCATCCGCCCGCCCTTGATCGTGTACCGCCGCGTATGCTGAATGTTCTGCCCCGCCAGCGACATCACCATCAGGGCCAAAAGCAGTAGTTGTTTCATGTTCGTTTCCTCTTCCCGAAAAGTATTCGGTCCGCCTCTAAGCGCACAAACAATCCGAAAAAGGCCATGGAAACAAAACATCGCCTACGCTACTCTAAGCAAAGTGACGACCCGCCGCTCCTTCCTCGCCCTCGCCGCCGCCCCCCTCCTCCTCGCTCAAAACGAGGACGCCGCCCGCAAGGCCGCCGATAAATGGCTCACCCTCCTCGACGAAGGCAAGTACCCCGACGCCTGGAAACAGGCCAGCAAACACAGCCGCCCCCAGATCTCCGCCGACGAGTGGTTCGCCCAACTCAAGACCATGCGCGAAGCCGCCGGCGCCCTCAAGTCCCGCAACTTCACCTCCGCCAAGCCCTCCAAAACCCACCCCGGCGCCCCCGATGGCGACTACATGATCCTCGAATACGCAACGGCCTTCGACAAAAAGCCGAAGGCCGCCGAAATCGTCGTCCTCAGCCGCGAAGGCGGCTGGAAGATCGCCGGCTACGCCATCCACTAGGTCGGATACGCGCCCGCAATATAGCTCTGCAAATGGTCAATCGTGTCTCCCTGCTCGGCGATCACCTGCTTCACCAAATCGCCAATCGAAAGCACGCCAACCACATAGCCATCCGCCACCACCGGCAAATGCCGCACCCGGTTTTCGGTCATCAGCCGCAAGCAATGGTTCACCCCATCGGTCGGTGCCACCGTCACCAAATCCGTTGACATAATCTCGCCCACCTCTGTCTCCCGTGAAGACCGGCCGGCCAGAATCACTTTGCGTGTATAGTCGCGCTCGGAAAATACACCGGCCAAACGCCCGTGGTCTAACACCACCAGCGCGCCGATCCCCCTGTCCGCCATCTGCTCAATCGCAGAATAGACGGACGCTTCCGGAGCGATAGAAAAGACCCGGCGGCCTTTCCTGTCGAGCAACGTTCCAACGGAAACCGATGATCCCTTCATACGGTGTCCTCCTTTGGTGCGCCAACACTATCCAATCCGCCCACCCCCCCGCAACCCCCCAAAAACCCGTGTCACACACGCATTAATTTCCACCCTTTGTCAGCGCTTACAAACCCATGGGATACTGAGGCCATGCGGCTTCCTGTCATCATCCAAGGCGGTATGGGCGTCGGGGTTTCCAGCTGGCGGCTCGCCCGCGCCGTCGCCGAACAAGGCCAACTCGGCGTTGTCTCCGGCACCGCTCTCGATCAGGTCCTCGTCCGCCGCCTCCAGGACGGCGACCAAGGCGGTCATATCCGCCGCGCCCTCGATCACTTCCCCTTCCCCGCCATGGCCGCCCGCGTCTGGGACCGCTTCCACATCCCCGGCGGCAAGCCCGAAAACCAGTCCTACGTCCGACTCCCCCTCCACGTCAAAGACAACCCCCGCGAAATGCAGGAACTCTGCATCGTCTCCAACTTCGTCGAAGTCTTCCTCGCCAAGGAAGGCCACACCAACCAAATCGCCATCAACTATCTCGAAAAAATCCAGGTCCCCCACCTCCCGTCCATCTACGGCGCCCTCCTCGCCGGTGTCGACGCCGTCATCATGGGCGCCGGCATTCCCCTCCGCCTCCCCGGCTCCCTCGACCTCCTCGCCGCCAACCAACCCGCCACCTACCCCCTCTACGTCATCGGCGCCGGCCCCGACGACGATACCCTCATGCACTTCAACCCCGCCGACTATATCGAAGGCACCCCGCCGGAACTCAAACGCCCCTACTGCCTCCCCATCATCGCCTCCAACACCCTCGCCCTAACCCTCGTAAAGAAGGCGAACGGCCGCGTCGACGGCTTCGTCATCGAAGGCCCCACCGCCGGTGGCCACAACGCCCCGCCCCGCGGCAAAATGCAGCTCAACGACCAGGGCGAACCCATCTACGGCGAACGCGACGTCGTCGACCTCGCCAAAATGCGCGAACTCGGCCTCCCCTTCTGGCTCGCCGGCGGCTTCGGTTCCGCCGAAAAACTCAAGGAAGCCCTGGCCGAAGGCGCCGCCGGTATCCAGGTCGGAACCCCATTCGCCTTCTGCGAAGAGTCCGGCCTCCAACCCGAATTCAAACAAGCCCTCCTCGCCTCCGACCCAAAACTGAAGACGGACCCGTTGGCCTCCCCCACCGGCTTCCCCTTCAAAGTCGTGCAAATGGCCGGCACCGTCGCCGCGTCGGACACCTACAACGAGCGCCCCCGCATCTGCGACCTCGGCTACCTCCGCGAAGCCTACAAAACCCCCGATGGCGCCATCGATTACCGCTGCGCCGGCGAACCCGTCTCCCTCTACGAATCCAAAGGCGGCAAGCCCGAAGATGCCGCCGGCCGCATGTGCCTCTGCAACGGCCTCATGGCGAATATCGGTCTCGGCCAAGTCCGCGGCGGCGGCCGCCACCACGAACCCGGTCTCATCACCGCCGGTGACGACGTCGCCACCGTCAAGCGCTTCCTCAAGCCCGGCCAGACCACCTACACCGCAGCCGACGTCATCCAAAACCTCCTCGGCAATTAACCAATGAGCCACTGGGTCAACGTTCCCCTGGCCGATTACGAAGGCCACATGTCCGCCGCGGGCGTCGAACAACTCGCCCCCCTGGCCGATCTCTTCCGCGAAGCCCTCGCCCAAACTAACCCTGAATCCGTAGCCATCCTCGGCATCGCCGGCGGCAACGGCCTCGAACACATCGACCCCGCCACCACCACCCGAACCGTCGGCATCGACATCAACGCCGAGTACCTCGAAGTGGTAGCCCAACGCCATCCCAGCCTCCAAGCCCTGGAACTCCACCACCACGATCTGGCCGAAAAACCCATCGAAATCCAGCCCGTCGACTTGGTCCATGCGGCGCTAGTCTTCGAGCACGCCGGCACCGGCCAGTGCCTCGAAAACGCCCTGAAACTGTTGAACCCAACCGCCCATCTCTCCGTAGTCCTCCAACTCCCCAGCGACCAACAAACCGGTGTCGCCCCCACGCCCTACCCCTCCATCCAATCCCTAAAACAAACCTTCCAACACATCGACCCCGCCTGGCTCGTCGCAACCCTAACCCCCCGCGGCCTGCATCTCGAACACGAAGCCCGCCACCCTCTCCCCTCCGGCAAAGCCTTCTGGCACGGCATCTTCAAGAAGTAGCGCAAAACAGCAAGGAGCAACGAACCCATGGACAACACCAGAGTCTTCAAAATGGCGTTCGCCAGCGTCTACCCCCACTACGTCGCCAAGGCCGAAAAGAAGGGCCGCACCAAAGCGGAACTGCACGCCATCATCCACTGGCTAATGGGTTACGACGAACCCACCCTCCAACAGGCAATCGAAAACCGCGTCGATTTCGAAACCTTCTTCGCCAACGCCCCCCGCATGAACCCCAACGTGTCCAAGATCACCGGCGTCATCTGCGGCTACCGCGTCGAAGAGATAGAGGACCCGCTCATGCAGCAAATCCGCTACCTGGACAAACTAGTGGACGAACTCGCCAAGGGCAAGAAGATGGAGACGATCCTCCGGAAGTAGGGCGGTACGATGCAGAAATGACCAACGCCCACGACCTCCGGACCCTCTACAACTACAACGACTGGGCCAACGAAAAACTCCTGGCCGTAGTCTCTGAACTCACCCCCGAAGAATTCACCCAATCCGTCTCCGGCAGCTACGGCTCCGTCCGCAACACCCTGGTGCACATCCTCAGCGCCGAATGGGGCTGGCTCGATCGCTGCGGCGGCACCCCCCGCGGCCCCGCCCTGCAAGCCGCCGATTACCCAACGATTGCCTCCCTCCTCGCCCGCCAAAAAGAAGTCGAATCGCACATAAAAGCCTTCCTAACCAACCTGACCGACGAAGCCCTCCTCCGCCCCATCGCCTTCACCCTCGCCAACGGCCCCACCCAAACCATGCGGCTCGGCGAACTCCTGCACCACGCCGCCATCCACGCCGTCCACCACCGCGGCCAGGTCGCCCTGCTCCTCCGCGCCCTCGGAAAAACGCCCGGCAACTTCGACATTCTCTTCTACTACGCGAGCCACCAAGTAGAGTAAGCTCTCCCCCCGGACCGGCCGATGAGATCTGGACTAGACTGAAGGAGAACCTATGAGAATCCGCGTGATTGTTCACAAGGCCGAAGAGGGAGGGTTCTGGGCTGAGGTGCCTTCGATACCCGGTTGCGCGACGCAAGGCGAGACCATGGAGGAGATCGAAATCAACGTCCGCGAGGCGATTGAAGGATGCCTTTCCGCGGACGTCGAGGAACCGCTACTCCAGTTGGACGATCAGGTGATCGAACTCGCCCTGTGACACCCCTCTCGGGCAAGGAGTTGGCCAGACTGGTCGAATCTAAAGGCTGGATCCTGCTACGGGTCAGCGGTAGCCACCACATCTACTCAAAACCCGGTGTCGCGGTTCGCCTCTCGATCCCACTGCACGGTTCGAGCAAACTCAAATTCGGCTTGCAGCGCCACCTGATGAAGCTAGCCGGACTGCCCATTGACAACTAGCAGTATGTGCCGGATATAGTTCGGAAAAGGAAGCCCGCTCGGCCGATCCCTGCGTCGTTGTCATTGCGACCGATCCCCCCAAAGTTGTCGCGGGAGCGCAACGCCGTGCCGGACTCGTGCAGTACACTCGTCGAAGGTCTTAGCCAAGCCGGAAGAACAGACTTGGCGAGGCGATAAGCTAGGGCTGCTTCGGCAGCAGAGGGGTTTCTTCCGCCCTCCTGGCACCATTCCAACACAGCATCAGCAGTCTGCCGAACTCTATCTCCACGTTGTCGATGAACCGCGCAGGACTTCTGTTCATGCTACCCCCGGCAAGCCAATCACACCGCTACAACCGCGCCGCCGGATACACGTCGTGCACAAAGCTCAATCCCAACCCGCCACACCGCAGCAATAACTCCGGCGGCAGCTCCAACGTATAGTTCCGCGGGCTGTACGAACTCACCTGCAAATGGATCCGCCCGCCCTCATCCCGCACCCGCGCCAGAAACGCCCGATGCGGCTCCAGCAACCCCAGGTTCTCCGCAACCAGGTCCTCAATCGTGTCATCCGTCGACTGCCACTCGCCCCGCTGGTACGGGTCCGCCGACCAGTAACTCTCCGCGTACAAGCCATCCAACAGCTGCCCCTTCGGCGTCATCCGCCGCTCCCCCGCGCGCATCGTCCGCCCGGGCTGCAACCCAAGCGCCGCCGTAATCTCCGCCGGGTCCATCGCCGGATGCCAAATCCGCAACTTCATTGAGAATGAGTAGTTCTGCAATCAACCTCTACCGCCCCATTATCCTGATAAACTACCCACCCATGAGACCTCTGCTGTTCCTCGCAATTTCCCTCCTCGCCTCCGCCCAAAACTGGACCCCCCTCTTCGACGGCAAAACCATGAACGGCTGGACCCCCCGCGCCACCTTCTCCGCCCCCGGCACCGGCGACTGGAAAATCGAAAACGGCGCCATCGCCTGCGGCGGCACCCAATCCGGCTGGCTCTCCACCAACACCTCCTTCAAGGACTTCCAACTCCAGCTCGAATTCAAAGGCCCCGCCGACATCAACAGCGGCGTCTTCCTCCGCTCGAAAAAGGACGGCCAGCCTCACGAAACCGGCTACGAACTCCAAATCTGGGACATGCAGCCAGCCGGCTATCTCACTGGTTCCCTGGTCGGCTCCATCAAAGCCCCGCCCGCGCCAAAGATCAAAGCGAACGACTGGAACCACTTCGACATCACCGCCAAAGGCGACCACTTCCTCGTCAAACTAAATGGCAAAACCATCCTCGACGCCCACGATGCGAAACACGCCGAAGGCCTAATCGGCCTCCAGTGCCAACCCAAACAGCTCATCTCCTTCCGCAACATCCGCATCAAGGCCCTGAAGTAATGACCCGCCGCGACGCCATTCTTCTAACGGCCACCGCCGCCGCCGCCGCCGCCCAAGCCCGCAAACTCACCGCCGGCGAAATCATCGCCCGCATCCAGAAGCAGGTCGCCGTCCCCTGGCGCGCCGAAACCGTGGACACCCTCAAGTCCGGCACCATGGAAACCCCCATCACCGGCATCGCCACCACGTTCATGTCCACGCTGGAAGTGCTGCAAAAAGCCGTAGCCGAAGGCAAGAACATGGTCATCACCCACGAACCCACGTTCTACCAGGGCGACGACAACACCCGCGACACCGCCACCGACCCCACCGTCCTCGCCAAAAAAGCCTTCATCGAAAAGCACAACATCGCCATCTTCCGATTCCACGACCACTGGCACATGCGCCGTCCCGACGGCATCCGCGAAGGCATGATGAAGGAGCTAGGTTGGCAACCCGGCCAAACCCACAACACGACCCTGAAGAACCTAGCCGCCGACGTAAAAGCCAAACTAAAAATCCGCGCCATCCGCGTCATCGGCGACCCGAACCAACCCATCGCCAAGGTAGCCCTGAACCCCGGCTATGCGAATCTCTCCGGCGCCATCCGCGCCCTGGCAACGGCAGACGTCCTCGTCCTGGGCGAAGCCCGCGAATGGGAAGTCTACGAGTACGTGCAGGATCAAATCGCAAGCGGTGCGAAGAAGTCGCTAATCGTCCTAGGCCACGCCGTCAGCGAAGAAGGCGGCATGAAGGAATGCGCCGCCTGGCTCAAAACCTTCATCCCCGAACTCCCCATCGCCCACGTCCCCGCCGGCGAACCCTTCTGGACGCTCTAACGACACCACCCAAGGGGACACCCGCGGCCCGAAGGGCGGGTGTCCCCGGACGCCGCACCCGCCCGCTCCCGTGCGCTGGCAGCAAAGTTGCCTAACGCCGAAAGATCCCTGAACCCATCACCAAATCGTTTTCACGTTGGATGTGCGGATCTTCCCATCACGGCTCAAAAGTGGCACGCCGTGCAATTGAGCAGTAGCGGCTATCGCACGGTCTGGTAGATCGGGAACATCCTGCCGAGAGATTTCCGCCATCTTCATCGCAACTGCCTCATCAAACGGCAGGTGCTGCAAAACAGATTTCGGGTCGCTGATCGCCGCATGAAGATCGTGCAGCGAATTCGCCGGAATTCTTGCTTTCTCTACCAGGTACAGCATCTCAGCAAGACTGATGGCGGATACGCCCACGTGGTCCCCTGCGGCGATTGTCTCCTCGATAAAATCAGAAGCTCCCTTCCCGAGTCGAGGATCGGAAAAGAGGTGCCAGATCGCGGTATGCGTATCCGCTACGGCGACAGTTATCAGAAATCAGAGCGCGGAAAATTCGCGAACATCTCAGCCCGATTCTCATCAAACTCACCGGCCGACGGTGCCGGACCGTACTTCGCAAGAAGGCCCCGCAACGAACGCGTTGGCTCCTTCCCGGAAGCCGTCTCCCCAGCCGTCGCATCCAGAATTCCCTCAAGCGCTTCACGCACCAATTCAGCAGCGGAAAGGCCTCGCGCCTGTGCGACCGCGATCAGCTTGGCTTCCTCTTGCGGTTGCAGCGGCAAAGTGATGATCATGGCGAGGGCCTCCGGCCCCTTCCACGTTACATCAACCCAACCGCCCCCCGCTCCCAATCACGATAGAATAGTAGTTTGAGTAGAATGTCTCCCCGTATCCGTTCCACCACGGTGCTTGCCGTCCGCCGGAACGGCAAAGTAGTCATGGCCGCCGATGGGCAAGTCACCCTCGGCAGCGAAGTTCTCAAGGCCAACGCCCGGAAGCTCCGCCGTCTCTATAACGGCAAGATCCTCTCCGGTTTCGCTGGCTCCACAGCCGACGCCTTCTCCCTCTTCGCCCGCTTCGAAACGAAGCTCGAACAGCACAACGGCAAGCTCGACCGCGCCGTCGTCGAACTCGCCAAAGACTGGCGAACCGACAAAATCCTTCGCCACCTCGAAGCGCTCCTCCTCGTCGCCGACCTCGACAAGACCTACATCCTCTCCGGCAACGGCGACGTCATCGAGCCCGACGAGGCCTTCGCCTCCATCGGCTCCGGCGGCCCCTTCGCCAAAGCCGCCGCCCTTGCCCTCTACGAAAACACGGAACTCTCGGCCCGCGAAATCGCCGAAAAGTCCATGACCATCGCCGGCAATATCTGCATCTACACCAACCTCAATGTGATCTACGAGGAACTCGGCTAATGGTCATCTACCTGCCCTCCCAGCATGGCAACGGCGCCGAAGAAACGCCCCTGCTGGATGAATTGACCCCCCGCGAAATCGTTCGCGAACTCGATAAATACGTCATCGGCCAGGCCGACGCCAAAAAAGCCGTCGCCGTCGCGCTCCGCAATCGCATGCGCCGCCAACGGCTCGATCCCGACATGGCCGAAGACGTCATGCCGAAAAACATTCTCATGATCGGCTCCACCGGCGTCGGCAAAACCGAAATCGCCCGGCGCCTCGCCAAACTCGCCAATTCGCCCTTCCTCAAGGTCGAAGCCAGCAAGTTCACCGAGGTCGGCTACGTCGGCCGAGACGTGGAATCGATGATCCGCGACCTCGTCGAAATCGCCATCGACATGATCCGCGACGAAAAGATGGAAGAGGTCGAAGAGCGCGCCGAACGCAACGCCGAAGAACGCCTCATCGATCTGCTCCTGCCGCCGCAAACCGAGACCAGCGAAGTCGATTCCAAAGCCCGCGAAAAGCTCCGCGATAAACTCCACGCCGGTAAACTCGACGAACAATCCGTCGAAATCGACGTCAAAGACCGCATGCCGGCCTTCGAGTTTATGGCCTCCCCCGGCCCCGGCAACGGCCCCGACGACATGGACATGTCCAACTTCAAGGACATGCTCCCCGCCCTCTTCGGCCCCCGTACCCGCAAGCGTAAAATGCCCGTCGCCGAAGCGCTCGACTACCTCATCCAAGAGGAAGAGCAGAAGCTCGTCGACATGGATGTGGTCACCCGCACAGCCATCGAACGCGTCGAAAAAAGCGGCATCATCTTCCTCGACGAAATCGATAAAATCGCCGGTCGCGAAGGCGGCCAGGGCCCCGACGTCAGCCGCGAAGGCGTCCAGCGCGACATCCTTCCCATCGTCGAAGGCACCACCGTCAACACCCGCTACGGCTTCGTCCGTACCGATCACATTCTCTTCATCGCGGCCGGCGCGTTCCACGTCTCCAAACCGGCCGATCTCATCCCGGAACTGCAGGGCCGCTTCCCCATCCGTGTCGAACTCAAATCGCTCACGCAGGAAGACTTCATCCGCATCCTCCGCGAGCCGAAGAACGCGCTCATCAAACAGTGCATGGCGCTCCTCGAAACCGAAGGCATCAAGCTGACGTTCACCGACGACGCCATCAAGGAAATCGCCCTCTTCGCCGCACAGGTGAACGAAGTGATGGAAAACATCGGCGCCCGCCGCCTGCACACCATCATGGAAAAGGTGCTCGAAGAGATCAGCTTCGAAGGCCCGGACCTCAAGAAGAAAAACGTCAAAATCGACGCCAAATACGTGCAGCAGCAGCTCTCGAGCATCGTCAAAGATCAGGACCTGAGCAAGTACATTTTGTGAGGCTATCGGCACTGGTTGCGGGCGTGGCGCTGTTGGCCGCTTCGTGCGGCTACGTGGGAGACCCATTACCTCCCGCGCTCAACATTCCCCAACCCGTGCAGGACCTCCGCGCGCAGCAAGTCGAATCGGCTCTCAAAGTCGATTTCACCCTGCCGCTGAAGACCACCGAAAATCTCGACATCGCCGAAATCGCCAAGGTCGAACTCCGCGTCGGCCCCCAGCCCGCGGCAGGCTGGAATATCGACGCCTGGGCCTCCGCGGCGAAGCCTGTCGCCGTCGAAGCCACCAAGCCCGGCCCGGCCGACACGACCGTCGACGTCCGCGAATTCGCCGGGAAGGAAGTCGTCCTCGCCCTCCGCACCGCCAACGTAAAGGGGCGCGCCTCCGGCTGGTCGAACTTCGTCACCGTCCGCGTCGAACCGCCCGTCATCACACCCGCGACCTTCGTCGCCGATAGCGCCGTCAATGGCGCCATCCTCACCTGGCAGGGCTACCCCGGCCCGGTCATCGTCTACCGCGACGGCGCCGCCATCGGCGAAGGTAAGGCCGGCCAGTTCGCCGACCCCCGCGCCCTCCTCGGCAAAGAATACAAATACGAAATCCAGGCCCGCGGCGAAAAGGCCCAAGGCAAACGCGTCGGCCCGCAAGCGCTCACGATCATCGATCGCTTTCCGCCATCCGCGCCCACTGGGCTCAACGCCGTCGCCGGCGCGGGCACCGTGGAAGTATCCTGGAATCCGAACCCCGAAGGCGACGTGCTCGGCTACATCGTCCGCCGCGCCGTCGGCGCCGGCGCCTTCGCCGAAGTGGCCAACTATCTGGATGCCCCGGCCTACACGGACCGGGACGTGCAGCGCGGCGTCCGCTACCGTTACCAGGTATCGGCGCTCGATCTGCGGAAAAATCAAAGCGCAATATCGCAAGAAGTGGAGATCACCGTCCCTTGACCCAATACGTACGATTCACCCTCGACCACGCCGCCCCGCCCACGTTGACCGACGCCAACGGCGCCCGCTACGGCATTCTCGACGGCGGCGCCATCCGCCCCGTCCGCTCCCTCTTCTCCCCCGAACCCGATGGCGCTGTCATCCCCGTCGAGCAGGTCAAACTCCTGCCCGCCGCCAGCCCCAGCAAGATCGTCTGCGTCGGCCGCAACTACGCCGAGCACGCGAAAGAGCTCGGCAACGACATCCCCACCGAGCCGTTGATCTTCCTCAAGCCCCCGTCCTCGCTGGTGGCCGATGGCGATGACGTGGTCTATCCAAAGCTCTCGTCCAACCTGCACTACGAAGGCGAACTCGGCCTCATCATCAGCAAGCGCGCCCGCAACGTCAAAGCCGAAGACTGGCAGGATTACGTCTGGGGCTACACCTGCGTCAACGATGTCACCGCCCGCGACCTCCAACGCAAAGACGGACAGTGGACCCGCGGCAAAGGCTTCGATACCTTCTGCCCCACCGGCCGCTGGGCCGTCCCGCTCAAGGAAGTGGATTTCGATTCACTTCGCGTCCAAACCTGGCTCGATGACAAGTGCGTCCAGGACGCGCCCGTCACGAACATGATCTTTTCCCCGGGTGCTATTTTGGCCTACGTCACCCAATTCCTGACCCTGGAGCCCGGCGATCTCATCGCCACCGGCACCCCTGAGGGCGTCGGCCCCATGCAAGTGGGCAGCAAAGTCCGCGTGGTTGTTCCCGGCGTCGGCCAGGTTGAGAACACCATCGTCGCGGAATAAAACAAGATTCCAATAGGAGACAAGCATGAAAATTTTTCTGGATACAGCCAACCTCGAAGAAATCAAAAAGGGAGCCTCGTGGGGCATCGTTGACGGTGTCACCACCAACCCCTCGCTGATCGCCAAGGAAGGCAAGCCGATCGAAGAGCAGGTCCGCGCCATCTGCGACATCGTCGACGGCGACATCAGCGCCGAAGTCGTTGCCACCGAATTCAGCGCCATGGTGGAAGAAGGCCGCAAGCTGGCCAAGATCCACAAGAACATCATCGTCAAGCTGCCGCTCATCCGCGACGGCGTCCAGGCCTGCAAGGCGCTGGAAAGCGAAGGCATCCGCACCAACGTCACGCTCTGCTTCCAGGCCGGCCAGGGCCTGCTGGTCGCCAAAGCCGGCGCCTACATCATCAGCCCCTTCGTCGGCCGCATCGACGACATGGGCGCCGATGGCATGATCCTCATCCAGGACCTGGTCCAGATCTACAAGAACTACGGCTTCAAAACCCAGATCCTGGCCGCCAGCCTCCGCACGCCGAACCACGTCATCCAGGCCGCCAAGGCCGGTGCGCACATCGGCACGCTGCCGTTCAAGACGCTCGATTCTCTCTTCAACCACCCCCTGACCGACAAGGGCCTGGAAGCGTTCCTCAAGGACTACGCCAAGGTCTTCGGTAACAAGTAGTCGTTGTCCAATATCCCCATCGCCGCTCCCGCCACCGTCGGCCTCGCCGTCACGGGGGCGCTGGTTTGGCTGGTGGCTCGTTATATCCGGCGCACTCGCACGCCCGCGGAGCGGGAACGCAGGCGCCGGATTCATTTACACGTGAATGGCCGCTTGACCGAAGTGACCATTTACCAGGCGGACGAGCAGACGCTCCAGTACGGGTACGAGATTGCCGGCGTGGCCTACGACACCACGCAGGACATCTCCACCCTGACCGGGTTTCTGCCCAGGCCCGCGGAGCAACTCGTGGGCACCGCAACCGCCAAGTACGACCCCAACAACCCCGCCAACTCCATCATCCTATGCGAGCACTGGCAGGGCTTTAAAGAAAGGCAGATACAGAACCAATGAAGACCCTCCTGTTAACCGTTGTGGCCGCCCTCGCTCTCACCATGAGCCCCGTTGAGGCCGCCGCCAAGAAGCCGACCACCGTCGTTCACGTTGTGACGATCAAGTGGAAGGCCGGCACCACGCCCGAGCAGATCGCCTCGGCGCTGCAGGGCGCCCAGACCGTTGCCAACTCCTACAAGGGCATCACCCGCATCTGGACCAAAGCGCTGAAGGTGCAGGGCGCCGGCTACACGCACGCCATCGTGATGGAGTTCAAGAGCGAGCAGGCGCTGAAGGATTACACCGACAGCGCGGCGCAGAAGGAATGGTACAAGATCTACCTCCCGCTGCGTGAACAGTCCACCACGCACGACATCACCAACTAATCACGCAGCCCGCCACGTCCCCCCCCGGGGACGTGGCGGGCAGAACCCCCGACAAAGTTCGGCCCGTAACCCAATCACAGCCGTGTCCCCATAGACGCGATACACCCCGCAGAAGGCCAAAGCGCCTACCGTACTCCCGCCAGAAACCACTTCTTCGCGCGCGTCTGCGGCCTCATCCACCCGCCGTATACCACCTCCGCGGGTGGACCGTCGTCCCGGTTCTGATACGCCCGTCCGTTCCGGTTGCCCTTCAAATATTCCTCGTGCAACGCCAGCACGCCGTCCATAGCGACGTCGATGCCCAGCCCCGGACGATCCGGCACACGGCACACGCCGCCGTGCTCCATCACCATGTTCCGCTTCACCGTCGGGTCGTAGTCCACCTGCCACGGCCAGTAGTGAGAATCGAACGGCCATTCGTGCACCGCCGCCGCCGCGCCCATGTGCACGGTATGCGCATTCGAAATCGCCAGGTGCGTGTTCGAATGCTGCCCGAACCCCATGCCGTTCGCCGCGCACCACGCCGACAGGCGCACCGCCTCGTCACTCCCGCCAATGTAATGGCAATCGCCGCCGAGCGTGATCTGGATCGCGTTCTTCCGCGCCGCCTCTTCATGCGCCTCGAAGTTCGGCGCCCACATGTTGGTCGCCAACGGCACCCCGGTCGCGCGATGCACTTCGGCCATCGCGTCCAGGCCCGCCACCGGGTCTTCAAAGTACGGCAGCTGGTCGCCGATGGCTTCCTTCAGCCGCCGGATCACGCCGATCGCCGTCGGCACGTCCCAGGCCGCGTTCGGGTCCGGCACCACCTGAATCTCCGGCCCCAGCGCGCGCGCCAGCGCGATCATGCATTCCAACTCCGCCTCCGGGTCCAACACGCCCAGCTTCCACTTCACCAGCCCCACGCCGGGCATCCGTTCCGCCAGCGCGGCCTGGGCGAACCGGACCACCGCGCCCGCGTCCAGCACCGTCTCCGTGCGCATCTTCGCAAACTCCCCCTGCGGCGCGCGCGGCTTCAGGTACGAGTAATCGAGCCCCGATCCCTCCGTCGCGGCCAGGTAGAACAGGTAGGTGTTGAACTTCACTTCGCTGCGCTTGCGCCCGCTCTCCCCGCCCAGCAGATCGCACAGCGGCAGGCCCTTGTGCATCGCGAAGGCCGAAGCCAGCGCCATCTGGATCCCGGCGCGGGTGTGGTTGGTCACGCCGCGGTCGAAGCTGGCGCTGCCGCGTTCATCGGTCAACGCGAACTCCGCCGCCAGCCGCTTGCTCTCCGCCACCACCCAGTCCAGCCGCCCGAGCGCCTCTTCGACGCCAAGCCCGGCCAGCTGCGGCGCCAGCGTGCCCATCACGCGAATGATTCCGGTGTTGCAGGGGATCTCGCCATAGCCCTCGGCGCCATCGGCCAGCGTGCATTTCGTGATGATGCGGGGCGTCATCGGGGCATGCAGGCCGCTCATGTTGAGCAGCGCAAAATCGGGAATCAGGATCGGCCAGAACTCAAACTTGTCAATTTTTGTAGGCATCGGGGACACGCGCCTCCCATTACATCACGGGTTTGCGGTAGTGTCAGAATATGGACAAACGACTAGCGAAACGTCACAAACGTCAGGTAGAACGCGCCAAGACAAAGGCGAAAGAGACGGAGCCCGACCTCCGCACTCCGGAACAGATTGAAGCCGACCGGCTGGCCAGCCAGTCGAATGCCGGATTTGGCAGCGGCGGTAAAGTCGCGGCCCCCGGCGCGGCGCGCCACACGGGCGCCGGATCGAATCCCGGAACGGTCTCCAGCCCCCGCACCGGCGGCGCATAGCTCTTGGCTCGCCGCACCGATCGAGCCGTAGTTTTGAAAGAAGCCTGGGTCGGCGATGCCGTGCTCAGCCTCTACGCGCGTTTGCGGATCCTGCGCGAGGATGGCGGAATCGATGGGGCGAAGTCGGTCAGGCTGACCTCCAATCAGTTCCTCTCCTGCTTCGGGGAGCCCAGCGAAGTGGAGGCCGAGATCGGCCAGGTCTACACCAGCCAGGGGCTCGATGCGGCGTTTGCTTACATTGAAACGCGCCTCGTGCCGCTCTTCGAGCGGCACGAGGCCAAGCGCCGCAAGTAGCGGTTAGAACACGAAGCGCGCCCCCAACTGGATGCGCCGGGCCCGTTCAACGTCGCCCCCCCAAAGCCTTCAGATCCTCGCACACTCTCATCCGCGCGACTGCGTCCTTCTTGAACGCCAGTCCGTATTTCCGCCTTCCTTCTGCCATTGGTGCTCTCATTCTGAACCAACCCCTGTCTTCGCGGAAAACGGCGAGACTGGAGGGGAGCTGGCTGAGGGACCAGGGGCGTTCGAGACGGAAGATGGGCGCGTGGGCTGCGTGGACAGCGGAGCGGTGGAGCCAGAAAGACTCCTGGCTGAGGGCCTTGACGAAACGAGGGCGGTAGGCGAAGGCACGGAGGCTTTCGACGGCGTTGAGAACGGGGAGGTGTGAGAGGGCGAGGGTGTCGCCGGGATGGAGGAAGTAGAGGGCGCGGAGGGGGAGGGACTCCGGGACGAACTGGGCGGTGATGTGGACATCGGGGCCGCCGGCGGCGGGGGAGCCGGAGGGGAGTTCGATGGGGGAGGAGATGGGGAGGCCGGAGATGCGGAGGTGCCAATCGGCGCCGGCGAGATCGAGGGGGAAGGCGGGGAGGCGGAGTCCGTTTTGAAAGATGGTGCCGTGGGGCGTTTCGGGGAAGCAGGAGAGGGAGGCGTCGTGTTGTCAGAGATCCCAGATGGCGGTCATGGTCAGGCGGCTCCTTGCGGCGGGAATTCGAAGATGGGTTTGAAGGCGAGGCCGGCGCGGTGGCCGAGGATCTGGCGGCCGTTACAGACGAGCCAGGCGTGGGCGGCGAGGGTGCCGGGGGCGGTGCGGACGCCGAACCGGATGTGGGAGGGGATGGCGCGGCGGGCGAGCATCCAGTGGGCGGCGAGGGCCTGGGGGAGGCAGACGGCCCAAGGGATGGGGAAATTGGCGATGCGGGAAACGGCGTGGCAGATGTGGGGGATGATTGGTGGTTCGCTGGCAGGGGTGGTGGTGAGGGGGACGAGGAGGCGGAGGAGCCAGGGAAATGGGAGGAGGGCGGTGGCGGCGCGGGCGAGGAGCGTCATGACCAGCGCCTCGCCGAGGAGGAAGCGAGGTGTGCGGGCCGGCGTGTTGGGTTGGGGACGCACTCTACATAGTTTAGTGGGAATTCCAGGGCAGGATTCTCAGGGATTTTCAGGGGAGGAGCGAGGCGCCGAAGAGGCTGCTGCAGCCGTCGGGGTTGCCGGTGGCTGGATTGATGAGGATGGTCTCGCCGGAGGAGTGGCGAACGGGCGGGAGGAATCGCAGGCTTATTTTTGTATCCCCATCTTGGCCTCGAGTTTTGCGGGTGTCGTCGCGAGGCGGCAGTCGAAGCGTAAACAGAGGGATCAGCGGGCTGGGGATTGAGCTTCGTAAAGCCAGTACGGGCTGCCGACCTTGTTGTCAGAAAGGGAAGGCGAAACGAACGCGGACGCAAAGCTAGTCCATCGCGCGATCCCGCGTAGTCGAAGACCCCTATGCACGTTGTGAAACTACATGCACGAGAACCGGGAGACCTCATCGCTGACTGCCCCGCCCGAGAACGGGCAGTCCGGCCGGAGAAGGCAAGAGCCGTAATGCTGGCGCGTACGGCGCCAGGCGGCGCAAGAAAGGTAATCCGAACGGTTTACCGCGCTGCTTCACCATGTGACGCTGGATCTGCTGCGGGAGAGCTTTCTTCAGCTAAAGAAGACCGCCGCTCCAGGAGCGGATGGCGTCACGTGGCGCCACTATGAAAACGGCTTGGAGGCGCGGTTGACTGGCCTTCATGGGCGGACTCATCGAGGGGCGTACCGGGCTCAGCCATCCCGGCGAAGCTACATTCCGAAGGCCGATGGGCGGCAACACCCGATTGGCATCGCCACGGTGGAGGACAAGGTTGTCCAGCACGCGGTGGTGACGGTTCTCAATTCGATTTACGAGGCCGACTTTCGAGGATTCAGCTATGAGTTTCGGCCGGGGCGCTGGACGCCGACATTCGAGGCGTTTTCGACCGGATGAGCCACGAGAGGACGGTGGAATTTGTGGAGCACCGGGTGGCTGACTCGCGCATTCTCCGTCTGATCCGGAAATGGCTGACGGCGGGGGTGAGCGAGGACGGCGCGTG
Source organism: Bryobacteraceae bacterium (assembly GCA_044358225.1). Classification (GTDB taxonomy): domain Bacteria; phylum Acidobacteriota; class Terriglobia; order Bryobacterales; family Bryobacteraceae. Next base: position 5,727 of record JBIKOG010000039.1, on the reverse strand, counting down.
GTCGGAGACGGAGATGGGGACGCCGCAGGGGGCTGTGATTTCGCCTCTGTTGGCGAACCTTTACCTCCATTATGTTGGGTGGAAGTTTGGCGAAGGAAAGTGGCGGCTGGCGATGGGGTCGCTGTCCGCTACGCCGATGATATGGTCTTGGGCTTCGAGCATCGAGACGATGCCGAGCGGTTTCTGCGGGAGTTTGCGGAGCGGCTGGCGAAGTTCGGGCTGGAGTTGCATCCGGACAAGACGCGGTTGATTGCGTTTGGCAGGCGCGCGTGGGAGGCCTGGCGGGCGCGTGGTGAGGGGAAGCCGGAGGCGTTCTCGTTCCTGGGGTTCACGCACTCCAGTATCACGCGGTGCCGGGGAATCAGCGCGCGTTGGCCCGGTTCGGGGAGCGAATTCGGTTCTACTGGCGGCGGGCGCTGATGCGCCGCAGTCAGTTGGGCCGGGTTCGGGTTGCCCGGTACTCTCGATTATTCGCCAGATGGCTGCCGAAACCCCGGGTGCTGCACCCTTATCCCGCGCATCGACTTGACGCTCTTTATTCGCGATAGGAGCCGTATGCGGTAGTCCCGCTCGTACGGATCTGTGCGGGGGGCGGGTCGTGAGATTCGTCCCTACCGCGACCCATATTATTGCGCGGGTTTTACAGTTCGGGGATGGGTTCGCCGGTTTTGTCTTCGAGGGAGTTGGCGATCTTGATGGGCCGGCCGATGGGAGACATGATCTCCTTCGTCCAGTCGACGCCCATTAGTTTGTAGACGGTGGCGTAGAGGTCGCCCATGGAGACGACGCGGGAGGTGACGTTGGCTCCCTTTTCGTCGCTGGTGCCGATGGCTTGGCCGGTTTTGATGCCTCCGCCGGCGAGGGCGAGCGACCAGCAGTTGGGCCAGTGGTCGCGGCCGAGGGCGGGGTTGATCGTCGGGGTTCGGCCGAATTCGCCCATGGCGATGACTAGTGTCGAATCGAGGAGGCCTCGTTCTTCGAGGTCTTCGACCAGGGTTGTCAGAGTGCGGTCGAGCGGGGGGCAGAGGCGGTCGCGGTGGCTGACGTCGTTGTTGCTGTGGGTGTCCCAGGAGGTGCCGTGGTAACCGGCGGCGGTGACGAAGACGCTGCCGGCTTCGACCAGGCGGCGGGCCAGCAGGCACGACTGGCCGATGGAGTCCTTGCCGTAGCGCTCTTTGATTTTGTCGGATTCCTTGGAGAGGTCGAAGGCGTCGCGGACGGCGGGGGTGAGGATCATCTTCATCGCCTGGGCGGAGAAGGCGTCCATGTCGGTGTGTTCGGCGGTTTCGTTCAAGGCCCGGTATTTGCGGTCGACGGCTTTAAGGAAGGCCGAGCGGCTTTCGACGGAGGCCTGGGAGACGGTTTTGGGAAGGCTTAGGTCGGTGACTTGGAAGTCAGGCTTGCTGGGGTCCGGGATGCACATCGGGTCGTAGTCGCCACCGAGGAAGGCGGAGCGGAAGTAGTCCTCGTATTGGCGGCCACTGTTCCACTTGGGAACCAGGACGTGGGGTGGGACGGCGTTGCGGGGGCCGAGTTCCTTGGTGAGCATCGAACCGATGCTGGGGAACTGCATGGCGGGGTTGATTTCGTGGCCGGTGATGACGTAGTGGGTGGCTTGGGGATGGTCGTTGCCGCGCGTGTGCATGGAGCGGATGAGCGCGAATTTGTCCATCTTTTTGGCCATTTTGGGCAGCAGTTCGGAGATCTGGATGCCGGGGACGTTGGTGGAGATGGGGCGGAAGTTGGAGTTGGTTTTGGGGTCCCAGGTGTCGATGTGGCTGGGGCCGCCTTCGAGCCAGAAGAGGATGACCGATTTGACCTTGGCGCCGGGTTTTGGGGTGGCGGCGAGGTATTGGGGTAGGCCGAGGCCTAGGAAGCCGAGGGAGCCGGCGCGGAGGAAATCACGGCGTTTTGGGTGGGTCATTGCTTGGCTCCAGCGGTGTTGGGGTCGGAGTTATCTGGTATCAGGGAAGTCTGGTAGCACGGCCCTGTGGGAAAGGTGTGGGAAAGGGGCGGCATTAGTGGTTCTCCGCGAATTCTCTTGAACTGATTATGGCCCAGACGAACTCGCGGAGGGCGGCTTCGCGGTCGCCTCGCTTGGAGATCAGCTGGGTGATATCGGTGAGTTCTTCCTTCTCCGCATTTCGGGCGTAGGCGGCCAGGTAGAACTCGTTCACTATCTTCTCGTCGGTGGCGCCGGCGTCGAGGAGGCTGCGCAGGCGGCTGCCGGGGGTGGCGAGGCGATCGACATACGTCGCGCCGGCTAGCATGTGGAGCGCCTGGCCCAAGTTGGGGCGACCGGAGCGTTCTGGAATGGCGCCACGGTTGGGACGTCCGTACAGCTCCAGGAAACGGGAGAAGAACATGTCCGGGTCCTTCAAATTGATGGCCCGGGTGTTGGCGGGGGCCTGGCCGACGGCGCGTTCGTCGGTGACGGCGGTGGTGAAGGTTTCGGGGACTCCGGTGACGGAGACGACGGCGTCGAGGAGGACTTCGGCATCGATGGCGCGGGACCAGGAGTGGGAGTAGTTCGTCACGTCGCTTTTGTTGGTGGGGTGGGGCTGATGGGAGAGTTGGTAGGTGCGAGAGAGCACGATGGTCTTCATCAGGTGGCGGAGGTTGTAGCCGTTCTTTTGGAAGTCCTTGGCGAGGGCGGCCAAGAGGTCGGGGTGGGTGGCTGGGTTGGTGGAGCGGAAGTCGTCGACGGGGTCGACGATGCCGCGGCCGAAGAAGTAGCCCCAGATGCGGTTGACGGAGGCTTCGGCGAAGTAGGGGTGGGCGGTCATCCAGCGGGCGAGCTCCTTGCGGGGGTTGGCGTCTTCCTTAAGGGCTAGCGGGGAGGCGTCGAGCAGGGCTGGTTTGACGTTGGCTTTGGTACGGGGGTGGAGGACTTCGATTTTGCCGTCGACGTCTTTGGAGCTCCAGTCCATGTTGGTGGGGTGATCGAAGACGACGGGGCCGGCTTTGAAGAGGCGGCCGAAGAAGGCGGCCATGCCCCAGAACTGGTCCTGGCTCCAGTTTTCGTAGGGGTGGTTGTGGCACTGGGCGCAATCGAGGCGGCGGCCGAAGAAGACGCGGACCTCTTCCGCCATGACGTCGGCCGGGGGGCCGATTTGGTTGTAGGGGATGAAGTGGCGGGAGGCGGCGCCGTAACCTTCGGCGGAGAGGCGTTCGCGGGCGACTTCGTCGTAGGGGCGATTGGTGGCGATGTTATCGCGGATCCACTCCCAGTATTTTTGGCTGAACTTGGGGGTGAGGCCGTTGGCGAAGATGGCGACGCGGAAGATGTCGGAGAAGCGGAACGTCCAGTAATCGGTGAATTCCGGGGAGGCGATTAAGGCGTCGACGAGTTTCTCGCGTTTCTTCGGGTCGCGGAGGGCCAGGAATTCGCGGACGCGTTCGGGGGGCGGGAGAGTGCCGGTGAGATCGAGACAGACGCGGCGGAGGAACTCGGCGTCGGAGGCGATGTCGGAGGGGAGGATGTTGACTTTGCGGAGCTTGGAGAAGATGGCGTCGTCGATGAAATTGGCGCGGGGGACGGCGGGGTAGTTGGCGATGGCGGGGCCGATGACGCCGACGGGGGCGCTGGCGAGGAAGCCGGCGGCGCGGATGAGGATGGCGGTTTCGCCGAGGCCTTTGCCTTTGACGATGCCATCGGGGGTGACGGTAGCGACTTCGCCGTTATTGGAACTGAAGAGGACCTGATTGGAGTAGTCTTCGGTGTGGCCGTCGGAGAACTTGGCGGTGACGAGGAGGCGCTGGGCGCCGGCGACGGGGAGCGTGGCCATGGGGGGATAGACTTCGAGGCTGGCGAGGGTGGCTGTGGTGCCTTCGGTGCCATAGGGCGCGCCGGATTTTACCCAGTTGAGGATGGTGCGGTAGTCTTCGGAATCCTTCTCCAGTTTCTTGCCGCCGCCGTGGGCGATTTGCATTAACGGCTTTTGGAGGAGAAGGCTTTTTTCGGGGTCGGCCGGGTTGATGCGGGGGACGCGTTCGCCTTTGATTTCGGCGCTGAGGACCTGGTAGGCGCCGCCTTTGGTGATCCACTCGTAGTCATCTTTGGGGAAGAGGGCGTTGGCGGAGAGCTTCAGGCCGCCGCGGCCTTTGACGCCGCCGTGGCAGGCGGAGCTGTTGCAGGTGCGCTTGGTGAGGATGGAGCCGATGTCGCGGGCGAAGGCGAAGGGGCGCTGGGTGGTGGTGCCTTTGACGGTGATTTGGGATTTGGCGCGGAGGCCGTCGAATTCCGCTTCGACGGTGGCGGGGCCGTCGGTGATGGCGGTGGCGCGGTTGGCTTGGAGGGTGGCGTTCTTGGCGGTCCATTTGACGTCGGCGGTGACGTCGGCCTGGGTGCCGTCGGGGTAGGTGGCGGTGGCTAGGAACTGCTGGCTGGCGCCGGCGCCGGTGAGGGTGACGGTGGCGGGGACGGTTTGGAGTTTGACCGGTTTGGGTGCGGCGAGGAGGCCGAGGCTGGTAAGGAAGAGGCAGAGTCTCACGGTTTAGCGACCACCATTATGGGGATTTCTTTGCTGGCGATTGTTGCGCCGGGTTTGCCGTCGACAACGGGGCGGACGATGACGCGGGCGACCTTTGGGAGGGTTGATAGTACGGCGTTGTCGGCTACGGAGAAGGCGAGGACGGTGCGTTCCGTTCGGGGGACGTAGCGTTCGCGCTTGCCGGGGAAGGGGGGAGGGTCCTTGTCGGGTTCGTAGTCGGCGGCGGCCAGGACGGAGACGCCTTCGGGGAGATTTTCGACGCTGACGGCGACGGCTCCTCGGTAGTCCTCTTCGCGGTCGAAGGTAACGCGGACGGTTTTGGCGCCACCGGGGGCGAGGTTGATGTGATCCTCTTCGATGAGAACCTTGCCCAAATGGGGGATCTGGGGGCGGATCTGGACGCGGTATTTGAAGCCCGTTTCGGCTAGGTCGGCGGTGAGTTCGCGGACTTCGACGGTGTAGGTGCCGGGGTTGCGCAGGGGGAAGATTGTTTTGGGGGTTAGGCCTTTATTGAGGGCTCCGGTGCAGGCACCGCGGCCGGCGAAGAAGTTGGTCACGACTTCGTCGCCTTTGGCGTCGAGGAGGCGGACGACGGGGTTGAAGAGGGGCGGGGCGGCGTCGGGGGTTTCGACTTCGATGGCGATGTCTTGGGGGCCATCGACTTGGAAGGTGGCGCGGTGGGATTCGCCGGGTTGGGCTATTGTGCCTTCGAGGGTGGCGGGGAGGGAGAATTTGCTGCCCATGCGGTAGGTTTCGACCGACTTTTGGGTGCGGGGTTTGCCGCCGCGTTGAGCGAGGTCGTTGAGGCGGTCCGCGGAGAGCGGGCGGGTGTAGGTGCGTTCGTCCCAATCGGCTTTGCCGGGGGGCGGTTCGAGGGGGAGGGCGCCGGGGGAGATGCGGAAGTAGTAGGAGTAATCGGGGCCGCCCTGGCCGGAGAAGGCGTCGAGACGGACGTAGTAGCGGCCGGCTTTTTTGAAGGTGTGGTGGAGGAAGGCGTCGGTGCCGCGGCCGAGGACCCAGAGGGGTTCGTCGTTGAAGGCGAGACGGTTGAGGCGGGCGGGGTCGAACCAGCTGCCGGCGGTTTCGAAGAGGGAGATGGAAGGGTCGAAGCCGTTGGCGTTGCCGCCGGGGGCGCCGATGGAGGGGAGGCCGGAGAGGACTTGGAAGGTCATGGTTTCGCCGGCTTTGGCGTCGAAGGCGTAGTAGTCGGTTTCGCCTTTTTTGGCGATCATGC
>JBIKOG010000214.1:0-13134 GCA_044358225.1 Bryobacteraceae bacterium | reverse complement strand
AGATGTGAAGCTGATGGGGGCGTATGGGGCGTTGATGGGAACGCTGAATTGGGTGGTTTTGGGGATTCTTTCGGGGATTCTGGCAGGGATTGTGGCGGTGATTATGATTGTGGCTAAGGGGCGGGTGAAGCAGACTTGGGCTAATATTCGCGGGATTGCGGGGAAGGACCGGGTGACGTTGGAGTCGGCCGATGCTCTGTCGATGCCGCATGGGACGGTGACGGCGGTGCCGGCGCTATTGATGGCTTGGGCGTTTGGGATTAAAGCGGTGGTGTAGTGGGGGCGCGGGACTAGTCTTTGATGGCGGCGCGGTCGGCGGGGGAGAGGCGGTGATGGACGTCGGTGTCGTTGACGCCGGGCGGGACGGGGGTGCGGAGGGATTGGGTGAGGGTGACGGTGTAGGACCGGTCTGTGAGCGTGGTGCAGGTGGCGATGCCGGCGTCATTGGTGGTGCCGGAGGGCTGGGCCCATTCGGGGATTTTGTTGGGTTCCGTTGGAGGGCAGGTGACGGTGACGGAGCGGACGGGGGAGCCATCGGGCCAGGTGAGATGGACGCGGATTTTGCGGGTGGGTGCGGGCTTGGGAATGGTGAAGGCGATGTTGGTGATTTTCGATGCTGGGGTGACGGTGATGGGCCGGGGATGGACGGTCTTTGCTACGGGCGAGCGGGGCTCCCGGCCGTGGGGACTGACGTAGAGTTCGTAGGTGCCGGGCTCGACATGGGGGAAGCGGAAGCGGCCGATGGAATCGGTGCGGGCTTCGGCGCCATATTCCGCCTTCCCTTTGGGATTGCGTAAGTAGACTTTGAGATTGGGGACGGGGCTGTGGGCGGTGTCGGTTAGGGTGCCTTCGACGGAGTTGGTGGGGTCCAGATTGAGGTTGAGTTCCTGGCAGGAGCGTGCTGCGAGGCGGAAGGGCCGGGGTGGTTCGGCGAGCGAGTAGCCATTGGCGTGGGCGGTGACCGTGTACGAACCTTCCGGCAGGTTGGGAATCTCGAAGTGACCGTCGTTATTGGTGGTGGCGGTGAATTCCCTGCCCTGGCCATGGGCGACGATCCGGGCGTTCGGGATGAGGGTGTCCCAGGCGCGGTAGGAGACGACGCGGCCGCGGATGGAGGTGGTGGTTTGGCCGGCGAAGTAACGGCGGGTGTAGGCGAGTTCTTCGGGGTAGGCCTTGACGGGAGCGCTGGCGGTGCACATGCCATCGGTCAGTTCCCCATTGGCGGATCGACGGGTGAAAACCAGAATTTGTTCGCCGTTGCGATAGGGGGACGGAGAACACATGCCCTTGCTGAAGAACAACTGGATGGAGACCTCCTTGGTATCGGCGGGGAGACCCTTGTAGAGTTCTCGGACCCGGAGGCGGACGGCGCCGGCAACACCTCCATAAGAGTCCTCGCCGGGCTTGAGGCCACCTTCGACGACTTCGCCGAGGAAGATGACAGGAGAGCGGGCGATGCGGTCGCAGATGGTGCCGGGGTCACACTCGCAAGCCAGGGCGATGGCGGCGAGCGAGAGCAGGGAGAGGGCCAAGCGGAGTGCCATGTTTGGAGGGTAACATTTGAGTGCGGCTACTTATGCGGACTTTGCTGTTACTGCTGGTTACGGGGATTGGCGCTTGGGGGTGCAGTTGTTCGACGCTGCCATCGGCGAAGGGGGCGTGGGAGGAGTCGCCGTTGGTGTTTGTGGGACGGGTGGAGGCGGCGAGTTTTGCGCAAATGGAAATCGGCGAGCAGACCGCGCGGGTACGGGTGGAGGAGGCGTTTAAGGGAACACGATCTGGCGCGATTTTAGAGTTGGACCAGCCGGGCCACAATTGTGCGCCGAAGTTCAAGGAGGGCGAACGGGTGTTGTTCTATCTACACCCTGCCAAGAGTGCCGGCAAGTGGGAGGCGTGGGGGTGCCATCGGACACAACCGGCCGATTCGGCCGCAGACGATTTGCTGTTTCTGCGAGGGCTGCCCGGGACTGCGAAGGGGAACCGGCTTTCCGGTGAAGTAACGCTGATGGATTCGGAGTGGAAGACGCTGCGGAATTTGGCGGGAGTGAAGGTGCGACTACAGAACGGATCGACGTTGGTGGAAACGGTAACCAACGGCGATGGGTTGTATGAGATGTATAACCTGCCGCCGGGCAAGTACACGGTGCAGGCGGAGTTGCCGAAGGGGACAAAAGTCCGCCACCTGGATGTGGCGGGCGCCGGGGGGCGGAGGGGGCAATCGGCATCGAGCGAAGTGGAACTTAGGGCGACAAATGGGGTGAGCGTTGGGTTTTGGCTGACGCCGGACAACTCCCTGAGCGGGCGGGTGGTGGATCCGGAGGGGAAGCCGATGCCGGGTGTTTGTGTGGACCTGGAGCTGACCGACGCCCCGGAGAAACAATTGCGGTTTGCGATTGAGTGTACGAAAGACGACGGCGTCTTTACGATGCGTAATGCGCCGACAGGGACGGTGCGGGTGGTGGCGAACAAGCGAGGAGACCATTCGGGAAAGACGCCGTTTGGCAAGGTCTATTACCCGGGTACGGAGGACGCGAGCAAAGCGAGCGTGGTGACGATCCGGGACGGAGAGAAGGTGGAAGGTGTGGAGATTCGGATTCCGCGGCTGGACAAACGGATCTTTGTCACCGGGCGAGTTGTGTACCGGGACGGGACGCCGGCGAAGAAGATATCGGTGGAGTTGGCGAATGGCAACTATGGCGTCCGGCTGGTTGAGACAGACGAGACCGGGGCGTTTCGAGCTCCGCTGTTGATGGGGAAGGCCGGGCGGATTTTTGGGGAGTTGAGCCTGTATGGGCCGAGTGTGTCGCGGTGCGAAGAGTATGCGAAGCTGGCGCTGGGACGCGGGTTCCTGACTGTTCAAACGCCGGAGATCGCCTTTGCGGGCGACGCGGATTTAGCCGATGTGGTGTTGACGCTGCCGGTGGGAGCCTGCCGGTAGTTTCTATTGATAGACGGCTTTTTCGAACGCCTCCAGGGCGGCGATGGAGGGTTCGTCGAAGAAGGGCGCGGTTTGCATGAGCATGACGGCGCAGAGGTTCGATTTGGGATCGATCCAGAAGAAGGTATTCCAGAAGCCGGCCCAGGCGAGGCTGCCGGCGGCGCGGCCGGCTTTGTAGGGCGTTTCGTTGATCTGGAAGCCGAGGCCGAACTTGTCGTGGGCTTCGAGGTGGAAGCCGAAATCGCGGGTGAGCGTCTGGTTCGTGCTTACCATTTTGCGGATGCTGAGGGCGCCGATTTGGTTCTTGCGCATGGCGGCGATGGACTCGGGTTTGAGGACGGTTTTATTGCCCTTGAGGAACATCTGCATGAACTTGACGTAGTCGGCCGCGGTGCTGACGAGGCCGCCTCCGCCGTTGGGGGTGATCTTGGCGGGCATGGGCACCTTCTCCTCTTTCCATGTGCCGTCGGGCTGGCGGACGCCGCGGGCGGCGAGGCGTTGTTGGAGCGCTTGGCTGGGCGTGAACGTCGTCTCGCGCATGTTGAGCGGGGCGAAGATGTTGGCTTGGAAGTATTGCTCCAACGTCTGTTTGGACAGCCGTTCGATGACCCTGCCGATGACGTCGACGTTCGTTCCGTATTGCCATTTGGTGCCGGGTTCGAAGAGGAGCGGCGGTTCCCCGCCCCCGTATTGGGCGAGGTTTGCGTCCCAACTGGTGTAGCCGAAACCGGCGGTGTGGGAGAGGAGTTGGCGAATTGTGGGCTGGCGGCGGGCGGGGGCTAGAGTGGGCTTTTTGTTGGCGTCGAAGCCGGTTAGCACCTTTAGTTTTGCCAGTTCGGGGAGGTACTTTTCGATGGGGTCATCGAGGTGGAGTTCGCCCTTTTCGACGAGTTGCATAGCTGCGACGGAGGTGACCGGCTTGGTCATGGAATGGATGCGGAAGATCGTGTCCATGGCCACGTTGCCGTAGGCACCTTGGAAAGTTATTTCGTTCGACGAGGCGACCATGGCGACGGCGCCGGGGACTCCTTTGGGGCCGACCGCGGCTTGGAGCGCGGTGCCGATGGGCCGTCCGGCGCCGTGTAGCAGGGCGGCGGGAAGGGTCAGAAGAAGGCGGCGTTGCATGGTTATTCGAAAACGAGGAGCTCGTGATCGAGTATAGAGGGTACGGTGAGGGTGCGGGCGTTTATTGTGACTTTGATGGGGCCGACGGGGATCAGCTCTTCGAGCGGGGCGCGCCAGGTGGCGGTGCTGGTGAGGTTGACCAGATGGACGATGTGTTTGGCGCCCTGGCGGTAGAGGTGGACGTCGATCAAGCCGGGGCCTTCGACTTTGATGGGGACTTCGTTGTTGAGGGTTGATTTTACGATGTGGGCTAGGAGGTTGCCGTGGTCGGGGAGGTGCTGGAGCGCGTAGCGGCGATCGATATCGGCGGGGAGGAAGGCAACCTTGGCGTTGCCGTGTTCGCTGGTGATGAGGCCGGGGATTTTGGTGACGGGTTGGCGCATCCAACTGGTTTCGGGCGGGTAGGTGGGGAAGGGCGGGATGTAGGTGAGCGGGACTTTGGCGGCGGGGTCGACGGTGAGCTCGGCGAGTTGGCCGCCGTAGGGGATGATGTCCGTTTCTTCGAAGCCGGGGAGGGGTTGGGTGAGGCGGAGATAGGTGTGTTGTTCGGCGTAGGATTCCTTGCCGAGGCGCGGGGTTGGAGTGGGGCGGTGGGCGTGGAAGAGATCGGCGAGGGCGTAGTCTTTGCGGGGGTCGCCCCACTCGTTGTAGAGGCTGGTTTCGCCGGTGGCGATGAGGTGGCCTCCTTTGCCGACCCAGGCGCGAATGGCGTTGGCTTGACGGTCCGACAGGGCGCCGATGTTAGGGAGGATGATCAGTTTCACATTGGCGGTTGGGATGTCGTCAATGTGGACGGGGAGATAGGGGATGCGGGCGCGGACGAGCGAGTGCATCCAGCCGGTGTAGGGCGCGTCGACACGGGCGTCGGCGTGATCGCGGCCGTAGAAATCGGTGTTGCGTTGGGACCAGACGAGGCCGACGGTGGCGACGGGTTCGCGATTGATGAGGAGCCGCTCGTTCTTTTCGTGCCAGGCCATGACGGGCTGGGCGGTGTGGTGCATGCGGCGGTCCTCATGGCGGGCGGCGATGTAGTGCCACCAGGGCTGGATGCCGGCGGCGATGCCGGAGATCATCCACATGCGGGCTTCGGCGGCGGGCTTCGCGGCGAGGCGGAAGTAGCCGGGGCCGGACTGGTACATGGCCATGGATTCGGGGGCGAGTTTTTGCCAGCCGAGAACGCCGTGGACGCGTTTGCCGGTGTCGCCGTTTTGCTGGAAGCCGGTGAAGTCGTCGCGACGCTGGTGGTCGAGCATCATGATTTCGGCGCGTTTGGCGAGTTCGCGGAGGTCGCGGAAGGAGCGGGCTTGCTGGGTGACCGAGCCGCTATTCATGCCGGACCAGATGCAATGGGGCCCGCCGGCGGCGGTGGTGACTTTGTTGTTGAACTCCCAGAGTTCGATGCGGCGGTGGTAGTTCCAGAGGATCCACTGGCGGTAGGCTTCGTCGTTCCAATTGGCGGCTTCGGGGAGGTGGTGGCCGGTGGCTAGGCCGAACTTGTTTTTGCAGTTTTCGCAGTAGCAGATGGTGTCGCGGGAGAGGCCGGCCCAGCTGTTGTCGGTGACGCCATCGGGGTGGGTGCGATCGATGATTTCGCGGAGGACTTGGGGGAGATATTCGTTGTAGTAGGCGCTGTTGATGCAGGTGACGTATTTGTCGGCGGCGCGGATGGGCTTGCCGGCTTTGTCGTAGCAGAACCAGGAGGGGTGGGCCTGGTAGAAGTCTTCGGCGACGCGGTTGGAATCCATGCGGGCCATGACGAAGAGGCCGTCTTGGTGGGCTGCGGCGGTGAGCTCGCCGAGGAGGTCACGGTTGTTGAGGAATTGGGCGCGGTGGTGGAGGGGGAAGTTGCTGGGGTAGTAGGCGACGATGCCGCCGGCGTTGATGATGACGGCCTGGGTTTTGGTTTCTTTCCAGTGGTTGCGCCACCAGGGGATGTCGTAGTTGGGGGGATCGTTTTCGGTGATGTTGGTTTGGCCCCAGCGGTAGGCGCGGCGGTACCAGGGGAGCGGGTTTGATTGGGCTAGGGCGAGTTGCAGGAAGGCACGGCGTTCGATCATTGCATTAGTTTTCGGGCGTAGACGAGGGAGCGTTCGAGGTCTACCTTTTCCTGGAGTTTGAGGGCTTCGGTGTGTTCACCGGGGGCGGGGATGACCATGGTGCCCATGAAGGGGTGGCCTTCGCGGACCAGCTTTTCGAAGCGGGCGAGGGAGGAGGCGGGGGTTGTTGGGTCCGTCTTCCAGAACGCGGCTTCGCGGTAGGGGATGACTTGCGGGGGGCGGCCGGTGATGATTTCGAGGTGATAGGGGGCGTTAGGACAGAGTTGTTTGAATTTGTTTGTGAGGGTTTTGAGGTCGATGGAGCCATCGCCCATGGCGGTCCACTGGACGGCGGCGCCGCGGGGGTGGGGGAAGACGACACTGTCGCGGATGTGGGCGCAGGCGATGTAGGGGGCTAGGTTTTCGAGGACGGCGAGGGGGTCTTCGGCGGTGAGGACGGGGTTGCCGGCGTCGTAGCAGACGGCGGTGTAGGAGGGGCCGGCTTGTTCGACGATCGTTTTGATGTGCCGGGAGTGGAACTCGCCGTGGTTTTCGATGGCGACTTTGACCTGGGCGTCTTCGGCCTGGGTGCGGATTTGTTTGAGGGATTTGACGACTTCGTCGATGAAGGCTTCGGGGGTGGTGCCGGCGGCGCGGTCGGCTGGGCTGGCGATGAAGACGCGGAAGGCGCGGGCTTTTAGGGTTTTTGTGGCGCGGATGGCTCTGGCTAGATATTTTGCCGGGGTATCTTCCTTGGGGTTCCAGCTTTTGGCGAGGGTGGAGATGCAGTTGAAGCCGGGTTCGAGGTGGATGTTGAGGGAGTCGGCGTGGGCTTTGGCTTTGGTGAGGTAGGCGTCGTCGAGGGATTCGAAGTTGACGGCGGAGGCCTGGATGGCTTTGAGGTTTTGGGAGTGGGCGTAATCGAGGAGTTGGAAGACGTTCCAGCGGAGGGATTTGAGGGAGTAGGTGTCGATGCCGAGCATGGGGCTGTGGCTATTATGACTAACGGAAAAGCCCTATGAGGGGGTAGGGTAAATCCTTATTTCAACTTTTTGTGCTTTAGCCCGAAAGTTTTTTCGATTCTTTGCCGATCCTATGAGAGGTATGAATTCTGACGCGTTGATTTGGATGCTGCTACCCGTGTTCGTCGCCGCCGGGTCGTCGCTACTTTCGTTCTTCGTGATGCAGGCGCGACTGGATGTCGCGGTGAGCCGGGAGCGGGAAGTGATTGCGCAGTTGCGCGCGCAGTTGAGCTCGCAGAAGGAAGTGATGGACGAGCGTGTGGCGAAGACGGAAGAAGAGACTTCGCGGCGGTGCTTCGACAACTTCCTGGCTGACTTCCGGGTGGAGGAGCGGCACTATACGAAAGAGTCCAAGTCGCTGTTTGTGAGCCGGAAGGCGATGGTTTTGCAGGAACGGCTGTTCTTCCGGAACATCCCGCTCTCCAATTGGGTGGAGCATGAGATGACGTTGGAAGAGGGCGGGGACATGTCGAAACTGGCGCAGGCGACGTCGATCTTTATGCCGAAAGGGTTGATGGGCGGGGGCTCGAAAGAGGCGACGCCGATGCCGAAGTTGCTGCGCGGATAGCGGGGACTTCTATTATTTGGGCTGTTGGCGGGGCGGGGTTGATGGTTGCGTTTTTTAGGGCGGCCAGCATTTGGTCGCGTGTGACGAGACCGAGGCGTTGGGCGGTGTTGCGGGTTGCCGGGATGGCTTCGGCGAGTTTGTAGAACGGGATCAGGATGATGGGCCAGCGGTGGCCTTCGCCGAGGATGTACCAGGGGCGGAGGATGGTGGCGGGGATTTGGCTTTGGAGCAGACGTGCTTCGCAGTGGCGGCGCACGTCGATGTAGTCGCGCATGATGGGGGCGGGGTGGGCGACGGAGACGTAGATGAAGTGCTTGGCGCGGTTGGCACGGGCGGCTTGGAGGGAGGCCTCGAAGCTGGCTTGGTCGATGGTGCGGAATTCCTTTGCCTTGGCTGGGCTGGGGTGGGCAACTCCGGTTAAGTGGATGTAGGTGGTTTGGGATGGGACGGCGTGTTGGAAGGTGGAGGGGTCGAGTGCGTTGCCGGGGATGGGACGGCAGCCGAGGGGAAGTTTGCGAATGGACTGGGGGCGGGTGAGGGCGTGGACGTCGAACCCGGCGGTGACGAGGGCCTGGGTGAGCGGGCGGCCAAGATAGCCGGTGGCGCCGCTGATGAAGACGGTGGGCATGTCCTCTCTTACGGCGCCGGGGCGGGATTGGATGTTAGTTGACGGTGATGGCGCGGGCGGGACTGCAGGTTTGGCCCCAGCAGACGCTGAGTTCGGTGGTGATCGGTTGCAGGGTTTGCGGCACTTCGGCGTTCACTTGTTGAAGGCCGATGAAGCCGGGGGCGGTGCCGGCAAAGAGCGGGGTGACGGTGTAGTCGTGGATTTTCACGGTCGTCGGCTGGCCTTGCGTGGGGAGGCCGGTGAGGAAGACCTGGATGACGCTACCGGCGCGGGCTGGGGTGGCGGCGGTGTTGACGGTGTTGTCCTGATTGAGGATGGCGTTGGGGAAGATGCCGGGGCTGGCGTTGGTTAGGGTGATTGTGCGGGCGGGGCTGTTGCGGGTATCGACGGTGGCGAAGAGCGTCACGGTACCCGATTGGGGGAGGACGCTGGGGATTTCGAAGTTGATTTGGGTGTCGTTGGAGAAGAAGATGCGCGCGGGGATATCGCTGACGCGGACTTCGACTTTGTCACCTTTGAGACGGTTGCCGAAGAGGGTGGCGATGGTGCCGGGGGCGAGTGGGGTGACGGCGAAGGTGGCGGCGTGGGTGACGCTGTTGATTTCGGGGGGGAGTTGCGGGTTGGGTCCGAACTCGCGGGCTTCCATGCGGACGGGGAGATTGGCGGAGCCGGCGAGGGGGCCGGCGTCGATTAGGACGCTGGCTTCGTAGATGCCAGGGGTGAGGCCGGCGGCGGTGGCGTCGACACGGATGGTGGCGTTGCCGATGCCGGAGGGGGTGTCGACGGAGAGCCAGCCGGAGCCGGTTTTGTATTGGATGCGGACGGCCCAGTTGAGGAGGCCGCCGCCATCGTTGCGGATGCGGATGAAGCGGGTTTGGGGGAATTGGCCGATTAGGGGATTGTAGACGAGGCCTTCGGTTTCGACGGCGAGTTTGGGGAAGATGCCGGCGTTGCAGTCGCCGAGTGCCTGGCAGTCGGAGGGCGGGTTGATGGGTTGGAAGCGGGGAACGGGGTTGGCGGATGGCGTTGCGTCGGCGGAGATGGGGCCGAAGCTGGCGGCGACGTTGGCGGTGACGGAACCGCCTGAGGGGCGCTGTTCGAGGGCGAGAAAGACGGGGAGTTGGACGGTTTCGCGGGTGGTGGGATTGGAATCGACGACTTCGAAGACGGCGATGCCGGCGCCGTTGGTTAGGGGGACTTCGGAGACGGCGGAGAGGTCGCCGGCGGGGGGCTGGACGATGAGGCCGGAGGCGCCGTTGGCATCGGTATTTTTGACGCGGGCGAGGAGGAGCTGACCGGCGGGGGTGGGGTTCCAGCGGCCGGGGTTGGGGGAGCCGCCGAGGTCGCCGGCGGCGGTGGGGATGGTGGCGGAGGAGCCGGCGAGGGCGTCGGGGACGAAGAGGCGGGCGCCGGTAGGGAAGTTGGAAAAGCGGGCGACGATGCGGGTGCCGTGGTCGGCGAGGGGGGCTCGTTTGATGAACGATTCGGAGAAGCCTTCGGTGTAGCGGAGGGAGGAGAAGCGGGTGCCGGAGGAGAGGAGGTTGGCGAAGGTGGGTTCGCTGGGGACGCCGGAGACGGTGCAGATGAAGGAGGAGGAGTAGGAGGCGAGGAGGCCGCGGGTGGCGATGCCGACGACGAGGGGGCTATTGTCGACGCGGATGGCGGAGGGGCCGTTGGTGGCGAGGGCGAGTTGGAAGGGTTGTTCGGGGTTCTGCGGGGGGACGACGCGGACGTTGGTGATGCGGAAGACGGCGGTGCCGGTGGGGCCGAGGGTGAAGTTCATGCCGGCGAAGTCGAATTGGTTGTTGGCGCGGACTTGGGGGGTGGCGCCGGTGGAGATGTCGCCGGAGCCGGTGTTGACGGTGAGGACGGCGTCGAGGGTGTTGGTGTTTGTGTTGAGCTTGTTGGTGATGTTGCCGCCGAAGGAGATGACGCGGATGTCACCGCGGACGAGGCCGTTGGGGGTGCCGCCGGTGCAGTTGAGGGAGATGTCGCCGACGCGTTCGGCGAGGCCTTCGAGGCGGACGAGGGCGGGGACGGCGGTGGCGACGCAGTTGAGCGGGGAGAAGTTCTGGGCTTGTGCGGCGAGGGCAAGGAGGAGAAAGATGTAACGCATGGGAAGGAAACCTCAGGGGCGGGCCGGTCATCTACACGATACAATGATGGTGTGGATTGCAGTTGTGTTACCCCGTAAATTTCCATGTCGACACTCACTTCGGTAAATATTGTTGAAGAGATTCAGGCGCTAAAGCGCGAGCGGAATGCGGTCATTCTGGCGCACCACTATCAGGAGACGGAGATTCAGGAAATCGCCGACGCGATCGGGGACAGCCTGGAATTGGCGCGGAAGGCGAAGGAGTTGGAGTGCGATGTGATCGCGTTCTGCGGGGTGTGGTTCATGGCCGAGACGGCCAAGATCCTGAATCCGTCGCGGATGGTGATCGTGCCGGACAAGGATGCGGGGTGTTCGCTTGTGGATTCGTGCCCGGTGGACATGGTGCGGGCGTTTAAGCGGAAGTATCCGGACCACGTGGTTGTAAGTTACATCAACACGTCGGCCGATGTGAAGGCGGAGAGCGATATTATCTGCACGTCGCGGAATGCGGTGCAGATTGTCAATTCGATTCCGGCGGAGCAACCGATTCTGTTTTTGCCGGATATTAACTTAGGCAATTACGTCAAGAAACAGACGGGCCGGACTAACATGCGCATTTGGCAGGGGGCGTGTATTGTGCACACCACCTTTACAGAGCGTAGGTTACTGGAGGCGATGGCGGCGGAACCGGACGCTTTTGTTGTGGCGCATCCGGAGTGCCCGACGCCGGTGTTGCAGCATGCGGGATATATTGGTTCGACGTCGGCGCTGATTGATTATTGTGTGAAGTCTGAACACAAGTCGTTCATTGTGATGACGGAGAGCGGCGTGCAGCATTCGCTGCGGAAACTGGCGCCGGAGAAGACGTTCACGTTTGTTTCGAACGAGAACTGTAACTGCAGTGAGTGCCCGTATATGAAGCGGAATTCGTTGGAGAAGTTACGGGATTCGCTGGCGACGTTGTCACCTCGCGTGGAGTTGGATGCGGATATGATGGACCGGGCGCGCGGGTCGATTGAACGCATGCTGGCTGTGAAGTAGTACCATCATGGCACTGATCGACGGTTTCGAGCGGCTGCACGATAACTTACGAATCAGTGTTACGGACCGCTGTAACATCCGGTGTTTTTACTGTATGCCGGAGGGGCCGATTCCGTTTCTGGAGCGGGAGGAGATTCTCTCGTTTGAGGAGATCGAGCGGGTGGCTCGGGTGGCGGTTTCGCTGGGGGTTCGGAAGTTGCGGATCACCGGCGGGGAGCCGTTGGTGCGGAAGGACGTTGCGACGCTGGTGGAGAAGTTGTGCGGGATTCCGGGCGTTGACGATGTGGGGCTGACGACGAACGGGGTGTTGCTGGCGGGGTTGGCTGGGGATTTGTGGGCGGCGGGGTTGCGGCGGTTGAACGTGCATTTGGATACGTTGGACGCGGCGCGGTTCTTTCAGATCACGCGGCGGGACGATTTCGGGCGGGTGATGGCGGGCGTGGATAGGGCGTTGGAACTGGGGTTCGAGGTGAAGTTCAACGCGGTGGCGGTGAAGAATTTGTGTGAGCCGGACGTGGTGCCGTTGGCGCGGTTTGGGCGGGAACGGGGCGTGGAGATTCGGTATATCGAGTTCATGCCGTTGGACGCGCAGGGGCTGTGGGATAAGTCGAAGGTGTTGTTGCAGGACCAGATGATGGAGATGTTGCGGCGGGAGATTGGGGAATTGGTGGTGATTCCGGATCAGGACCCGCGGGCGCCGGCGACGGAGTTTGGGTTTGCGGATGGGGTGGGGCGGGTTGGGTTCATTAGTTCGGTGAGCAAGCCGTTTTGTTTGAATTGCAACCGGCTGCGGCTGACGTCGGACGGGAAGATGCGGTACTGCCTGTTTGCGATTGAGGAGTTGGATGTGAAGGGCGTTTTGCGGGGGGGGGGGACGGATTCCGAGTTGGGGGATGTGATTCGGGAGACGGTGCGGCGGAAGTGGATTGGGCATGAGATTCATTCGGGGAAGTTTGTGGCGCCGCCGCGGCCGATGTATTCGATTGGGGGGTAGGGGAAATCGCGGTCGGGCTAATCTGGTAGCACGGCCCTGTGGAAAAGGTGAGAAGGAGTGGGTGGTGTTCGCACTTATTGGGTATGGCCCGTCGAACGCGCGACTTCAAGCCCGGTGTGGCGATGCATGTGTGGCAGAGAGCGAATCACCAAGAGGCGATTCTCCTGGATGATCTGGATTTCGTTAGCTTCCTGCGGTTGTTGCAGGGGCACTGCGAGGACAACCGGGTTCGGGTGTGCGGCTATTGCGTGATGACGAACCATTACCACGTTGTTACGGTCGCGGACGCACGGGAGTCCCTGTCGCGGGCGATTGGACGCGTAAATCAGGATTATTCGGCCCTGCGGCACAGGACGATTGGAAAGGTGGGCCAATTGTGGCAGGGACGGTTCGGATCTTGCGTGCTGGATGAAGCGCATTTCTGGGCAACGCTTTGCTACGTGGAGCGGAATCCGGTGGAGGCCGGTATGGTGTTGGCGGCATCGGACTGGCGGTGGTCGAGCGCGAGGGCGCATCTAGGGATGGCGGATGGCGATTGGCTCGACATGACGCGGTGGCAGGAACGCTACGACGGGGCAAGCTGGGTGGCGATTCCGACCAAGCCGAACAGCAATCCGAAGGCAAGGCGAACAGGATTCCGGCGTGAAGCCGAACAGCAATCGGAGCGAAGCGACGCTGGTGTTTTGA
>JBIKOG010000430.1:0-3864 GCA_044358225.1 Bryobacteraceae bacterium | reverse complement strand
TCGGCGAGGGAATCGACGAGATGGGCGGGGGAGACGGATTGGGGGCGGGGGGTGGCGCCGAAGTCCTGGGTGACGAAGAGGCCGGGGATTTCTTCGGCGTAAACGGCGCCGGGCCAGCCGATGACGTGGGAGCGGAGGCCGTGGGCGGCGAGGGTATCCCAGATGGCGGGTTGGCGGCGGGTGTTTAGGGGGGCGGGGGCGAGGAGGCCGTGGCGATCGGGGTGGACGCCGGTGGCGATGGAGGTCCAGACGGGGAGGGGGAGCGAGGGATGGGGCGTGACGGGGCGGCCCAGGGCGCCTTGACTGATGAGGCGCCCCAGGTGCGGGAGTTGTCCGCTATCGAGAAGGGGACTGAGAATGGCCCATTCGGCGGTACCCCAGCCGACGAGCAGCACGCGGGATGGGCGGGAGGAAGACACTCGCCGGGGCTAGGCCTGTTTGCGCTTGCGAGCGGCGAGGGCGACGGCGCCGAGGGCGAGGGCCGTGAGGGCGCCGGTGGCCGGTTCGGGAACGCCGGAAGTGGGGGCGGTGATGTCAAAGGTGGTGATGGACTTGGCCTCCTCCCAGGCGTACCCATAGAGCATCGGGCCCTGAAACTGGAGGAAGGCGAGGCGATTGTAACCGCCGTTGGTGGTGGCGAAGCCAACGCCGAGGAAGGTGGGAGACGTCGAAGTGTTGAGGGATACGAAGACGCTCGGGGCAGGGCCCCAGAGACTAAAGCTGTCTGAGCTGAAGAGTTGAACTCCGGTGAGGAGTGGCAGCGCGCCGCCACCGGACTCGGCGAGAGCGCCCGGCTGGTTCAGGGCAACGAAAGCGAGGAAGGGCACGCTGGCGCCTAAGCCGGAGAAGGTGAGTTCCGGCCCACCAACGCCATCGATATCGAGTGTATAGCCGTTCTGGACATCGACGGGGGAGGGCAGGATGACCGTGATGGGTGCGGCCTGCGCCGGAATGGCGGCGACGACAGCGCCGACGGCAAGGGCGTAGCGGCCGAGGCGAGCGTCAAGGGCTTTCGAAATTGTGTTTGAAGAAGGCATTTTTAAAAGTCCAGTACTTGGAATCGGGCAGGCTACTTGGGCCGCGAAGGTCTTACGGATGTTAGCATGCTGGGCAAGGATTTCTTATGTTGTCGCTTGCCCCTGGGGTTACGCCTGATTGCGTTTGCGGGCGGCGAGGGCGACGGCGCCGAGGGCGAGGGCGGTGAGGGCGCCGGTGGCGGGTTCGGGAACGCCGGTGGTGGGGGGCAGCGTGCTCAGGTCGAAGGTCCTGATGCTGCTGGCCTCTTCCCACGCCCACCCGTAAAGGTTGGGGCCGTAGAACTGGGCGAAGCCGAGGCGGTTGAAGCCGCCGCTGCTGTTGGATTGGAAGCGGAATGCGAGGAAGGTGGGAGAAGTGGAGGTCCCCAGAAACATGGTGGCAAATGGGACCCACACTTGCGTGTTGCCCGTGAGGCCAAACGTGGCGCCTTCACTGAGAGACAGGAGGAGGCTAGAACTGCCGGCTCCGAGGACAACGGCGGCGTTGAAATAGCAGGCAAGGGCGGTGGAGCCGCTGCCGGAGAAGTAGAACTCGGTGATGTTGTCCTGATCGAAATCCAGTTGGTACTCGGGCCGGATATCCACGGGCGTGGGCAGGATAACTGTGATGGGGGCGGCCTGCGCGGGTATGGCGGCGGCAACGGCGCCGGCGGCGAGGGCGTAGCGGGCGAGGCGGGCGTCGAGGGTCTGGGAGATGGCGTTTGAGGGGGGCATGGTAGGAGTCCTGAATAGGGTATAGGGCAGGCGACTCGGCTGCGGTTGTCTTACGGATGCTAGCATGCGAGGCGCGGGATTTCAATTTGCCCTAGCGCGGCGAGAGATATGGGACTGCGTGGCATCGGCGGGATCGGAGCGGGCGCCTTGGCTGGCAAGGCGCCCGAGGAGCAGAACGCGGGTTGGGCTAGGCCTGTTTGCGTTTGCGGGCGGCGAGGGCGACGGCGCCGAGGGCGAGGGCGGTGAGGGCGCCGGTGGCCGGTTCGGGAACGCCGGTGGTGGGGGCGGTGTTGAGATCAAAGGTGGTGAGCGTGTTGGCCTGTTCCCAGGCGAAGCCATAGAGGTTGGGGCCGTCGAACTGGGCGAAGGCGAGGCGTTGGAAGCCGCCCTGGCTGGTTTCGAAGCGAATGGCGAGGAAGGTGGGCGAGGGGGAGGTGTTCAATAGCATGAAGCCGGACTGGCCCCAGAAGGAGGAGTTGCCCGACAGGCTAAACGAAATGCCTGTGCCGAGTGGCACGACGGAGTTGCTGGAACGGAGGACGTGGATGGGCTCTAGAAAGGATGCATAGGCCGTGGAGCCGCTGCCGGAGAAGCGGAGTTCGGCGAAGCCATCCTGATCGATATCGAGATCGTAGCCATTCCGGATATCAACAGGGGTGGGCAGGATGACCGTGATGGGTGCAGCCTGGGCCGGGATGGCGGCGGCTGCGACAGCGCCGGCGGCGAGAGCGTAACGACCGAGGCGAGCGTCAAGAGCGTTCGAGATTGTGTTTTTGGTGTGCAAGGTGGTGTCCAGTTATTTGGGGATTTGCAGGCGACTGGGCTGCGGGCAACCTACATATGTTAGCATTCGGGGCGAGGGATACCTGTTTTCCGCTATGGCGTCGAGGTTCGGCGGCTGGGGGGACGCTGGACGGGCCGGTGTCCTTATATTGTTCTTCATGGGGATTTAGACCTCGTGTGAGCTGTTCGTTGGGATGGAGTAAGCGGCGCGGCGGACGGCGGTTGGATAAAATGGGAACTCATGGCTAAAACGGCGTTTTTGTTTCCGGGACAGGGTTCTCAGTTTACGGGTATGGGGAAGAGCCTTTGCGAGGCTTCGGCGGCGGCGAAGGCGGTGTTTGATGCCGCCGATGCGGCGCTGGGGTTCCCGATTTCCGAGCTCTGCTTTGGCGGGCCGGATGAGGAGCTGAAGAAGACGGAGAATACGCAGCCGGCGCTATTGACGGTTTCGGTGGCCGCTTTTGCCGTGTTGACCGAACGGGGGCTGCGGCCGGATTTTGTAGCTGGGCATAGTTTGGGGGAATACTCCGCGCTTGTGGCGGCTGGGGCGTTGCCGTTTGCCGATGCGGTGCGGATTGTGCGGAAGCGCGGGCAGTACATGCAGCAGGCCGTGCCGCAGGGCGTGGGGGCGATGGCGGCGCTGTTGAAACTGCCGGAGGGGAAGCTGGACGAGATTCTGGCGGCGGCGGCGGAGGGGGAAGTCGTGACGGCGGCGAACCTGAATTCGCCGGACCAGATTGTGATTGCGGGGCATTCGGGGGCGGTGGCGCGGGCGATGGAGTTGGCCAAGGCGGCCGGGGCGAAGCGGGCGATTGCGCTGCCGGTGAGCGCGCCGTTCCACTGCCCGTTGATGCGGCCGGCGCAGGAGTTGTTAAAGGTGGATCTGGACGCGGCGCCGTTTGCGGATTTGACCGTTCCGTTGGTGAATAATTGGCAGGCGCGGCTGATTTCCACGGGGGCGGAGGCGCGGGAGGGGCTGTATCAACAAGTCCCGAGCCCGGTGCGGTGGATTGAATCGATGCGGGTGCTGATTGGCGAGGGCGTGACGCAGTGGGTGGAAGTGGGGGCGGGGGCGGTGTTGACGGGGTTGTTGCGGAATATTGATTCGACGCAGACGTGCCAGAAGTTTGGGGAAGCGGCGGATGTTGTCAATTTGGCTTGATCCGGCAACTTCGTGGTGCCGGGGTGCGTCTTTTGAGTATCCACCGTACGGCATATGAGCATTTTCTCATCGAAGGATGAGCCTAAAGGAATGAGATGGTGACTGGGGCTCCTTTCGTTGATTGTGTGTAGTGCGACGAAGGGATCGTCGTCGAGGCTGTGGGAATGT
>JBIKOG010000213.1:0-13150 GCA_044358225.1 Bryobacteraceae bacterium | reverse complement strand
GGGGTGGTTTCGTTGGGGGTCCTGCTCGCAGCGTCCCCGGGCTTGGCGGGCGGGATTTTGCGGGCGGGCGGAAGGGCTGGGGGACACTGCTGCCGGGTTGGACGGGGGTGGTTTCGTTGGGGGTCCTGCTCGCAGTTTCCCCGGGCTTGGCGGGCGGGATTTTGCGGGCGGGCGGAAGGGCTGGGGGACACTGCTGCCGGGTCGGACAGGGGTGGTTTTGTTGGGGGTCCTGCCCGCAGCGTCCCCGGGCTTGGCGGGCGGGGCGGGCGGGCAGGACAAGACAGACAGGACAGGCGGGACCCGTTCCTCGGCGGGCAATTACTTGTTGGTGTAGCCGAAGTCGGCGAGAACCTTGGGATTCTTCTCGTCGGTCGCCAGCAGTTCATGGCAGGCGCTGCAGTCCTGGCCGATGACCTTGCCGGAGGTCGACTTATGGTCGTCGTCGTGGCAACGGAAACAGCCGGGGAAATCCATGTGTCCGATGTTATTCGGATAGGTACCCCAGGTGACCTTCATATCCGGGAAGATGTTCCGTGCGTAGATAGCGCGGAGACTCTCGGCCGAGGATTCGATGGACGCCTTCTGGCTGGCGAAGATGTCGGGATACTTGGTCCGGTAGAAGTCGACGAAGGCGGCGGA
This sequence comes from Bryobacteraceae bacterium, assembly GCA_044358225.1. Classification (GTDB taxonomy): domain Bacteria; phylum Acidobacteriota; class Terriglobia; order Bryobacterales; family Bryobacteraceae. The sequence continues at coordinate 12,511 of JBIKOG010000213.1, read as the reverse complement.
GACGTCTTTGTCGGCGTCCTGCTTGTACTCTTTCTTCAGGATCTCCAAAGCAGTCTTCTTGGCGAAGGGAAGAGTGGCGTTCATGCGACCGTCGGCGAGGGCGCGGTCGACGCCGGCGTCGGGTTGGTCGTAGGTGTGGGTGGGCCGGTTATGGCAGTCGACACAATCCATTTCGCGGAGTTCGAACTTCTGCATGTCCTCTTCCTTGGCGCCTTTGGCGAGGTAGACGGTGGGGGCTTCGCCGGCCTTGGTGCGTTCAACCCAGGGGATGGTCTGGCGTTTGTCGTCGGAGGGGCGGTAGCGGATGGTGACGCCGTTTTCCAGGTGGGCACCGTGGATGCCCTTCTTCACGTGACCGCCGCCGATGCGCATGAGCAGGACGCTGCTGGTGAGGGAGTTGGGTTCATCCTCGGCGTACTTGGAGACGACTCGGACACGGTCAGTGGCGAACTTCTGGGGCCAGTGGCAGCCTTCGCAGGTGTCGCGGGCCGGGCGCAGGTCGTGGACCGGAGCGGGGGTGGGACGCGAATAGGTGTTGAAGATAACCTTGAAAACCTGGCGGATACCGGAGATTTTGGCCTTCACTTCCCAGGCGGCGCCGGGGCCGATGTGGCACTGGACGCAATCGACGCGGGAGTGAGGGGAGTTCTGGTAGGAGGCGAACTCGGGGGCCATGACCTGATGGCAGGCGCCGCCGCAGAAACTGGTGCTGTCCATGAAGTGAACGGCGCGATAGGTGAGCTGGCTAAAGATGACGATGTTGATGACGGTGGCGACGCCGATGAAGACGACGAGCTGGCGGAGCATGGGATGGCTCCAACTGCGTTCCCCGGCTTCGAGGACCTGGGGGCCGCCGCGGCGGCGATCGAGATAGAGACCGAAAGGGATGAGCAGCAGGCCGCCGAGGAAGATGCCGGGCAGAACGACGAAGCTGAGGATGCCGAGGTAGGGGTGGGAGACCGAGCCCGAGAACATGGTGGGCAACAGGAAAATGAAGCAAACCGTGACGGCGGTGACGATGAAAACCCCGGCGCGGCTGACCCAGTTTCTGGAAAGCCGGATCAGCGGCGTCAAAAGACTATCGAATTTACTCTTGGGATTGTCACTTTGGGGGTTCGCTGGGTTCATCGGGAACTGACTCCGTTGGGGGATTATGATCGGCGTGCTTGCGGACCGTGCGGCCGGTGAGCCAGGCGGTATCCATAGGATAGACATCGGGATCGAAAATGACCCCATAGAAGTGCCAGACAACGATGGCGAGAGTCGCCAGAATAGCCTCGTAGAGATGGACGGTGATGACAAAGTCCAACCAGACTTTGGGCAGCCAGGCGAGCATCCAATTGTTCGCCCACAGCATGACTCCGGTGACGGCCATCAGTCCTGTCCCCCAGACTACGGCCCAATATTCGGCCTTTTCGATATAGCTGTGCGAGGAGATCGCCGGGCGGGTGGCTCGCAGACCTAGATTGTAACAGAACATCTTCCAGGCTTCGGGCAGATCGCGCCATTTCGGGGCGAGTTCGAACCAGTGTTCGCGGAGCTGGCGATTGGTGATGAGCAGGAAGACGTGGAGCAGGGACACCAGGATCATGACGACGCCGGCAACGCGGTGGACAACGCCGCGAACGGGGAAGAAGCCTTCGAGGGCGAGTAGCGGGCGGGCCCAGATCTGATCGGGGTATTTGAGGGCGAAGCCGGTCCAGACGAGGATGATAAACGACACGGCGAGCAGGGCGTGCTGGAACCGCTCCCAGGGGTACATGCGGAGCTGGCCGACGGCAAGCGTCGCTTCTGGGTGAACGGGGCGCGGCTGCAGGCGAAGGGCGCGGAACTTTCGGATCCAGTCACCGCCATTGTGGAGCAGCATAAGGCCGATGGTGAGCGGGATAACAAAGAGATAGAAGAGGCGCGGGTAGCGGGTTTGCCAAGGCTCGTCGCCGCCTTCGGAGACGTGGATGGGGCTGATGGCGAAGCGGGAACCGGCGCCCGGGTGGCAGTTGCCGCAGGTCTGGGGCAGGTTCTTAGTATGGACGGTGGAGTTGGGATCGGAAGAGGGCAGCACCTTATGGAAGCCGTGGCAAGAAGAGCAATTGGCTACCGTTTGGGCTCCGGTTTTGGAGGCGAGACCGTGGAAGGAGTTGCCGAAGGTGGTGATGCGGTCCGAAGGGAGACCGAAGCGGCGGGTGAGGCGGAGATCGCCGTGGCAGCGACCGCAGGTTTCACTAACGGCCGCCGCGCCGACGGAGGAGCCGGAGGTTTTGGGGCGGAGGATGGAGTGTTCGCCGTGGCAATCGGTGCAAACGGGTGCTTGGGTGATGCCGGAGGCGAGGGCTTTGCCGTGGACGCTGGCCTGGTAGTCAGTCAGGGCCTCGGAATGACAGAGGCCGCAGAGCTCGGGCACATTTTTGTGAAACTCGACGGATTTGGTGAGCTTGGTTTCGTGGGATTTGTCGTGGCAGACGGCGCAGTCCGGGGCGGCGGTATTGCCGGCGCGGATCTGTTCGCCGTGGACGGAACGCTTGTGGTCGCCGACCTGAGCGGCGTGGCAGGAGTTGCACTCCGGCTTGGGGAGTTTTTCGGCGTGAGGATATTCGCCGTGCTTGGAGTGGCACTGGGCGCAGGTGACTTTAGCGTGCGCGGAGGGGGCGAGGACCTTGGCCTGATCCTCGTGGCAGGAGAGGCAATCGACCGGAGCGGGCGGCTGCGCGAAGGCAAGCGAGGCACCGAACAGGAGCATACCGAAGAGGCAAAGGAAGCTGATTCCGGCGCGGCGGGCGGCCATCCGTTTCTGCCGGAGCGGCATCCGGAAGTTACAACGTCCGGGGGCGTCAAAGTGAAACGAAGTGATGTATGGGACTCCCATTTTGGCCTTCCCTCAAGACAAAGTATACACCGACTCCGGTCATTTCAAACCACACAACTTACTCTTTTCGGCACATCGATAAAAACGCGGAACTATTAGAAAACAAGTGGGTTATTTGCCCCACTTCCGGGTGACCCGCCGGGGTGAATCGCCCACACCGGCACGTGTCGCAGTAAGTTAGCGGGGAGGAACAATGATATCCGGTGTGTTTTTTGTGTCATACAGAATTCTATGCGAGATTCTGCTGGGAGAAGCGGGAACAATCGTGTACATTTGGGCTAATACGTGGGAGGCGACAGGAGAGTGCGATGAAGCGTCTTGGGATGGCAGTGATGGCAATAGCGGCGGTGGTGGCCGGCGTTTTCGTGTTGGGGGGCGACCGGTTGCAATTTGCGATGGGCGGGGCGCTGATCAACATGGGCTACCGGTTGCAGGACCCGGTGGCGAATTTTGACTTCGTGCATGAGCACATGGAGCCGAAGTTGATCTGGGAAGAGTTTTTGCAGCAGAACCACATGGCGGCGGAGGTACGGCAGAAGTGGCCACGGACAAGCCGACATCCGGTGATTGCGTTGGTGACGTGTATGGACGGGAGATTGGACACCAACGAGATTGCGGGCGATACGCGGCGATACTACTATGTGCTTCGTCTGGCGGGATCGGTGCTGTCGGAAAAAGAGGAAGAGATGCTGGAGTTGGCGGTGAACAACGGGGTGGAGGTGGTGGTTTTCACGACGCACACCGATTGCGCGGCGGAAAAGGTGGCGAAGGACCCGGTACAACGGGCGCGTTATCCACAGTTAGTGAAGGCGGTGGATGAGCGGGAGCATCGCTATCAGGAGTTCCTGGAGCGGCCGACGATCCGGGCGAAAACGAGCGAGGGGCACCTGATGGTGAAATGGATGGATTTGGACACGAGCACCGAACGGGTTGTTCCCCACGTGCATAGCGAGGCGAAGCACTAAGCTGGGGGCGCGGAGGCCATCAGATCGGTAAGTGCGCGTTCGAGCGCGGCGGGCATATAGGGCTTTTGCAGAATGGCGGCGCGGGAACGGAGAGCGTCCGGCAAGACATCGAGCGAGAGTGGATAGCCGCTGCAGAGCAGGCAGCGCATCGCAGGGAAGCGGGTGAGGAGTTCCCGGGCGAGGGTGGAGCCACGTTCTCCAGGGAGCGTTTCATCGGCGATGAGGACATCGGGTTGCCAGGAACTGGAGTCGTCGAGGGCGGACAGAGCGAGTTCCGCGGACAAGGCGTCGACAACGGAATGGCCACTGCGTTCCAGGTGACGTTTCAAGAGCGCCAGGAGCATTTTTTCGTCGTCAACGAGAAGGATGCGGAGTGCGGTCATCGCCACAAACGGGGGCTACCAGAGGCCGGCAGGGCCTTGTTGGGGGAAGTAGGTGATGCCGATGGTGACACGGTTAGCGGTGCGACCGAAGGTAGTCTGGCGGAGATCGAAGGTGCGCCAATCATAGCGGGCATTGAGACCGAAGCTCTCGGTGAGCTTGTAGGTAACACCACCGCCAGCGGTCCAACCGGTGAAGGCACCGGAGGCGAAGCCGAGACTGGTCATCTTGTTGTAGCCGGTGTTGCCGTTGAAGGACAAATCGCGACTGAAGTTGTAGGACATGCTGGCACCGACCCCCTCGTTGATGGAGGTGAGAAAGAAGCCGTTACCCGGAGTAACACCGCGCTGGGCGCTGATCGAAACGAAGGAGCGGCGAATCTTTCGGCTTAAGCTGACCGACCCACCGACCAACCGGCTGTTGGTTTCAAAAACTTCAGAACCGGAATTGCGGCCGAGAATGGCAGCGAGAACAGGGTCCAGGCCGAACGACCGGATGCCCACGGTGGACTGCTGGGACAGGGTCACCGAAGCGGCAAGCTCCCAATCCCGGCCAAATCTCCGGCTACCGTGCGCGCCGATCGTGTGGACGTCGGATTCACCGAACACCTTTTCGAAGTCGAAATGGCTGAAGCTATAGCTGACGCCGAGGCTGGAACGGCGGCTGAGACGGTAGACCCAATCGGCGGAGGCACCGTAGGAGCGCATGTCCACGAGACTGCGCGCTCTGCGGCGGGTGGTCGATCCGGTGCCGGAGAAGCGAACAGACTGGCGCCGATTGAAGGAGTAGGTAGCCGAGGTGGTGGTGCCGATGAAGTAGTTACGGGCGTCGAAGAGTTCGCCTACGGGAGCGGTAAGGAACTCAAACTCACTGCCCTGGAAGATAGATGGGCCACCGAGGAAGCGATTGGAGGTACCCGCGCCAACCTGGGAAGTTAGCTGGAGGCGCTGCCCGAGTTGGGTGCCCCAGCCGAGATTGAGCTGGTGGTTGGTTCCGTTGAAGAAGGTATTGCCAAAGTAATGGCTGAAGTTGCCGCCGTAATCGAGACCGAGAAAGGACCGCCGCCAATTGTGACGACCGGAGGCGCTGAGGGTGGCGTCGATGCCGGTACTTTCGCCCGGCTTGAACCCGCCGCCAGAATCGACAGAGTAGCCGAGGATACTGGAGTCATAGGTGCCGTTGAAGGATGCCTGGACCTGGATGGGCACAGACTCGCTACCGCGGCGGCCGACGGCGGAACCGCCCCGGCCGAGGATGGACGGGCCATCATAGGCTCCGGCAACACCAGGCTGGGCCGCCAGTGGGCGGACGGCAAGGGCAAAAAGAACAAACGCAGAAACTCTCAGTACGAAAGACAATCGGCCTCCATCCGTTATATCGGCGCAATCGGGAAACTACTTTACGGAAAACAGCAGGCAGTTGACGCGCGGCCGGACGTATTACCAGACTAACAGATGTAAACCCGGGCGCGTCGCCCGTAAGAGGGGGGAAACGGATGAAGTTCCACACCGAATACCTGCATTTTTCGACGGGAAAAATGCGGGAGTTCATCAATATTACGGGGCAGGTGGAGTCGGCGCTGGGGGCGAGCGGGATCGCCGAGGGGATGATTCTAGTGTCGGCGATGCATATCACGGCCGGGGTGTGGGTGAACGATGCCGAAGACGGGTTGCTGGCCGATATTGATGAGTGGCTGGAGCATCTGGCGCCGTTCAAAAAGAATTACCGGCATCATCGGACGGGGGAAACCAATGGGGACGCGCATTTGAAAAGCCTGCTGGTGCATCACCAGGTGATCGTTCCGGTGACCAAGGGGAAGCTGGATTTGGGGACTTGGCAGCAGATCTATTACGCCGAGTTCGACGGACGGCGGAAGAAACGCGTCATTATCAAAGTGATGGGAGAGTGAGAAATGGCGGATTCGGATGAAAGGATCGCAGACGATGCGGCATCTACACTCCAAGGAGACCCTATGAACCAGAGAATCGTACCGGCTGTGATGGCAGCGTCCTCATTGATGGCGGCGGAGTTGCCGGTGAAGCGCGTGGTGCTGTACAAGCACGGGGTTGGATATTTTGAGCGGAGCGGAGATTTGGCGAGCGGCGAATCGGCGCGGCTGGATTTCAAGGCTTCGGAGATGAACGACGTATTGAAGTCGCTGTCGGTGGTGGAGACGGGCGGGGGGAAGGTGAGCGGGTTGCGGTATGACTCATCGACGCCGCTGGACCGGCGGTTGGGGGAGTATTCGTTTTCGGTTGGGGCGCAGGTGCCGCTGGCGCAGTTCCTGGATCAGTTTAAGGGCGCGCGGATTGAGATGGAATCTGGCGGGCAGAAGTCGGCTGGGGCGATTGTGAGCGGGCGGGTAGTGGCACCGACGCAGCAGCAGCCGCAGCGGGATTTGGTTGTTTTGCTGACGGATACCAATGAGTTGAAGACGGTGGATCTGTCGTCGGTCACCTCGTTGAAGCTGGCCGATGGGGTGTTGCAGCGGCAGTTGCGCGATTATCTCGGCGCGCTGGCGGGGGCGCGGACGCGGGAGCAGCGGTCGGTTTATATCGACTCGACGGACGCGAAGGGGCGGAAGGTGGCGGCCTCGTACCTGATCCCGACGCCGATTTGGAAGTCGTCGTACCGGCTGATTTTCCAGAGCGCGCCACAGCCGTTGCTGGAGGGCTGGGCGATTATCGACAACACAACGAACGACGACTGGACGAACATTTCGTTGTCGCTGGTATCGGGGAAGCCGATTTCGTTCCAGAGCCGGTTGTACGATCCAAAGTTTATTGAGCGGCCGTTCGCGGAGTTGCCGGATGAGCAGGCGGCGGCTCCGGTGATTTATGCGGGCGCGGTGGGCGGGGCAATGCCGGCGCCACCGCCGGCGCCGATGCAGGCGATGGCGAAATCTTCGCCGGGGCGCGGGCGCCCAATGATGATGGCGGAATCGGCCGCGGCGGCCGAGCCGATGATGGACCGTGTGAGCAATGTTTCGGTGCAGACCGAGGGCCGGGAGCTGGGCGAGTTGTTTGAGTACGCCTTCGGCCAGCCGGTGACGGTGCGGCGGAACCAGTCGGCGATGCTGCCGTTTTTGCAGCAGCCGATTGATGCGCGGAAGCTGTTGATTTATTCCGACCGTTCTAGCCCGAATCCGCGGACGGCGGCGGAGTTAACCAATAAGACGGGCAAGACGCTGGACGGCGGGCCGATTACGGTGTTCGACTCCAATGCTTATGCGGGCGAGGCGTTGGTGGAGACGGTGAAGACCGGTGATAAGCGCCTGATCAGCTATGGGATCGACCTGGGGACGCGCGTGACGACGGGGATTGATTCTGGGAATCAGCGGTACTTGGAATACAAGGCCACGCGGGGTTCACTGGTCATCAAGACGGGCATTGAAGAGACGACGACGTACACGATCAAAAACATTGATAACCGCGCCAAGACGCTGGTGATTGAGCATCCGCTGCGGCCGCAGTACAAGGTGCTGAACCAGAAGCCGGTGGAGGTGACGGGGACGATGCAGCGGTTCAGCGTGGCGCTGAAGCCGGCGTCGACCGAGACGTTCGTGGTGAAGGAGGACTACCTGCACGACGAGTACGTTTCGGTGTCATCGATGACGCCGGATGCGATTCTGGCGATCACGCAGAACCGGACGGTGTCGGCCAGCGGGAAGCAGCAGTTAGAGCGGATCGCGGCACAGAAGCGGGCCGTTGCGGAGGCGGACCGGACGATTCGGGGCGCGGAACAACGCATTCAATCGCTGGCGACGGACCAGGAACGGCTGCGGCAGAATATCTCCAGCTTGTACTCGATTTCGGGTCAGCAGGAGGTGGTGCAGCGGTATGCGCGTGACCTGGCGACGCGGGAGCAGCAGATTGTGACGCTGCGCGACCAGGCGGCGGAGCAGCGAACGAAGAAGTCTGCGTTAGAATCGGAACTCAATGCGATGTTGGAGAAGTTGGACTTTTAACCGATTGGAGCGTGCGCAATGCGGGTCGCGCTGATTGGGTATGGCAGCGTGGCCCGCGCGTTCGCGGCGTTGGTGGCCGAGCAGCAGAAGCGGTTTCCGTTTCGCATTGCGGGGGCGCATACGCGGCGGGGGACGGCGTATGGGCCGGTGTTGGAGTTTGGGCCGGTGGCGGGGAGCGTGGGGGAGTTTCTGGACCGGGCGCAGGCGGAGGTTTTAGTGGAGTTGTCGTCGCTTTCGCCGGAGACGGGTGAGCCGGCGTTGACGCATATCCGGGAGGCGTTTGCGCGGGGGATGCATGTTGTCACGGCGAACAAGGGGCCGTTGGCGCATGCGTTCGGGGCGTTGCGGGCGGAGGCGGCGGCGCGGGGCGTGGAGTTCCGGTATGAGTCGACGGTGATGGATGGTTCGCCCGTGTTTAACATGGTGCGGAACTGTTTGCCGGGCGTGAAGGTACTGGGGTTCAGCGGGGCATTGAACAGCACGACGAAGATTATCTTGCGGGCGATGGAAGAGGGGCGGACGTTCGAGGAGGGTGTGGCGGAGGCGCGGGCGTTGGGGATTACCGAGGCCGATCCGGCGTATGACGTTGACGGGTGGGATTCAGCGGTGAAGGCGGCGGCGTTGGCGAATGTATTGATGGACGCCGATGTGCGGCCGCAGGATGTGGAGCGGGTTGGGATTGGCGCGTTGACGGCCGAGGACGTTCGGGCGGCGCGCGAGGCGGGCGAGATTTATGTGCTGATCAGCCGGGCATCGATTGGCGATGACGGGCGGGTGCGGATGCAGGTAGGCCCCGAGCGACTGGCGATGAGCGACCCGCTGGCCACGGTGCAGGGCACGTCCAATTTGCTGCTGCTGCATACGGACCTGATGGGCACGGTGGGAACGATTTCGATTGAGCCGCGGGTGGAGCAAACCGCCTATGGCGTATTGAGCGATCTGGTGGATATTACGAGGACTTTATGAAACTGATTCGATACTCCTTTCATGACGAAGTGCACGCGGGCGTGGTGACGGCCGCGGGTGTGGTGCCGGTGCCGGCGATTAATTTGTACACGGGTTCGAAGGTGCCGGATTCGGTGCTGGGGATTATTGAATCCGGGGATCTGGAGCCGTTGAAGGCCGCCGAGGGGATGCCGGCAATTCCCTTCTCCGACGTGCTGCCGCTGCTGCCGTATCCGGTGCCGCCGAAGATCTGGTGCATCGGGTTGAACTATCATTCGCACGCGGTGGACATTAAGGCCGTGCAGCCGGACGAGCCGGGCTCGTTCATGAAGCCGGCGTCGTGCATGACGCGGCCCGGGGGCGAGATCATTCTGCCGCCGGCGCACATTACCAACGACGTGGACGCCGAGGGCGAGTTGGCGGTGGTGATGGGGAAGAAGGTGCAGTATTTGAAAGACCACGCCGAGGCGCTGGACGCGATTTTCGGGTACACGGTGACGTTGGACCTGACGGCGCTGGACGTGCTGGCGAAGAATCCGCGGTATTTGACGCGGTCGAAGAGTTTCGACACGTTTTTCAGTTTTGGCCCGGTGATTGTGACCAAGGACGAGATTGCCGATGTGGATGAGCTGGAAGTGATCACGGAGAGCAACGGGGAAGTGTTTTCGCGGGACTTCGTGAAGAACATGAAGACGCGGCCGTTGGAGCTGGTGCGATTCCACAGCGACTATCAGACGCTCTATCCTGGCGACATCATTTCGACGGGCTGCCCGAAGGGCGTGCGGATTAAGAAGGGCGATGTGGTGGGCGGGCGTGTGGAAGGCGTGGGCGCTATTTCGGCGACGGTTCGCTAGACTGGGAGTATTGTGACTTCTGTTTTAAAACGTGTAATTTTTTGGGACTTCCCGCGGGCGTCGTGGCAGTATGACGTCATCGTGGTTGGGATTCTGGCGTTCATCTTTCTGACGCCGCGGGAGATCTTCAAAGACCAGCCGAAGGCGCAGAGCATTGTGCTGGTGCAGACGGATACGCCGGGGGTGGAGGTTTTCTTTCTGGAGCCGAAGCAACTGCTGGGCGTGACGGAGAGTGAGCGGTTTCAACACGTGTCGAAGATGCTGGAGCGCCGGGATGGGAAGAAGCTGCAGCTGTATAAGCTGACGCCGTTGTTGGACGCGGAGAAGGAAACCACCGGGTTCATGGCCTACACGCGTCTGGTGAAGTAACCGGTTCGGCCGACGGGACATCCAAGAGAGTGAAATGAAACTACCGATCGCAGTACTCGCGTTGTTGGCTGGGGCCGCGGCCCCGGCGGCGGAAACGCTGGGCGCGGTGCAGACGCGCATGGACAAGTCGGCCGCGGAGTTCGCGGCGTTGTCGGCACGGGTGAAGAAGGTCAGCTATACGGCGGTGATCAAAGATTCGGCGGCGGAGTCCGGCACGTTCATCATCAAGAAATTGAAGCCGGGCGACGTGCGGGTGCGGATGGAAATTGACAAGCCGGATGCGCGGTCGATTGCGTTGTCGCGGAAGAAGTACGAGATCTTTCTGCCGAAGATCAACACGGTGCAGGAGTACGACCTGACGCAGTACGGGCGGCTGGTGGACCAGTTTCTGTTGCTGGGATTCGGGACGCCGGTGCGGGAGATCACCAAGAGCTACGACATGGTGGTGACGGGGACGGAGACGATCGACGGAAAGCAGACGACGCGGGTGGAGCTGCGGCCGAAGCTGGATAGCGTGAAGGAGCATTTGAAGCTGGTGGAGATTTGGATTCCGATGAACGACGGGAATCCGATTCAGCAGAAGTTTTTGCAGCCATCGGGGGACTACACGCTGTCTACGTATATGGACGTGAAGGTGAATCCGCTGTTGAAGGACGCCGATGTGCAGTTGACGCTGCCGAAGAATGTGAAGCGGGAAAAGCCGCAAAAGTAAGAGATTTGGCGCGTTTGTGATAGGTTGAAAACGATGAAGCGGAGAAGCGTTTTCAAGTCGCTGCTGGGCGCGTCGGCATTGGCGCCGGTGGCAGCGGCACAGACTCCTCAGGGGTCGAATCAACCGACGGCGGACGACGCCGCGAAGTTTGACCTGACTACAGCGGACGCGGTGGCGACGCCACGCCACAAGTTTTTTTCGCCGGAGCAGTATCAGACGCTGGAACGGCTGTGCGACCTGCTGGGGCCCGCCTACAACGGCAAGCCTTCGGCAAAGCAGGCCGAGGCGCCGCAGTTCCTGGATTTCCTGTTGTCGAAGTCACCTTCTGAGCGCCAGGTGCTTTATGCGCAGGGGCTGAACCAGTTGGACATTGACGCGCGGTTGCAGAAGGGCAAGGCATTTGCGGCGTTGACCGATGGCGAGGCGGCGGGGCTGCTGGCGCCGTTGAAAGCTGCGTGGACGTGGAAGGCGCCGGCGGAGCCGTTGGCGCGGTTCCTGCGGGAAGCCAAGGCCGATGTGATGAGAGCTACGGTGAACAGCAAAGTGTATGCCGATGCGGGAGCGGGATCGCGGCGGGCGACGGGCGTGAATACGTATTGGGACGTGATTGATTAAGCGATGCAACAAGACTACGACGTCGTAATTATTGGATCGGGCGCGAGCGGCGGGATGGCCGCCTACACGTTGTGCAAGGCCGGTGTGAAGTGCCTGATGTTGGAAGCCGGGCCGATGATCGATATTAACCGGCACCGGACGATGAAGGCGGTTTATGAGCTGCCGTATCGCGGATTCAACGAGCCGGGGCGGTTCCCGCATATCACGCAGGCGTCTGAGTTCGACGCGAACGTCTGGATCGACGAGAAGAAGAATCCGTACAGCTATCCGGAGAACGACCCATACTACTGGGTGCGCATTCGCATGGTGGGCGGCAAGACGTTGCGGTGGGGCCGGGCCTCGTGGCGGCTGAGCAATTTCGAATTCAAGGGCAAGGACCACGACGGGTTTGGCGAGAACTGGCCGGTGACGCTGGAAGAGCTCGCGCCGTTCTACGACCGCGTGGAGCCGCTGTTCCGCGTGGCGGGCAAGAACGAAGGCTGGGCGCAGATGCCCGATGGGAAGATCACGCTGGACGAGTCGCGCGATTCATTGAGCATTCAGCGGTTCAAGGCTTCGGCGGCGAAGCTGGGCGTGCCGACGACCAAGCCGCGGCGGGCGACGGGGACGCTGGCTTCGTCGGTGAACCTGCTGTTGCCGGAGGCGATGGCGACGGGGAATTTGACGATCGTTCCGAACGCGATTGTGCGGGAGATCGGCGTGGACCCGAAGACGGGGCGCGTGAACGCGGTGCACTTCCTGGACCGGCGGAACAAGCGGGAATATAGTGTGCCGGCGAAGGCGCTGATGTTGGGCGCGTCGACACTGGAGAGCACGCGGTTGCTGCTGAATTCGCGGTCG
>JBIKOG010000038.1:0-42850 GCA_044358225.1 Bryobacteraceae bacterium | reverse complement strand
CCTCGGCGGCGGCGGCGGCGGCGAGGCGGTAGCCGGGGTCGGAGATGAGCGGGGTGCCGGCATCGCTGATGAGGGCGATGCGTTCGCCATTGCGGAGGCGATCGAGGAGTTCTTCGCCGCGTTCGCGTTCGTTGTGATCGTGATAGGAGATGAGGGGTTTGTCGATGTTGTAGTGATCGAGGAGTTTCCGGCTGTGACGGGTGTCTTCGCAGGCGATGCGATCGACCTCGTCTTTCAAAATGCGGAGGGCGCGGACGGTGATGTCCTCAAGATTCCCGATGGGGGTGGCGACGAGATAGAGTGCGGCTGGCAATATTCGTAACTATACTTGAATAGGTAATCGCCATTGGAAGGAGATTCCAGGATTGAATCCTGAAACAGGTACGAGCACTGCTCCCTTTTACGTCTGGAAGCCCACGGGGAAGCCAATCTCCGTGCAGATGCAATTTGACGTAATCGACCGAGTCCTTCTGGAAGTGATGCGTGGTTTCGGCGCCGTGCCGAAGCGAGGCGCGGAGGTTGGCGGCATACTCCTTGGCACGGTGGAGGTGCAAGGGGATCACACGGTGGTGAAGGTTGAGGATTTCGAAATCATCGACTGCGACCACGCGTCGGGACCCTCCTTCATTCTTTCCGACGATGACCGGGAGGGATTTGAAGAGTCGATGCAGCGGTGGCGGCAGGGGCCGGACCGGCGAATTTACGCGGTGGGCTATTACCGTGGACACACGCGAGAGGGAATCTGCCTGGCGGCGGAGGACCTGTCGATTCTGGATGAGATGTTCCCGGAGCCAGCGGCGATTGCGTTGATCGTGAAGCCGTATGCGACGAAGGTCAGCATGGCTGGGATTTTCTTTCGCGAGGACGGGCAGTTCAAGGCGGACGTCTCGCCGTTGGAGTTTCCGTTCCGTCGCAAGGAACTGGGCGGGGGCGTGTCGGCGACGGAGCGATTGGCGTCGGCGGCACGATTCGGGCAGCAGCGAACGGGGGAAGATCCCCGTTTGTCGTACCGGCAGAATGCGTTGGAGCAGGCTGCTCCGATGGAGCGGGCTGAAATGCTTCCGAATCCGGTAGCGATGCAATCACCGCAGTTTCCCCCCGGGCCTACGTTTGACAGCGGGGAGGGCGAGGCGATGGCTCCGAAGAGCAAGGGTGTGCGCGGGGGCTGGGTGTGGATTCCGCTCTCGTTTATCTTCATGTTGCTGGGCGTAGTGGTGGGTTTCCAGATTGCGCTGAGCATGCGGCCGAAGCAGCCGGTGAACCCGTGGATGGAAGCGTGGGACATGACGCTGGCGGTAAAGAAGACGGGCGATGAGTTGACGGTGACGTGGGACCCGTTGGCGCCGGCGGTGCGGAATGCCAATCGCGGCGCATTGATTATTCAATCGCGGACGGAGACGCAGACGATTGATCTGAAGGGCTCGCAGTTGCAGGGCGGGAGCGTGATTTATAAAGGCGTTCCGGATCGGGTGATCTTCCGGTTGGAAGTGTATCCGCGGGAGCGCGTGGTGGTTTCGGAGATCGCGGAGTTTAAGCGGGATTAGAGCGGTACTCGCTGATTCGCAGTCTGCTGTTGCGGACGAATCTGGTGTTTGGGGACACACGGCCTACGCCCATGCGGGCTCCGGCACGTATGTCCCCGGAGAGGAGTTCCGCTGCGAGAATGGGGACTGCGTCTCAGGCCTCGTAGCGGCGGAACACCAACACGGCGTTCAGGCCGCCGAAGGCGAAGGAGTTCGACACGGCGGCTTCGTGCGGCCAGGGCGTGTGTTCCAGGCTGAGCGGGATGTCGCAATCGGGGTCCGGTGTTTGGAAATTGGCCGTCGGGATGACGCACTGCTCCTGCAGGCCGCGAATTGTGGCGACGGCTTCCAGCGCCCCTGACGCTCCGAGGGCGTGGCCGTGGATGGCTTTGGTGGCGACGACTTTTATCCCGTCCAGATGGCCGGCGAAGACGTCGCGGATGGCGGCCGATTCGGCGACATCGTTGGCGGCGGTGCCGGTGCCGTGGGCGTTGACGACGCCGATCTGATGGGGGCCGCATTGCGCGTCGGCGAGGGCGAGGCGCATGGCGCGGGCGGCGCCGGCGGCGGATGGCTGCGTGATGTGGTGCGCGTCGGCGCCCATGCCGAAGCCGGCGATTTCGGCGAGTATCTGCGCCCCGCGGGCTTGGGCGTGTTCGAGAGTTTCCAATACCAACATGCCGGCGCCTTCGCCGAGCACCATGCCGCCGCGCCCTTTGGAAAAGGGCCGGCACGTGTCGGGGCTGACGACGCGAAGGGCTTCCCACGCTTTGAGCGATCCGTAGGTGAACGGGGCTTCGCTGCCGCCGGTGAGGGCGACGTCGGCCATGCCGTTGCGCACCAGCCAGAAGGCCTGGCCGATGGCGTGGTTAGCGGAACTGCAGGCGGTGGAGACGGTCCAGGCGGGGCCTTGCCAGCCGAGTTCGAGCGTGAGCGCGCTGGCGCCGGCGTTGGCCATGAGGCGGGGAATCGTCATGGGATGGACGCGGGGCAGGTTGTCCTTGTAGAGCGTGCTGAAGCCGGCGTCTTCGCTGGTCTTGCCCCCGTAGCAGGAGCCGGTGACGATGGCGGCGCGGGTCTTTTCATCGGGCGTGAGTTCGAGTTTTGACTGGGCGAGGGCTTCGCGGGCGGCGACGACGGCGAGGGTGGCGAAGCGGTCGAGCGGGATGAGTTGTTTGTCGTCGAAATGATCGGCGGGGGTGAACTGTTTGGCTTGCGCGCCGTTCTGGAAACGGATGCCGCTCATGTCGAAGCCGGTGATTTGGCCGATGCCGCTTTCGCCCGCCTGGCAGGCGGACCAGAACGCGGCGGCGTCGTTGCCGAGGGCGGAGATGGCGCCGATACCGGTGATGACGACGCGGCGGTTCATGATGCGGCGGGTTTTTCGTTTACAAGTTTTTGCACGCCTTCGGCGAGTTGGCGCACATCGCGGACGAGGCGGGCGGATTCGTCGGGGATGTTGATGTTGAACTCGTTCTCGAGGGCGAACAGGATGTTGATGCCATCGAGGGAGTCGATGCCGAGCTGTTCGAAGGTGGCGTCGGGGGTGACTTTGTCCGCGGGGAGTTTTTGCGTCTCGGCGAGGGTGCGCATGACGCGGTCGAGAACTTCGGGGGAAACGGACTCGCTCATCGTTCCAGCATCGCAGAGACGGAGGTGATCGACAAATGCTTTGCGTGGAGTAGGGGGAGAAGTTGGCGGACGGCGTCGATTGTGGCGTCGACATTTGGGCGTTCGGCGAGGACGCGGCCGTCGTGGAGACAGAGGATGGCGCCATCGGTGGCGGCGGTGTTCAGGCGTTGGGCGATGGCCGCTGCGGGGAGTTTCCAATCGAGGCCGATGGCGGTCCACATGACGCCGGTGAGGCCGAACTCCTTTTGCACCACGCCGAGGCCGAACCAGCGGACGCCGAAGGGGGCGCGGAAGAGGGTTGGCTTCCGGCCGGTGATTTGGTGGACGATTTCCTGGGTGCGCCCGATTTCGTCGCGCATTTTGGCGGGGCTGGCGAAATCCAGGCGCGGGTGGGACCATGTGTGGTTGCCGATTTCGTGGCCATCGTTGGCGATGGCTTTCAGGATTTCGGGGAGGCGGGCGGCGTTGTGGCCGCAGACGAAAAATGTCGCCTTGGCGTTGTGCTGCTTCAGGATTTCCAGGAGCGCGGGGGTGGATTCGCTGGGGCCATCGTCAAAGGTGAGGGCGATACGCTGGCGGCCTTTGGGGCCTCGCCAGAGAGACGGCGCGAGGACGCTGGCGCTGCGGCCGCGGACGGCCCAGGCGAGGAATCCGGCGGCGGCTGCGCCGGCGATGGCTCCGAGCAACACGGGGGTCAGGCTTTCGGTTCGTCGGCCCAGGCGATGCTGTGATCGCTGGTGACGGCGTGAGTTTCCGGCGGAGAGATCAGCGTGAAGTACGACCAGGGGCCGGGTTGCCACGGGTATTTTTCGATGACCGATTCATCGACTTCTACGCCGAGGCCGGGGGCGCGCGGGACGACCAGATCTCCGTTCTCAATGACGAGCGGGGATTTCAGAATTTCCGACGCCAGCGGCCACTCGTACATGAACTTGTTGCCGGGCGTGGTGTAGCAGGGGGCCTCCAGCCATTCGACGACGTTTTCGGGCCAGCCGATGCCGGCGTGGGCGGCGGCGATCAGTTCGAGGTCGGTGCCCCAGGAGTGGAAGGCGAAGCGGAGGCCCTCCTGCTGGATTTCGCGGAAGAGGCGGCGGCCCATGGCGTAGCCGCCCTGGCAGACAACGTCCATTTGGACATAGTCGGTGCAGCCGGTGTAGATGAGATCGAGAAAGCCCTCTTCGGTGTGTTCGTGCTCGCCGGTGGCGACGGGGACGTGGCCGAGGGCGCGGAGTTCGCGGTAGGCGGCGTGGTCGGCCGGGGGGAGCGGTTCTTCGAGCCAGGTGATATCGTACTGGCCCATGGCGCGGGCGAGTTCGTGGATCGTCGCCGGGGAGTAGCTGCGGTCGCCCATGCGCCACCAGGAGTGGGCGTCGACCATGATGCCGAAGTCGGGACCGGTGGCGGCGCGCATTTGGCGGACGGCTTCGAGGTCGAGTTCGGGGCCGGCGGCGGGGCGCATTTTGTAGGCGGTGTAGCCGAGTTGTTTACAGAGGGCGGCTTCGCGGGCGTATTCCTCCGGGGACTGGTACATGCCGGCGCTGCCGTAGAGGGCGATGCGGTCACGGACGCGGCCGCCGAGGAGCTCGGAGACGGGGGCGCCGTTGAACTTGCCGAGGAGGTCGTAGAGGGCGACTTCGACGGTGCCGTAGACGTGGCTGGTTTTGCGGTGTTCGCCGGGGCCGGATTGGAAGAGGACTCGCAGGGCGTCGACATCGCGGAGGACGCGGCCTTCGAGCCACGGGGCGATGGTTTCGCGGATGATGCGTTCGGCGGCCTCGCTGCCTTCGCCGGGGCCGTAGCCGACGAGGCCGTTGTCGGCCTCGATGCGGATGAGCATGGCGTCGCGTTTGACGACCTGCCGGTGACCGCCGTAGTAGGCGAGCTCAACGGGCTTCGGGAAGACGTAAGAGAGCAGAAAGCAGCGAACGGATCGAATCTGCATGAAGTTCCAGCATACCCGCAAAAAAAAGCCGGATGCCACAAAGGGCAGCCGGCTATATTTTAGAACTGTAAATTCCTCGGAGGCCAGAATCTACAGTTCCGGAGGAGATCTTGATTCTATATCAGAAGTCCGCCATGGCCCAAGCTGGCGATTTCCCAGCCGCTCATGCGGTAGCGGGCCAGCAGCGGGGGCAGGATGATATCGAGCACGTTCTTCTTCGCCGAGCGGTAGCAGCCGGGGGCGGAGATGATCGGGATATCGTCTTTGTAGCCGAGCATCATGAGGCTGCCGGGTTCTACCGGGGCGAGGAACCGTTCGATATGGGTGCCGAGGCGGAGCATGGCGCGGCCGACGACGTCTTCCGGGCCTTGCGGGGCGGTGGTGGAG
Source organism: Bryobacteraceae bacterium (assembly GCA_044358225.1). Taxonomy (GTDB): domain Bacteria; phylum Acidobacteriota; class Terriglobia; order Bryobacterales; family Bryobacteraceae. Next base: position 37,366 of record JBIKOG010000038.1, on the reverse strand, counting down.
GCGATGACGATGACGGCCGGTTTGGCGCGAAGCAGGTGTTGCAGCGCGCGGCAGATGGCGTTTTCGTCTTCGAGCGAGCTGAGCACGTAATTCTGCTGGACGCCCATGGCTTCCAGGCGCTGGCGCATGATGTTTTCGAAGAGCTGGCGGGCGCGATCGCCCTGCACCGGATCGGTATAAAGCACGGCAACTTGCGGGTCCTGGACGGGGCGGGCCTGAAGGATGGGGCCGCGTTCGGTGAGGATGTTGCGGACGGCTTCGACTTCGGCGGCGGAGACGGCAAACGGGGTGCTCTTAATGGTGGCAACGCGCTGGCCGGCGGGCACGAAGGAGAAGTTGGCTCCGGTGGCGATGACGACACTGGCGGTGCAATTGATCTGCTTCAGCAGTTCGTCGTCAACGAGCAAACAACAGTCTTCGGTGGCGAAGAGATTGGCGCGGCCGCCGGCGGCGGGGCGTAACTCCAGAGAGCCGCAGCCGAGGCGGGTAGCGATTTCAAGGACCGCTTCGTCCTCGCCGATCTCACCGTCTTCGAGCTGGGTGACCCAAACTTCCTGCATCCCCTCGGTTTCCAGGATACGGACATCTTCATCGTTGAGAATGTGACCTTTGGCGAGGAGCTTTTTCCCACCGGGCCGGAAAATGGTGCAGCAGAGAATTCTGCCGGTCGAGGCCTTCACATCTACGGTCTGCGCGCGCATTTGTGTTCTCCAGGTACACCAGTAATGTTCAGGATTATTCCGTAAATATTTACTGGTTTGCGTTGATTATACAAATAGGTCGCTGCAGCGCAGCAAAATTCTCTCCTTTCTTCCACACTATTTTGCGGGTAGTGGAGGAGGCGGAATCGCAGAATTGAAAACACCCCGATCGGGTGGGTCTCGGTACTAGAACGTCGATGTATAATACAATCAATCACTTGGAGGACAGTACTAGATCCGGCGCATACCCCCAAATAGGGGACCCTATACCCTCATATGGGGAGGTACTAGTTAAGGTGTTTTCGCATTGCGATTTCGTCGCAAGCCTGGAATTTCGGGCAGCGGAGGCAGTCTTTCCAGGCCTTCAGGGGGAGTTCGCCGCGCTCCACAGTTTCATAGCCTAATTTGCGGAAAAATCCTTCTACATATGTAAACGCAAATAGGCTAATTAAGCCGAATTCCCGCGCGTCCTTCTCCAGCGCCTCCACCATCTTGCGGCCGAGGCCATGCGTTTGCCAGCCCGGATCCACCGCCAAAGAGCGAATTTCGGCCGCGGTGGGGGAGTAAATGTGCAAGGCGCAACAGGCGACGATTTGACCGCCGCCTTCAATTACGACGAAATCGCGGATATTTTCCGCGAGTTCAAATTCCGTCCGGGGCAGCATAATGCCTTTTGCGGCGAACGCGTTAATTAAAGCCAGAAGTTTGGGAATATCGCGGAGAATTGCGGGACGGACGGGGAGCGGCCCTTCGGAAAAGGTGGTCGGGGTCGACACCTGCGGAATTTGCAACGAAACGAGGGTGCTCATGGCCGTCAGTCCTTTCTGGCTTTACCTGCGGAATTAGCTGCGAACGAAACGCGTGCCCACGGCTTCCCCGCTCAGGAGCCGCGCGACGATATCGGGCGCGGCGCCGGGGGCGATGACCACTTCGCCGACCCCACCCAGCAGGGCATCGGCGGCGGCGTTGAGCTTGGCCTGCATGCCGCCGGTGGCGATGCCATCGGCAATCAGCAGGCGGCTCTGTTCGAGCGAGAGGGTGGGGATGACCTGGCCGCTTCCGTCCTTGACGCCATCGACGTCGGTGAGGAACAGCAGGCGATCGGCCTGGAACCCGGAGGCGCAGGAGACGGCCATCTGGTCGGCGTTGACGTTGTAGATCTGGCCGTTGCGGTCCCCGGCGACGCAGGCGACGACGGGCAGGAAGCCGCCGCCGATGAGCGTGTGGAGCAGCGCCGGGTTGGACCGGACGGGTTTGCCGACGAAGCCCAGGTCGGGGCGCAGTTGTTCGGCTTCGGCGAGGCAGGCATCGATGCCGGTGATGCCGACCGCGGGGGCCCCGGCGGCGACAAGGGAGGCGACCAGCTGATGATTCACGCTGCCGGCGAACACCTTCAATACGGCGTCGAGCACCTCTTCGTTGGTGACGCGGAGGCCTTCGACGAACTTCGATTCGACGTTACGTTCGGCCAGGAAGCGGGTCATCTGCTTGCCGCCGCCGTGGACGACGACGGTTTGCGGATTGATCTTCTGCGCGGCGGCGAGCTGCGTGGCAATGGCCTGACGCGTGGCGTCGCCATCGAGCAGCGTGCCGCCCAGCTTGATGAGAATTTTCATAGCAGCCCCTGCGTTTCCGGGAACCCGAAGGCCAGGTTCATGTTTTGCACGGCCTGGCCGGCGGCGCCTTTGCCGAGGTTATCAATGGCGGCGACGACGACGGCGCGGCCGGTGGCGGCGTGGAGCGTGACACCGATGTCGCAGAAGTTGGTGCGGGCGACGCTGAGGAGGTCCGGCGCTTTGCCGGGATCGTAGATGCGGACGAAGGGTTCGCCGGCGTAGCGCTTCTCGTAAAGGGCGACCAGATCGGCGGCGGAGCTGAGCCCGGTGGCGCGGAAATAGATCGTTTCCAGGATGCCGCGGTGGGCGGGGATCAACTGGGCGGCGAAGCTGAATTCGGCCTCTTCGATGCCGGTATTCAGCAGCACTTCGGCCACATGGCGGTGCTCCAGGATGGAGTAGGCGGAGAAGTTTTCGGTGACTTCGCAGTAGCTGGTTTTCAGGCTCGGCTTGCGGCCGGCGCCGCTGACGCCGCTCTTGGCATCGCAGACGATGCCGGCGCTGCGGTCAATGACGCCCGCTTCCACCAGCGGCGCGAGGGCGAGACTGGCGGCGGTGGGATAGCAGCCGGGATTGGAGATGAGCTTCGCCGAGGCGATGGGCGCGCGGTTTAGTTCCGGCAGGCCGTAGACGGCGCTGGCGAGCAGTTCCGGCTGGGTGTGCGGTTCCTTGTACCAGCGGGTGTAGTTGTCGACGGTGCGCAGGCGGAAGGCGCCGCTGAGGTCGATGACCTTGGCTCCGGCTTCGAGGAAGCCCGGCGCCAGTTCCATGGAAACTTCCGGCGGCGTGGCGAGGAAAACCACGTCGAGCCCGGCGTCGCGCGCGCCTTCGGCCGTGGCCGGGATGCGTGCCGGGCCGGCGGCGTTGCGCGGCGTAGGCCGGTCGCCCGCGTCGGCGCGGTGCTCCATCAGGTAGACGGTCGCGTTGCCGTGATGGGTGAGGATTTGGATGAGTTCGGCGCCGCTGTAGCCGCGGAAACCGACGATGCCCGCTTTGATCATTTCTTGTTCACTATACAAGGTGAGTATTTATTCAGTGCTGTGAATAAATATAACACACCCGTGTAGAGTCAGATGCGGTGGAGACCGCGAGCGTTACGCCAATTACGGGCGCGGCGCGGAGTGCTCGGCGACGGAGCGATCGGCGAGTTCGCCGAGGAACGGCAGGCGGATGGCTTCGCCCTGGGATGTCTTGAAGAGCATGAAGCACCAGCCGCAGATGACGGAGAGTTTCAGCGAGCCGATGACGGCACGGCGGGCGGCGATGCCGGCGAAACCGAAGAGAGCGCCGATGGCCATGTCGATCAGCAGCCAGACGACGGCGAGATAGAGCCCCTGGAAGGCGTGGAAACGCACGAGATTATCGGTGCGGAACCGTTGGGAGGCCAGGATGAACAGGGCAAAGGCCCAGCCGACGAAGGGGACGTAGCTGAGCGTGGCCGCGGTGCTGGGGGAGATGCCGTTCAGCCACTCTTCGCCGGCCACGGGCTTCTGCTGTTGCGTAGGCGGTGGAGGAGGCGCGGCAGCGGGGGCGCCGGGTTGGCGCGCGCCGCACTTGGCACAGAAAGCGGCCGATGTCTCGACCTGGGTTCCGCATTGGGTACAGAAGGGCATTGGCGTCTCCGTTCAGATTAGGATACGCAACTTCGGGTTGCAGTGTTCCGTTGGAGTTCAGTAGCATGAGTGCGCATGAAACCGATTGTTCTCGCTTTAGGGATTTTGGGCGCCGCGCTTTCGTTACCGGCCGCGGATAAGACTCTGGATATTTATTTCATCGACGTGGAGGGCGGCCAGGCGACGCTGGTGGTGACGCCGGATAAGCAGTCGATGCTGGTGGATACGGGCTGGCCGGGGTTCGGCGACCGGGACGCGGACCGGATTGTGAAGGTGGCGAAGAAGGCGGGGTTGAAGAAAATCGACAACCTGCTGATCACGCACTATCACCGGGATCATGTGGGCGGGATTACGCAGTTGTTGAGCAAGATGTCGGTGGGCACTTTCGTGGACCACGGGCCGAACCGGGAGACGGGCGCGGCGGCGGACCAGTTGATGGAGGCCTATACGAAGGCCGCTTCCAGCGGGCAGCGGCAGAGCGTGAAGCCGGGCGACAAAGTGGCGCTGAAGGGTGCTGATGTCACGGTGTTGACTTCGGATGGGAACGTGATTGACAAGCCTTTGGCGGGCGGCGGGCAGGCCAATCCGTTGTGCGCGAAGGCGGAGAAAAAGGCCGACGATCCGACGGAGAACGCGCGGAGCCTGGGCGTGCTGGTGACGTTCGGCAGCTTCAAGTTTTTCGACATCGGCGACCTGACGTGGAACAAGGAATTGGAACTGGCGTGCCCGGCGAACAAGGTGGGCCCGGTGGACCTGTATGTGACGACGCATCACGGCATGGACGTGAGCGGGCCGGAGGCGCTGGTGCATGCGCTGCGGCCGCGCGTGGTCATTATGAACAACGGCTCGCGCAAGGGCGGTTCGCCCGCGGCATGGAAGATTGTGAAGTCCTCGCCGGGGTTGGAAGATATGTGGCAGCTGCACTTTGCCAATGCCGGCGGGCAGGAACACAACGTGGCCAATGCGTTTCTGGCCGATTTGAACGATACGGGCGAGGGCAACTACATCAAAGTGAGCGCCACGAAAACGGGCGCGATGACGGTGTTCAACTCGCGCAATAAACACACGAAGACATACGCGGCAAAATAGTAGTCAGCCGCTAATGCAATTTCTCCACACAGCCGACTGGCAGATCGGCATGAAGGCAGCCGCCACCGGGGGCGCCGCCGCGGCCGTGCGCGCGGCGCGGCTGGAAGCGGCCGCGCGCGTGGTGGCCATCAGTGCCGATTTTCTGTTGGTGGCGGGCGACACATTTGAAGACAACGCCGTGGATCGGGCGCTGGTGCAGCAAACCGGAGAAATTCTTTCGCGCTTTCGCGGCCCTGTTTATCTGCTGCCGGGGAACCACGATCCACTGCAGCCGGGCAGCGTGTGGGAGCACCCGGTGTGGAAGCAGTACGGGAATCTGCACGTGGTGCGGGAGCCGCGTGCGTACGCGGTGCCGGGCGGGACGTTGATCGCGGCGCCGTTGTGCGAGACGCATTCGCGGCGGGACCCGACATTGGCGCTCGTGAACATCCCGCGGCCGGAAGGGCCGGTGGTGGCGATGAGCCATGGGACGGTGGAGGGCATCGACGCCGCGACCGAGCATCATCCGATATCGCGCGACGCCTGCGCGCGCGCCGGGGCGCAGTATCTGGCGCTGGGGCACTGGCATTCGACGTCGTTGTATCCCGACGCGGCGGGCGTGGTGCGCATGGCCTATTGCGGTACGCAGGAGACGACGAAGTTCGGCGAACGGGACAGCGGAAATGCGCTGCTGGTGCGGGTGGCGGATGGCGTTCCGGCGGTTGAACGGATTCATACGGGCGTGCTGTCGTGGGTGACGTTGGAGGAGGAAGTGAAGGCCGTTGGCGACATGGCGCGGCTGCGGGATCGCGTGGCTGGCTTGGCCGAACGGGCGCTGGTGCGCCTTGAGATTCGCGGGTTGCTGCACGCGGCGGAGGCGGACCTGCTGCGGCAGATTACGGAGATGCGCGGGCGGTTCCTGCACTTCGCGGTGGATGCGGGCGCGTTGCGTCCGGCGGCGGAGGACGGGTGGGAGGAACTTTTGCCGGCGGGCGCGGTGCGGCTGGCGGCGCGGCAGCTGCGGGAGCGAGCGTCGCAGGGCGACGCGGTGGCGGCCGAGGCGCTGTTGGAACTGCAGGCGCTGGCGGCGCAGGTGGGCGCATGATTCTGCGATCCATCGAAGTGGAAGGGTTCCGGTGTTTTGACCGGGTGCTGCGCGTGGCCGATTTCGCGCCGGGGCTGAATGTGCTGCATGGGCCGAACGGGGCGGGGAAGTCCACGCTGTTGCGGGCGCTGCAGCATGTAATGGTGGATTCCTATTCGCTGTCCGGGGCGGCGGTGAAGCAGGCGATGTCGCCGTGGGGCCGGGCGTTGAGTCCGCGGATTTGTGCGGAGTTTTCGCACGGCGCTGATGTGTGGCGGATTGAGAAGCGTTTTCTGGCGAGTCCTTCGGCGAAGTTGGAACGCCTGGAAGCGGGCGTGTTCCGGCCCGTGGCTGATGGCAAGGAGGCCGACCAGCGGATTCGCGAAATGCTGCTGGCCGAGGGGGCGGCGAAGGGCATTGCGAAAGATGTCCACATGGGACTGTTGCAGGTTTTGTGGACGCCGCAGGGCGCGCCATTGTTGCCGGAATGGAGCGCGGGCGTGCGCACCACGTTGCAGGAGGCCTTTGGCGCGGCGCTCAGTTCCCGGGCTGCCGATGATCTGTCGGACCTCGTGGACGGGCGCGCGGATGTTTACTTCACCGCCATGGGCGCGGTGAAGAAATCGTCGCCAGTGAACGCGCTGCAAGCGGAGCAGAGCCGGTTGCGGACGGAGGCGCTGGCGCTGCAAACGCAGTGGCAGACGGCCGGGGCGAATCGGGAAACGTTGGTTCGATTGCGGGAGCGCGTCGCCGGGAGTGAGTCACAGTTGGCGACTCTGCGCCCGGCCTTGGAGCAGGCCAGGGCGCGGCAACGGGAGCTGGCGGAGGCGACATCGGCGGAGTTGATCGCGCGCCAGTTGTTCGATGGGCTCGATGGCCGGGTGCGGCAATGGCGTTCCGATCTGGCAACGCGTCTGCAAGGGGAGACGCAGTTGCAAACTGTGCGGGGAACCCACGATGCGGCGCGGCGGGCGTTAGACGCGGGCCAGGCGGCTGGGCCGAAGATCGCGGCGTTGGAACGGGAATTGGAACTGCTGCAGCAGAGCGGAGTGGATGCGAAGGCCTGGGGCGAGCTGCTGCGCTACCGGGAGTTATCGGCATCGGCCGTGGCACTGCGGGAGCAACGGGACGGGCTGCGCGCGCCGGCCGCCGCGGGGATGGCCGAACTGCGCGAACTGCATCAGCGGTTGCAGGTGAAGGAAGCGGCGCTGGACGCGGCGAGTTTGAAGCTGACGATTGAGGCGGAGGCGGCGCTGGTTGTGGAGACTGATGGCGCGACGCGGAGTGTCTTCGCGGGCGACTCGCTGGAGTTGACCGGGGCGCAAGCGATTTCGCTGCGCATCCCCAATGTGGCCCGATTCACGGCATCGAGCGCCAACGCGCAGGCCGCGGGGCTGGAAGCGGAAGTTTCCCGGTTGCGGGAAAAACTGGCGCGTTTGCTGGATGGCGACACGCTGCCCCTGCTGGAAGAGCGTTTTGGCCGGCGGGATCAGTTGCAGCGCGAGCTGGATGCGCGGGAAGCCGAGTTGCGCCCGTTGGCGGCGCGTCGCGGTGAGTTGGAAGAACTGGCGGCGCGGCGGTTGGACTGGGTGGCGAACCCGCCCGATATCGACGCGATTCGCGCCCGTTTCCGCGACTGCCGGCGGGAACTGGAGGTCTTAAAGTCGCAGTTCGATCTGCCCGCTCTGGCGGCGGCGGAGGCGACCGCAAGCGCCGTGGTGTTGGCCGCGGAGACCCAGTTGGCCCAGGTGAACGCGCGGTTGGCGCAATACGCCGCGGCAGGCGCGCTGGACGAGTTGGAATCCCAGCGCACCGACGCCGCCTCCCGCCACGCCGCGGCCAGCGCGCGACTTGCGGCTGTGAAAGACACTGGCGTGGCCGATCCGGTCTCGCTGGAGCAGAAGCTGAATTCGGTGCAGGCCGCGCTCGACGCCGATCGCGAGGCCGCCGCGCGCCTGGATGGCGAACTGGCGGTGCTGCAGAATCAGAACGTCTACTCGCGGCTGGCGGAGACGGAAGAGCGGCTGGCCGTTTGCACCGATGAACTGGAGCGCGAGCGCCGCCGGGCGGAGGCGCTGAAGCTGCTGAAGGAGACGCTGGCGGTTGCGAAGCGGACGATGTCGGCCTCGCTGCCGGACCGGATTGCGGAGTTCGCCACCGCCAACTGGCGGCGCATCGCCGGGCCCTCGGCCCATGCGATTCGCGTCGACGATACGTGGACCCCGGCCGGCCTCCTGGTCCCTGGCGCTGATGCCCGGCTCGACGAACTCTCCGGCGGGGAGGCCGAACAGGTGGCCTTCGCCACGCGTCTGGCGCTGGCCACGCGCCTCGCCCAGGCCGGCCCGCAACTGGCCGTTTTCGACGACGCGTTCCTGGCCACCGACCCCCACCGCGCCGCCCGGATTCTGGAGCTGCTGGCCGAATCGGCCGAGACGCTGCAGATCCTCATTCTCACCTGTCATCCCGAACGTTACGCCCAACTGCCGGGCGTCCGCCAATTCGATCTGGAAAAACTGAAACAATAGGCCCATGGACGAACGGGCCTATTACACCGAATCTCCGGCGACCCGCCCGGCGCAACTGATCTGCCCGTACTGCCGCACCAGCCAGCAGTTGGAGTTGCGGTGGCTGATCCGGCGGAGGAAAGACCGTCTGCCGCCGGGGGGCGACGAGCGGGATCGCGCGCGATTCGCCAAGTGCCAAAGCTATATGGTGCTCCTGGACGACCGCACGCGCTGCGGCAATCCGCGTTGTCGAAAAACTTTTGACGTTTCTGGCATTAAAACTACGGCTTTTTTGGCCGATCAGTAACCAAGGCGAAAAAGTTGCATGCGTATAAGTCGTTGAAAATAAAGCCATGTGCGGGCCGTCTGGGTCCGCCGGCCTAGAACGGTACTGTCTTCCATAGAACCAAGGTCGGGCTATACACGTCTTAACTAGTGCAATAACCTGAAATTGTTCAGGGGGTAGCGGGGTGCAAGCCGCTCGTCCCTGAACACACAAGTTCCTCCGATAGCGAGCCGGGAGCCTTCTTCCGGCTCTTTTTTTTTTGCGGCTGATTTTTTGGCAGAATAGATTCCAATGCCAACCCTGATCGCCGGACCGACGCGGATTGAAGCCGCCGGTACCAAGCCGAAGCTGATTGATGAATACGTGGGACGCGTGAACACCGGGACGGAGAATCTCAGCGTGGCGCACATGCGCAGCCCGGGTGGCTGGGTGGAGCCGGGGCAAACGCCTGAATTCGATGAATATACGGTGGTGCTGAAGGGCGCGGTGCAGATTGAGCATCGGGACGGCGTCATGACGGTAGCGGCCGGGCAAGCGGTGTTGACGCACGCCGGAGAGTGGATCCGGTACTCGACGCCGGGCGACGAGGGCGCCGAATATATCGCCATTTGCCTGCCGGCCTTTGCGCCCGGCACAGTTCATCGCGATCCCGAATAGTAGAAATCCCCGCGTGGCGGGCCAGCCATGATAAACTTAGAGGTTGGCATCCCCGCCCCGAAATACCCTCTCGGCTGTTCACTCTGCACATCCTGGGTTTTGGGTGACGCTATTCGCGGCGCAGGCGTGTTCTTTGCCGAATCGTTCAACTTAACTCCAAGGAGCAATACGTGGCTGAAGGTTTGCGTCACATATTTACTTCGGAATCGGTCACCGAAGGCCATCCCGATAAGATGGCGGATCAGATTTCCGACGCCGTTCTCGATGCCGTTTTGAAGGATGACCCGACGGGCCGCGTGGCCTGCGAAGTCCTTGTCACGACGGGTCTGGCGGTGGTAGCTGGTGAAATCACCACCAAATCGATTTTCAACGTGCCGGACCTGGTGCGCGAAGTGGTGGCCGAAATCGGCTTCACGGATGCCGCCATGGGTTACGACGCCAAGACCGTCGGTATCCTGAATGCCATCCAGACCCAGTCTCCCCATATCGCTATGGGTGTGGACACGGGCGGCGCCGGCGATCAGGGCCTGATGTTTGGCTACGCCTGCAACGAGACCCCGGAACTGATGCCGCTGCCGATCATGCTGGCCCACCAGCTGGTTGCCCAGCTCTCCGCCGTCCGCAAGGCCGGCACGGTGAACTGGCTGCGTCCCGACGGCAAGAGCCAGGTGTCGGTTGAGTACGTCAACGGCAAGCCGACCCGCATCGACGCGGTTGTCGTCTCCACCCAGCACGCCCCCGAAGTGAGCACTGAAGAGTTGCGCGCCAAGGTGAAGGAACTGGTGATCGACCCGATCGTCCCCGCCAACATGGTGGACGCGAACACCAAGTACCACATCAACCCGACCGGCTTGTTCGTCATTGGTGGTCCGCACGGTGATACCGGCCTCACCGGCCGCAAGATCATCGTCGACACCTACGGCGGCATGGGCCGTCACGGCGGCGGCGCCTTCTCCGGTAAAGATCCGACGAAGGTTGACCGTTCGGCCTGCTACATGGCCCGCTACATTGCCAAGAACATCGTTGCCGCCGGCCTCGCCGATCGCTGCGAAGTCCAGTTGGCCTACGCCATCGGCGTGGCTGAGCCCGTCTCGGTCATGGTCGACACGTTCGGCACTGGGCTGGTTGACGGCGCGCGTCTGACGGAACTGGTTCGTGAGAACTTCGGCCTGACGCCGAAAGCGATCATCGACCATCTCCAGTTGCGTCGCCCGATCTACCGCAAGACCGCCGCGTTCGGCCACTTCGGCCGTAACGAGCCGACCTTCACGTGGGAAGCCACCGACAAGGCGGAGGCGCTCCGCGCTGGCGCCGGCCTCGCCGCCGCTGCTAACGGATAGTCTGGTAACGTTACAATTCGTACTCGAGGCGCGGAGCCAATCCCTCCGCGCCTTCCTCATAAAATCTCTTCTTTCTAAATACCCTTTTCCCAATGGCACTCCTCGAAGGCTGCAAGCACGAAATTGAACTGGTCGTCCCCGTTGAGGAGATCGACAAGGAAACGGCACTCGTTGTCGAAGACATCCGCAAGAAGGCAGCCCTGCCGGGCTTCCGTCCCGGCAAGGTTCCCGCCTCGCTGATCCGGACGAAGTTCGCCAGCGAAGTGCGCCAGGATGTCCTGGAACGCATCATCCCCAAAGCCTTCCGCAAGTACGCCGATGGCGAAAAGCTGGAAGTCGTGGGCACGCCGTCGGTCGTCGATATGCACTATCACGCCGGCGAGCCGTTGAAGTTCAAGGCCCAGTTTGAAGTGGCTCCGTCGTTCGATTTGCGCGATGACTATCGCGGGTTGACCGTTCCCTACCGCGAACCGGTCGTGGCCGATGACGAAGTCGCCACGCGCCTGCAGGGCCTGCGCGAACAGAAGGCTGAATACATCAACGAAGATCCGCGCCCGGCCACCGGGAACGATCACGTGTTGATCGCCTTGCGCAGCCTGTCGCCGCTCGAAGGCGGCGAACTGAACGAGAATGAAGTCGCCCTCGAACTCGGCCACGCCGATACCATGGCCGCCTTCACCGACAACATCACCGGCATGGAGCCGGGTGATGTGAAGGAATTCGATATTGCCTACCCGGCCGACTACGGCGCCGAGCGCCTGGCTGGGAAGAACGTCACTTTCTCCTGCACGCTGAAGACGATTCGTCGCAAAGAACTGCCGGAGTTGAACGACGAGTTCGCCCAGGATCTGGGCGATTTCAAGAGCCTGGAAGAGTTGCGCGACGCCGCCAAGAAGTCCATCTACGCCGAACGCGACATGACCGCGCGCCAGGAAGCGCACACCGCGCTGCTCGACGGTCTCGTCGACCTTTACGACTTCCCGATCCCGCAGGCCTATGTGGATCAGCAGGTGGAATCGCTCATCGAAAGCCGCCTGCGCAGCCTCTCCGAGCAGGGCGTGGATCCGCGGAAGTTGAATATCGATTGGAACAAGGTGAAGGAAAGCCAGGTTCCGCGAGCGGCCAAGGACGTCCGTGCGTCGCTGCTGTTGGAAAAGGTGGCCGACCGTGAAGCCATCCACGCCACGCAGGAAGAAGTGGACGGCGAAGTCCAGCGCATCGCCCGCCAGGAACGTGAAGCCGTCGCCAGTGTTCGCCGCCGCCTGGAGCAGGATGGCACGATCGGCCGCATCGCCGGTCACATCCGCACGCAGAAGGTCTTGAACTTCCTGTTTGAACAGGCCAACAAAGTCGAACCGCCGCCCCCCTCGGAGACCCCTGCCGTGGATTCCCCGGCGGAGACGGAATCCTAGTAGTCTCTTAGTAGGTGATAAGCGTCGATCCTGTTCTCGAGCCGCAAGTCCGTGTGGCGAGAGTCGGTCAGATTTGGCGGCGCAGCCGCTGGGCCGTATTTTTGTACGTTCTGGTCTTTGCACCCCTTGGCTTTGGGACTACTCTCGCCGCGGATCATCCGTGGATCTACGGAGCCACTCTCGCATTTTTTGCGCTGAGTGGCTTCGTGCGTTGGCGCAAACTGCATGTTGGTCAACTGCCGAGTGATCCCGACGGGGCCAGCCGCTGGCTGCGGTCCTTCGCGAACCATACCCGGCTCTCCGCGCTCGTCTGGGGCGCCTTCGCCTGCTATATGCAGATCGCCTATCAAGGAGTTTTCCTGCAGTTTGCGATTCTCCTGATCACCGCCGGCATCGGCTGTTTCGCCTTGGGCGCCTTCGCCGGCGAACGGAAAATGACGTTCAGCTTCCTGGCTTGCGTAATGGTTCCCACACTGACGGGGCTCGCCTACGGCTGGAATGGGGAAGCGTTGGTCCTGCTCTGCATGATGATCTTGTTCCTGGGCGCCATTGCGTTCCAGGTTGTCGAGATCAACGACTGGTTCGTCCGCTCCACCGTCGAGTCGCTGCTTCTCGAACGATCCCGCAAAGAAGCCGAAGCCGCCGCCCGTGTGAAGAGCGAATTTCTCGCCAACATGAGCCACGAACTCCGTACGCCGATGAACGGCGTCATGGGCATGTTGGAACTTCTGTTGCAAAGCAATCTGGACCGGGAGCAGAAACTGCTGGCCCGCACCAGCCACCGGTCGGCCGAATCGTTGCTCGATATCCTCAACGATATTCTCGATTTCTCGAAGATGAGCGCCGGGAAAATGGAGTTCGTCCGGCTGGACTTCCAACCCCGCAACGCCATCGAAGATGTCTACGATCTGCTCGGGCCCCGCGCGCTGGAGAAGGGAGTTGATCTCGGGTATCGCATCGATCCCGGCGTGCCCGAGTGGGTGTGCGGCGACGAAGGCCGCCTGCGCCAGGTGCTCATGAACCTGGTCAGTAACGCCATCAAGTTCAGTCATAGCGGGGAGTGGCCCACCGCCGGTAGCGTCTCCATCGAGGCCCGTCTCGTCTCTCAGGACGATGCCACCGTTCACATCGCCTTCGACGTCGCCGACCAGGGCCAGGGCATGAGCGCCAGAACTCTGGCCAATCTGTTCGAACCCTTCATGCAGGCCGACACCTCCACCAGCCGGCGCTTCGGTGGCACCGGCCTCGGTCTCGCCATTTCCAGGCAACTCGTCAGCGCGATGGGCGGAACCATTTCCGCGGAAAGCGTCGAGCACCACGGTGCCCGGTTTACCTTCGATATCAAGTTGGCGCCGTCCAGCCGGACCCGAGCCACCACTCCGCCCGCGGCGCCGGGCCCGGTCCTGGTCATCGAACCCGCGCCCCTCTCGCGCGAAACGATCGGCAACCTGCTCCGTCGCCACGGGGTAACGCCCCTGCTCACCGCGAGCCTGGAAGAGGCCGCCCGCCACCTCGCCGCCTCCCCCGTTCGCGCCGTCTTCGCCGGAACGTCGGCGCAGCTTGGTCCCTCATCGCTGCGCACGCAGTTGCAGTCGCTGCTGCCCGCCCCCGCTCTCCCCGTCTTCCTGATCTACAACCGCGGCGACGCTGTCGAAGATGATTTCCCGCGCTCCCACGTTCTCCACCGGCCCGTCCGTTCCGCGCAGATTGCCGAAGCGCTGGTGGTGGCCGACTGCCTGCCGCGTGCCACCGTCCCCACCCCCACCCTGCCCTCGGCCCGCCTTGCCGGCCACGTCCTCATCGCCGAGGACAACGCCGTTAACCAGATGCTGGCCCAGCGCTTGGTTGCCGCTCTCGGCCTGACATCCGAAGTTGTGCCCAACGGAGAGGCCGCCGTCGAAGCGCTTCTCACCGGGCGCTTTCTCCTGGTTTTGATGGACTGCCAGATGCCCGGCCTTGATGGGTACGAGGCCACGCGCCGGCTCCGCCAATTGCCACAAACGAAGGAGTTGCCGGTGGTCGCCATGACCGCGAACGCCATGAAGGGGGACCGCGAACTCTGCCTCGCCGCCGGCATGACCGACTACGTCTCCAAGCCCATTCGGCTGGAACGGCTGCGCGAGGTCCTCTCCCGTTACCTCCCCGCCGCCCCCGTGACGTTACAGTCCGAAAGTTCTAAGTAGGAAGAATGCACTTGCAAGCCTGTCGGAATCGCTATAATAAAGTCGTCACATACGTGGCCTGTCTTGTTCGAAAGTTCACTATCTTAGGAGATCCCGCGTGAAGCGTTCCTCGTCGGACGAATCTCTGCGCTGTTCGTTCTGTCACAAGAGCCAGGATGTCGTCGGTAAGCTGATCTCCTCCCCGCTCAGCGACTATCCGCGCTCCTACATCTGCGACGAATGCATCGCTGTATGCAACTCCATTCTGGAAGATGACCGGAATGAGCAGACCTACTCGGCCCCGCACAAACTGCCGAAACCGCTTGAGCTGAAGGAGTATCTGGACCAGTACGTCATCGGTCAGGATGCCACCAAGAAGAAGCTCGCCGTCGCCGTTTATAACCACTACAAACGGATTCAGATGAATAAGCAGCGCGGCAGCGAAGTCGAGCTGGGCAAGTCCAATATTCTTCTGATTGGCCCCACCGGGACCGGCAAAACCCTCCTTGCGCAAACGCTGGCCCGCATCCTGGATGTGCCGTTTGCCATCGTCGACGCCACCACCCTGACCGAAGCCGGCTACGTCGGTGAGGATGTCGAGAACATCATTCTCCGCCTTCTGCAGAACGCCGATTGGGATGTCCAACGCTGCCAGCAGGGCATCATCTACATCGACGAAATCGACAAGATCTGCCGCAAGGACGAAAATCCGTCCATCACCCGCGACGTCTCCGGCGAAGGTGTGCAGCAGGCGTTGCTCAAAATCCTGGAAGGCACCATTGCCAACGTCCCGCCGCAGGGCGGCCGGAAGCACCCGCACCAGGAGTTCACGCCGGTCGATACCGCCAACATTCTTTTCATCTGCGGGGGCGCCTTCGTCGGGCTCGACAAGATTGTCGAACGCCGCGTCGGTCGCCGCACGATCGGCTTCAACGAGAACGAAGAGAAGGAAACCGCGGGCCGTCCGCGCAAGACCGCGCCGCGCAAGGATGAGCAGCTGATCAGCCTCATCCAGCCGGTCGATTTGATCCGCTACGGCTTCATCCCCGAATTCATCGGCCGCCTGCCGGTGGTCGGCGTGTTGGAGGACCTGGACCGCGAAGCGCTCATCCAGATTCTCTCCAAGCCGAAGAACGCGGTGGTCAAACAGTACCAGCGGCTCTTCGAATTTGAGAATGTTAGACTGAAATTCAGCGACGATGCCTTGGAAGCCATTGCATCGCTCGCCATGGAGCGGAAGGTCGGAGCCCGCGGTTTGCGGATGATTCTGGAAGACCTGATGCTCGACCTGATGTACTTCCTTCCGTCCCACAAGAAAATTCGCGAATTCCTGGTCACCAAAGAGATGGTCCTCTCGCAGAAGATCAATCTGGCCCTTCTGGAGAAGGCCGGCTAGAAATCGCCGCCGGCCTCTCTCCCACACTTCCCCCAACTACACATTTCTGAACACTTCCGGTTGCCCCCTCGTTATTTCACGAGGTTTGGGAATCCCTTTCCAGGGATTCGAATCAAAGTAAAAGCAGTACCGTCTTTAATCTATTTAGGTCAACGCACGCATGAGCACACGAGAACGTATAGACGCCAAGCGCCTTCCGATGATGCCGATCCGGGACGTGGTCATCTTCCCGCATATGATGACGCCGTTCGTTGTCGGCCGCGATTCGAGTGTGCGCGCGCTCGAAGAAGCGCTCGCCGCGGATAAGAAGATCTTCCTCGCCACCCAGCACGATGCCTCTGTCGACGATCCCCGCCCCGACGAAATCTACTCCGTCGGCACGATCGCCAACATTGTCCAGAGCCTCAAGCTCTCTGACGGCAATATCAAGGTGCTGGTTGAAGGCGTCGAACGCGCCAAAGTAGTCTCCGTCGCCAGCGACGAAGGCTTTTTCCGCGCCACCGTCCGCACCTTCGCTTCGCGCGTCGAAGCCGGGTCGCACCTAGAAGCGCTCACCAACCGCGTCACCACTCTGTTTGAGCAATACGTCAAGCTCAGCCAGAACCTGAACTACGAAACCATGATCGCCGCCATCAAGGTGGACGATCCGGGTAAGCTGGCCGATACCGTTGGTGCCAACCTGCAGTTGACGATCGAAGAAAAGCAGGAGCTGCTCGAAATCTTCGACCCGATCGACCGCCTGACCCGCGTCGCCGAGATGCTCGACATCGAGATCGAAAAGCTCTCGGTGGACCGCTCCATCCAAGGCCGCGTCAAGCGCCAGATGGAACGCGCGCAAAAAGAGTATTACCTCAACGAGAAGATCAAGGCCATCCAGAAGGAACTCGGCCGCGGCGAGAAGAGCGAGTTCGACGATTTCAAAAAGAAGATCGACGCCGCTGGCATGTCCAAGGACGCGCAGGAAAAGGCCCACGCCGAACTGAAGCGCCTGGAGCAGATGCCGCCCATGTCGGCCGAATCCACCGTTTCGCGCAACTACCTCGAATGGTTGCTCGCTGTGCCGTGGAAGAAGAAGACCCACGAAATCCGCGATCTGAAGTTCGCCCACGGCGTGCTCGATTCCGATCATTACGGGCTGGAGAAGATCAAGGAGCGCATCCTGGAATTCCTCGCCGTGCGCCGCCTGGTGAAGAATCCGAAGGGCTCGATTCTCTGCTTCGTCGGACCTCCCGGCGTCGGTAAAACCTCGCTCGGCATGTCCGTCGCCAAGGCCACCGGCCGCAAGTTCGTCCGCCTGTCGCTCGGCGGCGTGCGCGATGAAGCGGAAATCCGAGGCCATCGCCGCACCTACATCGGCGCCCTGCCCGGCCAGATTATCCAGAGCATGAAGAAGGCCGGCACCAAGAACCCGGTGTTCATGCTGGACGAAATCGACAAGATGTCGACCGACTTCCGTGGCGACCCGTCCGCCGCGTTGCTCGAAGTGCTCGACCCGGCCCAGAACTTCATGTTCCAGGATCATTATCTGGACGTCGAATACGATCTGAGCGAAGTGTTCTTCATCGCCACCGCCAACGTTCTGCACACCATCCCCGGCCCGCTGCAGGATCGTATGGAAGTCATCCGCCTCTCGGGCTACACGGAACTCGAAAAATCCGAGATCGCCAAGACCTTCCTGATCCCGAAACAGAAGACCGCCACCGGTCTCGGTGACACCCAGGTGGAGTTTACTCCCGAAGGGCTCGCCGCGCTGATCCAGGGCTACACCCGCGAATCCGGCGTTCGGAACCTGGAACGGGAAATCGGAAACGTCTGCCGGAAGATCGCCCGTAAGGTCGTCGAAGTGTCCACCACGGATACGCCCGAAGCCCTCGCCAAGGCCGGCGAAATCTTCGAAGATGCTCCTGTCACCGCCAAGAAGAAAAAGGCGAAGAAGAAGGACGACAAGCCGGTGGAAGAAGCCGCGCCCGAGATGGAGAAGATCGAAAGCAAGTTGCCGGCTGTCACCGTCAACCTGTCGACGCTCACCGAACTCCTCGGACCGCCCCGCTTCCGCGACACCGTGGCCGATCACAAGAACGAAGTCGGCGCCACCGTCGGCCTCGCCTGGACCGAAGTCGGCGGGTCGATTCTCACCACCGAAGCCGCCGTCATGGAAGGGCGCGGGAAGCTGACGCTCACCGGGAAACTGGGCGACGTCATGCAGGAATCGGCGCAGGCGGCGATGAGCTACCTCCGCACCCGCTCTCATTCGCTTGGCCTGGCGCGCGATTTCTATCGCCACCTCGACATCCACTTGCACGTTCCGGAAGGCGCGATCCCGAAGGACGGCCCCTCCGCCGGGATCACCATCGCCACCTCCATCACCAGCGCGCTGACCAACATCCCGGTCCGCGGTGACATCGCCATGACCGGTGAAATCACCGTGCGCGGCAAGGTGCTCCCCATCGGCGGACTCAAGGAAAAGATGCTCGCCGCGCACCGCAACGGCATCCATGAACTCGTCCTGCCCAAAGAAAATGAAAAGGATCTCTACGATATTCCCGAGATCATCAAGAAGGACATGAAACTGAACTTCGTCGAATCCATGGACGAAGTGCTGAAGATTGCCTTGGAGCGCGAAGTGACTCCGTTACCGCTGAGTCCCGCCGCCGCTGTTCCGTCCGAGACGCGACCCGTTGACGACATGACTCACTAGGGGGCCCTGGCCCCCGTGCCGGAGCTCTCCCGTTTATATGTCCACCCTCAAAGCGGACGCTCGGTTTATACTAAGTGCTACAAGCCCAGCGCAATTCCCAAACCTCCGGCTCCCGGAGTTTGCGTTCCTGGGTCGCAGTAATGTTGGAAAATCCAGTCTGCTGAACGTACTGGCCGGGGTCAAAAAACTGGCCAAGGTCAGTGCCCAGCCCGGCCGGACGCAAGCAATCAACTTCTTCACCATCAGCGAGTCTGTTACGTTCGCTGACCTGCCTGGCTACGGCTTCGCAAAAGTTCCTCTCCATGTCAAAGATTCCTGGAAAAGCCTCATCGAGGCTTATCTGTCCGAACGCGAACAACTCGTGCTCAGCTTTATCCTGCTCGATGCGCGCCGCGGTTGGATGGATAAGGACCTGGAACTCCGCGACTGGCTTGTGCACCAGGACAGGCCTTTCCTAGTAGTAGCCACCAAAATCGACAAACTCAATCAATCGGAATTGCACCGCGGCCTGGCCGCCATCCGTCGTACGAACGACGGAGCGGAACCAGTGCCGTTCTCGGCCATCACCGGCCAGGGAGCGAGGGAAATTTGGCAAGCGATCAAGACATCAAAGACCCGTTGAATCCGGAGACTGCCCCCACCAGCGGCAGCGAAGATTCGCCCGTACCTGCCACCGTCACCGCGGAGGCGCCCGCGTCGCGGCCCATCGCCGAATCCCGGCCTCGCGTTGCCCGGCCGAAGCCGGCCGGTGATACCGTCGCCCCCGCCGGCGCCACGGAACCAGCCGACCTCACCAGCGCCCGCCGCGATGGCACGCTCGATCTCGTTGAACTGAAGGACATGTCGATCGTGAAACTCAACACGATCGCCAAGGAACTCGGCGTTTTGGGCGTAGCCGGCCTTCGCAAACAGGAGTTGATCTTCAAGATCCTCCAGACGCAGGCGGAAAAATCCGGGCTCATCTTCTCCGAAGGCGTGCTCGAATGCCTGCCCGATGGCTTCGGCTTCCTCCGCGCTCCCGAGTACAACTACCTTCCCGGTCCCGACGACGTTTACGTCTCGCCCTCCCAGATCCGCCGTTTCGACCTTCGCACGGGCGACACCATCTCCGGTCAGATCCGCCCGCCCAAGGAAGGCGAACGCTATTTCGCCCTCATTAAAGTGGATGCGATCAACTTCGAACCACCGGAAGAGGCGCGCAACAAGATCTTCTTCGACAACCTGACGCCCCTCTACCCGCAGGAACGCATCAAGCTCGAAATCGCCAAGGACAACTTCTCCGGGCGTGTCATGGATCTGTTGACCCCCATCGGGAAGGGCCAGCGCGGCCTCATCGTCGCCCCGCCCCGCACCGGTAAGACGATGTTGCTCCAGGCCATCGCCAATTCGGTCACCACCAATCACCCGGATGTCACCCTGATCGTTCTCCTGATCGACGAGCGTCCCGAAGAAGTCACCGACATGCAGCGCTCGGTCAAGGGCGAAGTCATCAGCTCGACCTTCGACGAACCCGCCTCCCGCCACGTCCAGGTCGCCGAAATGGTCATCGAGAAGGCGAAGCGCCTCGTCGAACACAAGCGCGACGTCGTCATTCTCCTCGATTCCATCACCCGCCTGGCCCGCGCCTACAACACTGTCGTCCCGCCTTCCGGCAAAGTCCTCTCCGGCGGTGTCGATTCGAACGCCCTCCAGCGGCCTAAACGCTTCTTCGGCGCCGCCCGTAACATCGAGGAAGGTGGCTCGCTCACCATCATCGCCACCGCCTTGATCGATACCGGCAGCCGCATGGATGACGTTATCTTCGAGGAATTCAAGGGCACCGGCAATATGGAAGTGCACCTCGATCGCAAACTCGTCGACAAGCGCGTCTTCCCCGGTATCGACATCAACAAGTCGGGTACCCGTAAGGAAGAACTGCTCATGCCGAAGGAAGAGTTGACCCGGGTCTGGATTCTGCGAAAGGTGCTGAACCCCCTCTCGCCGGTCGAATCCATGGAGCTTCTGCTAGATAAACTCGCAAAAACTCGCTCCAACGCCGAATTCCTCGCATCCATGAACGGATAATGGTGCGTTTCCGGTTGCGGAACCCGCTACAAAGCGTAATACTAATCGGCACTCCCCCATAACCTTTTTCGTTAAGATGTCGTCATAGCTTTAAGTAACCCTGTCCGTTGGGCCTTGAGCTCGATGGCGAGGAGTGTCAACTGATGTTCACCCCACAATCCGACATGAATTCCGGCATGGCGATTACTCCCATGCAAATGTCCGGCGCCACTCTGCCGAATCCGCAGCCATCGGCTCCGGGTCAGCCGGGCGCTGGCCCGCAAGTTGTTGCTCCGCCTGAACTTCCACGGAATCGGTCGTACGGTTGGGTGTGGCTCGTGGCGCTCGTCGTCGCGGCTGGCGCCGGCTACTGGACCTGGCAGCAGCGCCAGGAGCAGGCTTCGCAGGCGAACGTCGTCGCCGTTCGGACCGCTCCCGCCCAGACGGCCCCCCTCGCCAAGACCCTCCGCGTCACTGGCGTGACCGCGGCGGAAAAATATGTTTCGCTCATCGCCCCCTCGCTTCGCGGCGGCCGCCCTGGCGGCGGTGGCAGCGCCATCAGCGCGGGCGGCGGCGGAGGTGGCGGTCGCACGGCACCGTCTTCTACTGGTGGCGGTGGCGGTTCCACCGGCGGCAGCTCTTCCGGTAGCTCCACCAGCTCGGCCAGCAGTACACTTGCCTCGGCCGGCGCGGCACTCGCCAGCACTTCCGGTGCGGCTTCGGGCGGCGGCGCCAGTGCCGGCGGCTCCGGCGATACGTTAGCCTCCTCGGCTGGCGGTGGCGGCGGCGCAAATCTTCGTTCGGCGCGTTCAGCTTCTACCGGTGGCGCAGGCCGCGCCACTTCGACGGCGGCCCGTTCTACCCGCACGGTTGCCTCGGGATCCTCCACGCTCGGCTCAGACGGCCTCGGTTCTACTTCCAGTTCTATCCCGGGCGGTGGCGGTGGTGGTGGTGGCGGTGGTTCTACCGGCGGTCGCGGCGGCGATTTCATGATGCAGCTCCAGATGCTCGCCCCCAATGGCTCCCGCGTTGCCAAAGGTGATCAGATTGCCGAGTTTGACCGCCAGTACATGCTGCTCCGCCTGGACGACTATAAGGCCAGCGTCGAACAGTCCGAAAACTCGATGAAGGCGAGCATCGCGACCCTCGAAGTCACGCGCAAGTCCTACGAGCAGCAGATCCGGGCCGCCAAGAACCTCGTCGAAAAATCGGAACTCGACATGCGGACCCTCCCCGTTCGCAGCGCCATTGAATCGGAGCGCCTCCGCCTCGCTCTCGAAGAAGCCAGGGCCAACCTGAAGCAGTTGCAGGAAGCGGCCCGCTACGTCGAAGTGGGTGAGCGCGCCACGCTGAAGTCGGCCGACCTGGAACTCGCGGCGACCAAATTGGAACTCCGCCGCGCCCAGGCCAATGCCGATCGTATGGTCATGAAGGCCCCCATGGACGGGTTGGTTGTTGTGCAGAACACCTTCCGGGGCGGCGATTTCGGCGCCATCCAGCAGGGTGATCAGATCCTCCCGGGAATGCTTTTCATGCAGGTGGTTGACCAGTCCTCGATGGTTATCAACGCCGCTGTGAATCAAGTGGACGTCCAGAACATGCGTCTGGGCCAACGCGCGAAGATCCGCTTCGACGCCTTCCCCGGCCTCGAACTGCCCGGCCATGTTGTCACCATCGGCGCGATTACGAAATCCGCCGGCACCCGCGGCGCCTTTAAGAAGGAAGTCGCGGTGCGTTTACGTCTCGATAAGCTCGATCCCCGGATCATTCCCGATCTGAGCGTCAGCGCCGACATCGTCCTCGAAGAAGCCGACTCGGCGACCGTTGTTCCCGCCGAAGCGCTGATGTCCGACGCCTCCGTGGCCGGCGCGCAACCGAAACCCTTTGTCATGGTCCGTGGCGCCAACGGCGCCTGGATCCGCCGTGATGTGCAGGTGGGCCTCGTCAGCAACACCCATGCCGCTATCCGGGAAGGCCTCAAGCCTGGCGAAGCGGTGGCCCTGGAGCCGCCCAACGTCGCCTCCCCCGATAAAGACAAGTCGTCAACCAAATCCAGTTGACGCGCCCCTGCTCCCTGCCTCCGTCTGAAAAAACCTGTTTGGAAGGTGTATGTCGAAAGATTTAAAACCCAAGGTCCGTCTGGGCCAATCGGCGTCCGGCAATCGCAAACGCGCCATTACCATGGTGCTTTCCATTGCCGCCCTCGCCGCCGCCGGCTACTCCGCCTATCGCTACACCGGCCAGACGAAAGTGGAAGTCCCGGTCGCTCGCGTCCGCCAAAGTGAGTTCATCATCTCGGTGAAGACCCGCGGCGAAGTGCGCAGCTCCCGTTCCGTCATTCTCTCCGCGCCGCAGATCCCCGATCCCCGCATCGTCATGCTCGCCGAATCCGGCAAGCCGATTCGGAAGGGGGAAACCGTCATCGAGTTCGACGCCGCCCAGCAGGAGCAGTACTACCTCGATCGCGCCACCTCCGTCCGCACCGTCGACAAAGAAATCGTCCAGATGCAGGCCTCCCATCGCATTACCAAGGAAATGGACGCGATGAACCAGATGACGGCCGGCTACAACGTCGACCGCGCCAAGCTCGAAGCATCCAAAGCCGAAATTCTCTCCGAGATCGAAGGCAAGAAGAACCGCATCGACGTGGGCACGGCCGAAGGCGACCTCGAACAGGTCAACGTCACCGTCAAAGCGCACAAAACCACCCAGCAGGCCGATCTCGACCGTCTCGACAATAAGAAGGACAAAACCGTCCGCGACGTCGAACGCGCCAAGGGCTATCTCTCGCGCATGAAGATTGTCGCCCCCATGGACGGCATCGTCAACGTTCTGCCCAACACCCGCACGCAGGGCTCGTTCGGTTCCACGCCGCCTCCCTTTAAAGAAGGTGACCGCGCCTGGACCGGCGCCGCCATCGCCGAAATCCCCGATCTCTCCCAGATGCGCGTCGAACTGAAGCTCGACGAAGTCGACCGCGGCAAGCTCCAACTCGGCCAGTCCCTCCGCGTTCGCGTCGACGCCATTCCGGAAGTGGAGTTCACCGCCACGCTCGATTGGATCTCCCCCATCGCCGCCGTTATTTTCAAGGGGATGGGCCTCACCGAAAAGACCTTCCCTGCGCGCGCCACGCTCGCCAAAGTCGATCCCCGCCTCCGTCCGGGTATGAGCTGCAGCTCGGAAATCATCATCGAAAGCGCCCCCAACTCGCTGCTCATCCCCGCTCGCGCCAGCTTCATGAACAAGGGCAAGCCGGCCGTTTGGATCCAGAAGGGTGACGGATTCGAAATCCGGCAGATCGAAGTCGGCAAGCGCAACGATGCCGACATCGTGGTCACCGCCGGCCTCAAGGCCGGGGACGTGATCGCCATGGAAGACCCCAACGAAGTCGCCAAGCGCGCCAAGAAGCTGTAGGAATCCGCATGAAAAAAGTCATCATCCGCCTGGTCATTCTCAGCATTGTTCTCGGTGCTGCCTACGGCGCCTACAAGTACATGCCGACGATCGGCGCTGAACGCCAGCAGACGATCGCGACCGCTAAAGTCCAACAGGGAGAAGTGGTCGTCCGCACCTTCGCCCGCGGAGAACTCCGCGCCGTCCGCTCGGCCACGCTCACCGCGCCCAATCTGTTCGGCACCGTGCAGGTCACCAAGCTCGCCGAGATCGGTTCGTTCGCCCGGGAAAAGGATCTCGTCATCGAATTCGACGATGCCGAACTGGTCTCGAGCGTGGAAGAAAAGCAGTTGGAAATCGACCAGATCGATGAGCAGTATAAGAAGTCCGAAGCCGATCTGGCCATTCGCAACAATCAGGATCAGGTCGAACTCCTCCGCGCCCGCTACTCGGTGCGCCGCTCGGAGCTCGAGGTCAAGCGCAACGAACTGCTCTCGCCCATCGACCAGAAGAAGAACCAGCTGAACCTCGAAGAAGCCAAGCGCCGCTTGAGCCAGTTGCAGAGCGACATCAAGTCGCGCCAGGAACAGGCCGAAGCGGAACTCGCCGTGCTCAAGGAACGGAAGCAGAAGTCGTTGCTCGAAATGGCCCGCGCCAAGAGCCGCCTGAACCAGGTGAAGGTGCTCGCCCCGATGAGCGGTCTCGTCGCCGTCCGCCAGAACGCCTCCAGCCGTATGGGTTTCGGTTTCGACGTGCCCGACATTCGCGAAGGCGACCAGGTCCAACCCGGTATGCCCATCGCCGACGTCCTCGATCTCTCTGAACTCGAAGTCGTCGCCCGCGTCGGGGAACTCGACCGCGCCAATCTCAGCGAAAACCAGGAAGTCATCCTCGGTCTCGACGCCGTGCCGAACGAAAAGTTCCGTGGGCACATTAAGACGATGTCTTCCACCGCTAGCGCCAGCGTCATGTCGTCCGATCCGGCCAAGAAGTTCGACGTCGTCTTCACCATCGACATGAAGGAACTGCTGACCAAGCTCGGCGCCAAGCCCGAACAGATTCAACGCATTATGGCGACCGCGGAAGCCAACCGCAAGAAGCCCCCGGTTCCCTCCATGGCCTTCGGTGGCGGAATGCCTGGCCTGCCCGGTATGGCCGCCATGGGCGGCGGTATGGGTGGCGGTGCCATGGGCGGCATGGGTGGTGGAATGCCCAGCGGTATGGCCGGTATGGGTGGCGGCATGGGCGGCGGTGATGCCGCGGTCGGTGGCGGACAGCGCGGTGGTGGCGCCCGTGGTGGCATGGGTGGCGCCGCAATGGCCGGCATGTCCGATGCCGACCGCACCAAGATGCGGGAAGCCATGCAGGCTGCTCTCAAGGGTCGTTCCATGCAGGATCTCTCCGCCGAAGAACGCACCAAGATTATGCAGGAAGTGATGGCCAAGATGGGCCGCACCCCCGGCGCGGGCCGTCCAGCCGGCGCCAAGCCGGATCCCTCCAAACCCGAAGTCGCCGCCGGCGCCGAAGGCGCGGGCCGTCGCCGTCGTGGGGAAGGTGGTGGTGGTCCCGGTGGCGGAGCTCCCGGCGGTATGGGCGCCATGTTCAGCATGGGCGGCGGCATGGGCCGCTTCACCGAAGCCGACATGAAGAACGCCAAACTGCCTCCCCCGCCCGATCAGGACTCCAACCTCGATGTCCTCCTCCGGCCGGGCCTGTTGGCCGACGTCGAAATCATCGTCGAAAAGATCCCCAACGCCGTTCACATTCCCACGCAGGCTGTCTTCGAGAAGGAAGGCAAGCTGGTCGTCTATGTGAAGGAGGGGCAGAAGTTCGTCGCCCGTCCCATCAAGATCGGCCGCCGTAGTGAATCCACGCTCGTCGTGGCCGACGGTCTGAAGTCCGGCGAAATCATCGCCATGGCCAATCCTGAAGCCAAGCCCGGCACCAAGCAGAAGAGCGAAGATAAGGGCGGCTCCGGCGGCCCCATGAACGCCCTGCCTGGCGGGAAGTCCTAATTTTTAAGAGAAGATCTGAGGAGCCTGAACTGAAATGTCGATGCTTGCCGACATCATCCCTGAGATAAAAATGGGGTTGAGCAGCTTGTTAGTACACAAGCTGCGTAGTTTGCTGACCATGTTGGGTATGATCTTCGGCGTCGGCGCCGTGGTGGCTATGTTGTCCATCACCGAAGGCGCGCAGAAGGAAATGATGAGCTACATCGATCTCCTCGGTGTCAATAACATCATCATCGAAGCCAAAGAGGCCGTCGACCGGAACGAACTCCAGGCCCGCCGCGCCATCTCGCCCGGCATGTCCTTCCGTGACTTCCGCTCCATCACCGAAAACGTCCAGGGGATCGAACACCTCACCCCCCGGAAACGCTTCAAGCCGCAGAAGGTCCTGCCAAAGACCGGCGCCGAACCGCCCATTCTCATTGGCGTTCTGCCCAACTACATGGCCATCAACAGCCTCCGCGTCATGGAAGGCCGTTTCTTCAACGACGATGACAACGATCGCTCCAACCCGGTCTGCGTCCTCGGAGAAGCCGCCAAGGTTAATCTACTCGGCTTCGATCCGGCTGTCGGCAAGTTCGTCAAGATAAACGACACCTGGCTGCAAGTCGTCGGCGTCCTCGCCCCGCAGGCCACTGCCGATTCGGTCGAAGGTCTGGAAGTCGCCAGCGGGAACAACCTCGTCATCGCCCCGCTCAACACCGTCATGCGCCGCTTCGAGGATTCCAACTCCTACCTCAAAGACGAAATCGACGGCATGTACATCCGCGTGAAGAACGGGACGGACTCGATCGAAACGTCCAACATCATCAACGCCATTCTCACCGCCACCCACAAGGACGCCGGCGATTTCGCCATCACCGTCCCCGCCGGCCTGCTCGAACAGCGCCGCCGCACCGGGTTCATCTTCAACATCGTCATGATCTGTATCGCCGGCATCTCGCTGCTCGTCGGCGGCATCGGCATCATGAACATCATGCTCGCCACCGTGCTCGAACGGACCCGGGAAATCGGTATCCGCCGCGCCATCGGCGCCAAGCAAAAAGACATCATCCGTCAGTTCCTCACCGAAGCCGTGCTTATCTCCATCATGGGTGGATTGCTGGGCATTATCTTCGGCGTGACACTGGCCCACATCATCGCCTCGGCCGCCGGCTGGTCCACCGTTGTGACCACCGGTTCCATCGCCGTCGCCTTTGGTGTTTCCTGCGGCATCGGGCTGGTTTTCGGTATCTACCCCGCCATGCAAGCCGCCCGCCTCGACCCGATCGAAGCGATCCGTTACGAATAACAACGAGAAGAATCTCCACAATGAAATCGCACCGCCAATTGCTCTCAATGGCACTCTCCCTCTTCGTGTGCCAGTCTTCCTTCGCATGGCAGGCCCCCGCGCCCGCCGGCGCCCCCGTCGGCGTCATCCCTGCCCAGGAGCGGGCTTTCACCCACACCAATAAGAAGGATCTCGATCTTCTCGATTCCCCCTTCTTCCCCAAGCAAAGCTGGTTCAAACGCCACTTTGCCGAACCCATGCCGAAGGTCGATCTGCGCGGCGTCAGCAAGTTCGACGACTACGTCATCGACGGCAAGCTGGAGCTCTCTCTCCGCAGCTATCTCCAACTCGTCCTCGCCAACAACGTCGACATCGACGTCCAGCGCCTGAACGTCGAAATCACCCGGAACGCCATCACCCGCGCCTACGCTCCCTTCGACCCCTTCTTCACCGGCAGCTTCACCTCCACCCGCACCAAGACGCAGTCCACCAGTCAGCTCGAAGGTGCCAACACCCTGAACCAGTTGGTGCAGCCGATGAACTTCGCCTACACCCAGACGCTCGATAGCGGCTTGCAGTACACCGCCGGCTTCAACGCCAATAAGATCTCCACCAACAACTCCTTCAACTTCTTCAACCCCGCCCTCAACGCCCAGATGTCGGCCAGCTTCGTCATGCCGCTCCTCCGTAACCGGGGCAGGGAAGTGAACCGGCTGCCCATCACCATCGCTCGCAGCCGCCTGGAAATCAGCAGCCAGAACTTCCTTAATACGCTTCTCACGCTCATCTCCAACGCCGAAAACGCCTACTGGGATCTCCTCGGTGGCCGCGAAACCTTGCGCGTCCAGGAGAAGGCGCTCGAACTCTCCGCCGAAGCACTGAAGCGCTCGAAGAAGGAACTCGAACTCGGCGCCATCAGCCCGCTCGATATCTATCAGCCGGAAGCCAACTACGCCACCGCGGAAATTCAGGTCCTCCAGGCCCGCTACCGCCTCCAGCAGTTTGAAGATTCTCTCCGCCGCCAGATGGGCGCCGACTTGGACCCCAAGTACCGCAACATGTCCATCACGCTCACCGAAACGCCTCTGCCTCCCAATAGCACCATCGAAGTGGACCGGGAGTCCTCCGTTTCCAAAGCCCTGAGCCTGCGTCCCGACCTGAAGGCCCTCGTCGAAGAGATCAAAACCGACGACCTCAACCTCAAACAGGCCTCCAACGCCCTCCGCCCCGATCTCGGCCTCCGCGGCAGCTACACCTCCACCGGTCGCGGTGGCGACTTCTTCAGCCGCAACGGCAACAACGTCACCGTCACCCGCGGTGGCTTCCCCGACGCCCTCGATCAGGTCTTCGGCTTCAATTTCCCCATCTACCAATTCGGCCTTACGCTCCGCCTCCCCATCCGGGACCGCGCCGCCACCGCCAACTACGCCGACGCCGTCCTCGCCAAGCGCCAGGACGTCCTCAATCGCCGTAGCGTCGAACAGACCATCCGCCAGCAGGTCCTGAACGCCGTCAGCCAGGTGGAGTCCTCCAAGGCCTCCGTCAAACTCGCCGCCGTCGCCCGCGACCTCGCCCAGAAGCAGCTCGACGCCGAACAGAAGAAGTACGACCTCGGCACCTCGGTCATCTTCTTCGTGCTTGATGCCCAGACCCGCCTCGTCAACGCCGAAGCCCAGCTGGTCAATACCACCATTCAGTACCGCCGCAACCAGATCACCCTGCTCCGCGTCACCGGTGACCTACTGCAAGACCGCGGTATCCAAGTCCAGTAACGAAAGAGCCTACTCCGTGTCCGCCGGCAAATGCCGGCGCGTCACGGCGTCCAGCTCCAGCAGCCGTTCCCAAAGCCCGGCCAGCTCCGCCAAAGGCAGCGCATTCGCGCCGTCCGACAGCGCGGCGGCCGGGTTTTCGTGTACTTCCACGAACAACGCGTCCACGCCCACCGCCACCGCCGCCCGCGCCAACGGCTCAATAAACTGCGGCTGTCCGCCGCTTTGCGTCCCGCCCGCGCCCGGCATCTGCACGCTGTGCGTCGCGTCAAACACCACCGGCCAGCCGAAGCTCCGCATGATGGCCAGCCCCCGCATGTCCACAACCAAATTGTTATACCCGAACGACGTCCCCCGCTCGGTCAAAAACACCTGCGAATTCCCCGCGGCCACAACCTTCTCCGCCGCGTGCCGGATATCCCAGGGCGACAGAAACTGGCCCTTCTTGATATTCACAATCCGCCCCGTCCGCGCCGCCGCCTCCAGCAGGTCCGTCTGCCGGCAAAGGAAGGCCGGGATCTGCAAGACGTCGCAAACCTCCCCCACCGCCTCGGCCTGCCACGGCTCGTGAATATCGGTCAACACCCGGTACCCCTCCGCCTTCAACCCCTCCAGAATCCGCAAACCCTCGCGAATCCCCGGCCCCCGGTACGAACTGCCGCTCGACCGGTTGGCCTTGTCGAACGAAGCTTTAAACACAAAGTCCGGCCCCGCCACCTGCCGGATCTGATCCGCCAGAAAATGGACATGGGCCTCGCTCTCAATCACGCAAGGCCCGGCAATCAGCGCCAGCTTCGGACTATGTGGCATGGCTCAGCAACTCGGCCGATGTGCCGGTCCGCCGCAGCCGTTCCTGGTACGTCGCCCCCACAAACGCCGCGAACAGCGGATGCGGTTCCAACGGCTTCGACTTGAACTCCGGATGGAACTGGCAGCCCAAATACCACGGGTGATCTTCGATCTCGCAGATCTCCACATACACCCCGTCCGGCGTCTGCCCGGTAATGCGCAACCCGCCCTCGGTCAGGACTTTCTCGTAGTCGCGATTGAACTCAAACCGGTGCCGGTGCCGTTCGCTGATCTCGGCTTTCCCGTACGCATTCCGCGCCGTCGAGCCCTCCGACAGCGCGCACGGATACGCGCCCAGCCGCATCGTCCCGCCCAGTTCATTCACGCCCTTCAACTCGCGCAGCTTGTAGATCACCCGGTTCGGCGTCGCATTGTCGAACTCCGCCGAATCCGCCTGCGGCATCCCGCACACGTTCCGCGCGTACTCAATCACCATCGTCTGCATGCCCAGGCAAATGCCGAAATACGGCACTTTCTCTTCGCGCGCATAGCGGATCGCCTGCAGCATTCCTTCCACGCCGCGCTTGCCGAACCCGCCCGGCACCAGAATGCCATCGAACCGGGACAACAGCTGCGCGCAATCCGGCCAAACCAGATCCTGCGCTTCAATCCAATGCGTGTTTACCTTCAACCGGTGCGCGAACCCGCCATGGAGCAAGGCTTCTTTCAAACTCTTATACGAGTCCTCGTACTCCACATACTTCCCAACCAGCGCAATATCCACCTCGTCCACCGGGTTGTGCAGGCGGTCCAACATCTCTTCCCACCGCGTCAGATTCCGCGGCGCCGATTCAATCTTGAACTGCTGCAAAATCAAATCGTCGACGTTCTGCCCCGCAAACCCCAGCGGCACCTCGTACACCGATTTCGCGTCGCAGGCCTCGATCACCGCCTCCGGCCGCACGTCGCAGAACAACGCAATCTTCTCTTTGATATCGCCAATGAGAGGCTTCTCACACCGGCAAATCAGCATGTCCGGCTGAATACCAATCGCCCGCAGCTCTTTCACCGAATGCTGCGTCGGCTTGGTCTTCAACTCGCCCGCCGCCGCAATCCACGGCACCAGCGTCACATGCACGAAAATGCAGTTTTCCCGGCCTTTTTCGTGGCGAACCTGGCGAATGGCTTCCAGAAACGGCAGCGATTCAATGTCGCCCACCGTGCCGCCAATCTCCACCAGCACCACGTCCACGCCCGCCGAGACTTTCTCGATATTGGCCTTAATCTCGTTGGTCACGTGCGGAATCACCTGGACCGTCTTGCCCAGATAATCCCCGCGCCGCTCCCGCGAAATGATGGTCTCGTAGATGCGCCCGCTGGTGACGTTGTTGCTCTGCGTCAACGGCGCGTACGTGAACCGCTCGTAGTGCCCCAGATCCAGATCGGTCTCCGCCCCGTCATCGGTGACGAAAACCTCCCCGTGCTGAAACGGACTCATCGTCCCCGGATCCACGTTCAGATAAGGATCGAATTTCTGCAGCGTCACCCGCAGCCCGCGACTCTCGAGTAGGCACCCGATCGACGCTGCCGCGATTCCTTTTCCTAATGAACTGACCACGCCGCCTGTTACGAAGATGTACTTGGCCATACCCCTCTGGTTCCAAAAAGCTGTTCGACCCTTGCCAGGTCTTCCGGCGTATCTACGCCCAGTGATTCGTATTCGGTCTCCGCGACCCGGATCTTGTACCCGTTTTCCAGAGCGCGCAACTGCTCCAGTTTTTCCACTTGTTCCAACGGCCCCACCGGCAACATCGGGTATTCCAACAGGAACTCCCGCCGGTATACATACAGGCCAATATGTTTGAAGTAAACCGCTCCGCCGCCGCGGTCGTACGGAATCGGGGAGCGCGAAAAATACAGCGCGCGTCCATCCCGGCCCATCACCACTTTCACGACATTCGGGTTCATGATTTCTGAGACGTCTTCAATGCGTTTGGCCAACGTGCCCATCAACGCATCGTCGTCTTCCAATAGCGCCAATACCGCCGCGTCAATCGCCGCCGGATCAATCAGCGGCTCATCGCCCTGAATATTCACCACCAGCGAGTGCGGATACGCCGAAGCCGCCTCCGCCACTCGATCGGTCCCCGACGGATGCGACGGCGACGTCATCCGCACCTGCGCCCCAAACTTTCGAGCAACAGTGGCAATCGTATCGTCATCTGTAGCGATAAGAAGGTGCTGCAGATACCTCGCCTGATTCGCTCGCTCCCACACATGTTGGAGAATCGGTTTGCCGTGTAGGGGGGCGAGTGCTTTAGCCGGAAAACGGGTGGAGGCGAGTCGTGCCGGAATTACTCCGAGTACTTGCTGTGGCACGTTTGATGGTACCACGAGAGGTTCGTTACATCACTCCGGAAGGGGGTAAATTGGGCTATGAAAATTCATAGGCATGATATCATTTGGTTAGATTTCAGCCGAGAGAGGTCCACTCTGGCCATGAGAAAAAAAATCCTCTTCGTCGGCATCGGTGCCCTGTTGCTATCAGTGGCCTTGGTAGCCGACGAAAAGAACCCCCAACCGCGTCCCGCCGACGCGAAAGCGGGCTCGTCTTCACAGGGACCCGCCACCAAAAGCAACACCACCTCCGCCCCGCGCCGCAAAACCGGCCCGGCCGATGAGCCCGATCCTCTCGCCTCCCGCCCCGCCTCCATTCGCGTCGATACCAATCTCGTTCTCATCAACGTTACCGTCACCGACCCCCTCAACCGCTTCGTCACCGGCCTCGAAGCCGAACACTTCAAACTCTTCGAGGACAAAGCCGAACAAAAAATAGCGACCTTCGCCAGTGAAGACGCCCCCCTCTCCGTCGGCCTCGTCTTCGACGCCTCCGGCTCCATGGGCGCAAAACTCCAGAAGGCGCGCCTCGCCGCCGCCCAGTTCTTCAAAACCGCCAACCCCGACGACGAGTTCTTCCTCGTCCAGTTCAACGACAAGCCGGAGATGGTCCAGCCCTTCACCACCAATACCGAAGAGATCCAGAACCGCCTGACGTTCACCCAGGCCAAGGGCCGCACGGCGCTTCTCGATGGCATCTACATGGCGCTGAACCATATGAAGAAGGCGCGCAACACGCGCAAGGCCATCCTCGTGCTCTCCGACGGCGGCGATAACTCCAGCCGCTACACCGAATCGGAAATCAAAAATCTGGTTCGCGAAGCCGACGTGCAGATCTACGCCATCGGCATCTTCGAACCCGTCTCGGCCCGCTCCCGCTCGGCCGAAGAACTCGCCGGCCCCGGACTGCTCAACGAAATCGCCGAACAGACCGGCGGCCGCCACTTCCCCGTGGAAAACCTGAACGATCTCCCCGACGTCGCCGCAAAAATCGGTATCGAACTTCGCAACCAATACGTCATAGGGTATGCACCCAATAATGCCACCCGCGATGGCAAGTACCGCCGGGTACAGGTGAAGATCAATCAGCCCCGCGGCCTCCCCCCCCTGCGCCCCTTCTGGCGCCAAGGATACTATGCCCCAGCTCAGTAGACGCGTTTTCGGACTTGCCATCGCCGGCTCCGCACTCGCGCCCGCTCAGGAGGACACGGGACTCACCTTCCGGTCCGATACCCGAGAAGTTCTTCTCCACGCCACCGTCGTCGACCGGAAAGGCGCCTTCGTTACCGACCTCCCCCGCGATGCCTTCAAAGTCTTCGAAGACGGCGTCGAACAAAAGCTGAAGGTCTTCCGCCGCGAAGACGTCCCGGTCTCGATGGGCCTCGTCGTCGATAACTCCGGCTCCATGCGCCGCAAGCGCAAAAAGGTGGAGGATTCCGCCCTCGCCCTCGTCAAGGCCTCCAATCGCCAGGACGAAATCTTTATCGTCAATTTCAACGATGTCGCCTACCGCGATGCCGACCTCACCAGTGACGTCAAAAAGCTGGAAGAAGGCCTCTCCCGCATCGACGCCAAAGGCGGCACCGCCATGCGCGACGCCCTCACTCTTTCGATGGATTACATCAAGGAAAAGGGCAAGAAGGCGAAGAAAGTTCTGCTCATCGTCACCGATGGCGACGACACCGCCTCCAGCGACAGCAACACCCTCGAAAAGCTCCTGTCGAAAGCGCAGCGCAGCGAAGTCCTCATCTTCGCCATCGGCATTCTGAACGAAGAGGACCGGCGCCTCGCCAAGCGCGCCCAACGCGCCTTGGAACTGCTGACGAAGCAATCCGGCGGCATCGCCCACTTCCCCAAGGACGTCGAAAGCGTCGAAGAGGTGGCCCTGCAAATCGCCAAGGAAATCCGCAGCCAGTACATCATCGCTTACGCGCCCACCAAGCCCGACGACGGCGCCTATCGCC
Source organism: Bryobacteraceae bacterium (assembly GCA_044358225.1). Taxonomy (GTDB): domain Bacteria; phylum Acidobacteriota; class Terriglobia; order Bryobacterales; family Bryobacteraceae. Next base: position 3,192 of record JBIKOG010000038.1, on the reverse strand, counting down.
AGATCAAGGTAACGGTCAAAGGCAACGGCCTCACCGTCCGCACCCGCTCCGGCTACTACGCCAAGGGCGACGACAAACGCTCGGCGCTATGATCGGTTTCCTCTGGCAAGCCAGCCGCGGCTACCGCCTCACCCCGTGGCGCAGCCCCTACATCCTCTGGCGCATCGAAACCTACTGGGGCCTCCATGCCGACCAGATCGGCTTCAAGGAATTCTGGAAATTCGTCTGGGCCCAGCGCCGCGATCTGTTCCGCTTCCTCGAGTGGACAGACCGCATGCGCTCCCAAGGCCAATAGCATCCCTCGGGGACACCCGCGGGCCGAAGGCCGGGTGTCCCCCCTATGCAAAACTGCTCAGCACAAACCTACAGCGTCCGAGTCACCTTCGACAACGCCCGCGGCTGATCCGGATTCAAACCCTTCTCCTCCGCTAAACACGCCGCCAAAATCTGCGCCGGCACAATATACGGCAGCGGCGTATACAACTCCTCCGGCACCGCATCCTTCCGGTGCAACGACCCCGGCAACACAATCGACCGCGTGCCCTTCAGCGCCACCGCTTCTTTATTGCTCTGATCGGTAATCACCAGCGTCTCCGCGCCCAGCCCGTGCACCCGGTCGATCATCTCGTGAATCGACGGCCACGTCACCCCAGCCGGAGCAAACAGGAACACCGGGAACGACCGCTCCACCATCGCAATCGGACCGTGCAGGAAGTCGGCCGACGAAAACCGCTCAGCAACTACGTAGCACGTCTCCATCAGTTTCAACGCGCACTCAAACGCATTGGCGTAGTTCAACCCGCGGCCCACAACAACCGCGTTCTCCATGAACCGGTACCGCCCGGCCTTCTCGCGAATTTCGCTTTCCAGCGTCAACGCGCCCGCCACCGCCTCCGGCATCGCCCGCAGTTCGTCCAGCGAAACCGGCGCGCCCAGCGCATAGGCCAGCATGTACATCGCCAGCAACTGCCCCGTATAGGTCTTCGTCGCCGCCACGCTCTTCTCGCGCCCGGCACGGACCAAAATCACATGCTCGGCAATCTTGGCCAGCGTGCTCGAAGCCTCGTTCGTCACGCCCACCGTGAACGCCCCGCACTCCCGCGCCCGCTCCAAAACCAGATTGGTATCGGTCGATTCGCCCGACTGCGAAATCGCCACCACCAGCGCGTCTTTGTAGTCAACCCGCGCCCCGTAGAGCGTGAAGATCGACGGCGCCGCCAGCGACACCGGAATCCCCGTCGCAATCTCCAGCAGATACCGGCCGAACTGCGCGGCGTTGTCCGACGTGCCGCGCGCCGCCAAAATGATGAATTTCGGCCTGTTCTTGGCAAATATCGCCCGAAGCTTCTCAATGCCCTTCAGTTCAGAGCGGAACGTACGTTCGAGAGCCGAGGGTTGCTGACGGATCTCTTCCAACATTTTCGACATACGAAACTCAGGATAGCAGGCCCCTCCGCGCAGGCATAGGCACCATCCACGCCCCCACGCCCAACCCCGCCACCACCGCCGCCAATCCCCAGAACAACAAATCGTACGACCCCGTCCGCGCCAGTGTCTCGGCCAATAGCAACGGCCCCACCGCGCTCGCCACCACCGTCGTCGCCTGCGCCGCCCCCTGAATCCGCCCCAAATGCGTCCGCCCAAACACCTGCCCCCAAACACTAAAGAAAACAACCGTCACAATCCCCCCAGCCGCCCCCATCGTCGCCGCATACAAATCAACATGAACGCCCGTCCTAACCAGCGGCAACCCCACCAACGACAATCCCAGCATCAACATCCCCACCCCCATCAGCCGCTGCATCGGCCACTTCTGCCCCGCCCACCCGGCTAAAAAATTACAAACCAAACCCACCATCGTGCTAACAACCAGCGTCCGGTGATACGTCTCCGCCGGGAACCCCCGCAACTCCAAAATGGATTGGTTGAACAACGCAATTCCCGAATAAACCAGCCCAAAGGCCGCACTCGCTAACGCAAACAACCAAAAAGCCGCCGTGCGCAAAGCCTCCCCCAACGTCAGATCCCCCGGCTGCAACGCCAGCGCCTCCACGTCCCCGTCATCCAACGAAGGCGCATTCCGTACAAACAAAAACGCCAACACCGCCATCACCAAAACCCCCACGCCCACCCCGGTCCAAGCCGCCCGCCAGCCCGATGCCAACACCGCCGCCCCCACCGCCGGAAACGCCGCAATAAACCCCATCGCCACCAGCAACGCAAAGATCCCCATCGCCAAATTCAGCCGCCGCGCAAACCACTTCCCCACCAGCGCCAAACTAACAACCGAGAGCGCACTCTGCCCCAACGCCCTGGTCAACGTCAACAACACAAACAACACCCCAATCGATCGCGCAAACGTCATCCCTAACACCGCCAACCCCAACCCCAGCGCGACACAACTCATCACCACCCGCGCCCCCCACCGGTCCGTAAACCGCCCCACCGGCAAACACAATAGCGCTCCGAACAGCGTCGCCCACAAATTCACCTGCGCAAACACCACCCGGCTCATGCCCCAATCGGCCAGCAGCGGCTCGGTCACCAGCCCCAACCCCTGCGTCCGTCCCGGCAGCGTCGCCACCATCGCCAGCGCCGCCAGCACCAGGTTCACCCAGCCGTAATGAAATCGCTTTTCCATCGATAGGCCTGTATTGTAACCGGGGCGCATGCACCCCGGCGAAGGCCCAGCGTCTTAGGCAAACACCAGACGGCGGCCAACGGGCTCCGGAATCGGATCGCCAAATTGGGTAGCGGTTTCGATCCACAGGGCAATCGCATCCTGAGCGTTGCGCAGAGCTTCCTCTTGGGAGTCACCATGGGCAGCGCACCCGGCGAGTTGAGGAACCTCCGCAACGTAAGCGTCGTCTTCCTTGCTCCAGTAAATAATCACTTCGTATTTGGTCATTCGCCACCTATTCACCCGCAGCTCAAAACCCAGCGAAGGCCCTGTTCAGCCGCCACGAAAACATCCTACCAAGTGCGGGTTGACATCCCGCCCCAACCGCCCAAACCATGACAAACTAAAAGGCAATGCAAGTCGTGAACATCGGCAACCGCACTGACGTTCCTCCGCCAGAGGAAACCCGGGAAGGCAACTACTTCGTCTCCAACTACCCGCCCTTCTCCTTCTGGCGCCCCGAAAAGCTCAACGAAGCCGAAGCCGCCCTCAACCGCCCCCCCGTCGCCGGC
>JBIKOG010000429.1:0-3870 GCA_044358225.1 Bryobacteraceae bacterium | reverse complement strand
TATTTGCGGTAGGAGCCGTATGCGGTAGTGCCGCTCGTACGGATCTGTGCGGGGGGCGGGTCGTGAGATTCGTCCCTACCGCGACCACGGGGAGAGTGCGTTGGTAGGGGAGGTTGCATCGGACGGGCCCGGTGCCAGGCACCGAACGGTGTTGTGCGTTGTGCGGGTGGTGGTTGCTTACCACCTCCACTGCTTCTCGCTTCCTCTACTTCTCGCTTCCACTGCTTCTCGCTTCCTCTAGTTCTGGCTTCCTCTACTTCTGGCTTCCTCTACTTCTCCCTCCGCGGGCCTTAGTCGCCGTGGGCTGGGCTGGCGGCGGGACGGTTGGCTCCCGTCGCCTTGCGGTTTGCCATGGCGTGGCGGAGCTTTTCGGCGATGTCGTAGCCTATCGGTACCAGGAGCAGCGTCAGGAGCAGGCAGAGGGTCTGGCCGCCGATGATCGTCACCGCGATCGCGCTGCGCTGGCTGGCGCCGGCGCCCGTTCCAAAGGCCGTCGGCAGGAGGCCGGCGATGATCGAGAATGTCGTCATCAGAATCGGCCGGAGACGGACACGGTTCGCCTCAATGATCGCCTCGCGCAAGGGCATGCCCGTGTCGCGGAGGTGGTTCATATAGTCGATCTGCAGAATGCCGTTCTTCTTGACGATGCCCAGCAGTAGCAGGACGCCCAGGGCGCTGAAGAGGTTCAGCGAGCGGCCCGTGGCCATGAGCGACAGGAGGGCGAAGGGGATGGAGAGGGGCAGCGTCGTCAGGATGATGAAGGGGTGGACCAGACTCTCAAACTGGGCGGCTAGCACCATGTACATGAAGATGCTCGCCAAGCCGATGGCCATGAGCATGTTGCTGGTGGTCTCTTCGAGAACCTTCACCTGGCCGGAGAACTTGACCGAATAGCCGGGGGGAAGGTCGATGCCTTTGAAGACGCGCTGGGCGGCGGCGGCGGCTTCGTTGAGCGATGACGTGTTGGCGACGTTTCCGTAGATGCCGATGCCGAACTGGCGGGCGAAACGGTCGATACGGCTCGGTCCAAGGCCGTGTTCGAGCTTGGCGATGGAGTCGAGGCGAATGAGGCCGCGGGTGGCGGAAGGCACCAGGAGGCGTCCGAGCACCTCGGGATTGTCGCGCTGGGCGGTGAGCAGGCGCATCATGACGGGGTACTGTTCGGACCCCTCTTTGAAGGTCGAGATCTGGTCCTCACCGGACATTAAGAGGCGGACGGCGCCGGCGATGTCGGCGACGCGGACGCCCAAGTCACTCGCGAGCTGGCGGTCGATATTGACCTGGAGTTCGGGGTTATTGAGGTTCAGGTTCACCTTGACGTCGGTGATGGAGGGCTCTTTGAGCAGCTCGCGGTTGAACTCCTTGCCGTACTGGACGAGGGTGCGGATATCGGGCCCGAGGAGCATGGCGCGAATGGGGGCGAAGGTATCGCGGCCGCCGAGGACGTTGGGGAAGTTGATACGGGGGCGGGCGAAGGCGTATTCCTGCGAGGCGGCGCGGATCTTATTGCCCATTTCGAGGATGGGGGCGCGTTTCTCGGGCGGGTCGAGCAGGACGGTGATGAAGGCCATGGTGACGCGTTCGACGCCCATGGTGGAGGACGCGGGAACGACGGCGATGACGCCGGGGATCTTCATGTACTTCTCGGACAGAGCCTTGGCGACCTTTTCGGTGGCGGTGAGGGAGGAGCCTTCGGGCATTTCGACGAAGACGCCGAGCTCGCTTTGGTCTTCCTGGGGCATCCAGTCGCGGCCGATCATCTTATAGATGGGAAAGGTGGAGTAGAAGACGACGGCGCAGATGGCGAGCAGGACCCATTGGTGGTTGAGGGACCATTTGAGGGTGGCGGCGTAGGGTTTGTCGAAGATGGAATAGTGATGCTCGTGTTCGGCGGTTTTGGGCTTATTGGGGTCCTTCGGGGTGCGCTTGAGGAGGCGGGAGCTGAGCGCTGGGGTGAGGGTGAAGGCGACGAGCATGGAGATGAGGATCGAGATCGACATCGTCCAGCCGAACTGGTTGAGGTACTTCCGGGCGAAGCCGCTGATGAAGGCGATGGGGACGAAGATGATGACCAGGGAGAGAGTGGTCGCGATGACGGCGAGGGAGATCTCCTTGGTGGCCTGGATGGCGGCGACGACGGGGGTGACATCGTATTCGTCCAAGTGCCTGTATATGTTTTCGATGACGATGATGGCGTCATCGATGACGATGCCTACGGCGAGGGTTAAACCTAGCAGGGTCATCGAGTTGAGGGTGTAATCGAGAAGGCGGAGGACGGTGAAGGTGGCGAGGATGGAGGTAGGGATGGCGACGAAGGAGATGAGTACGGTGCGCCAGTCGCGAATGAAGAGGAAGACGATGAGGCCGGCGAGGAAGCTGCCGAGGATGAGGTGCTCTTCGAGGGCTTCGACGGATTTGCGGATGTAGGTGGCCTGTTCCTTGACGAGGGAGATTTTGACGCCGGGGGGGAGGGTCTTTTTGAGGTCTTCGACCCGGGCGAGGATGCCATCGACGACTTTGACGGTATTTGTCCCGATCTGGCGGCGGATTTCCAGGGTGACGGCGGGCTGGCCCTGATACATGGCGAAGCTGCGGCGTTCGGCGATGGAGTCTTCGGCGTAGCCGACGTCGCGGACGCGGATGGGGGCGCCAGCTACGTTTTTGATGATGATGGCGCCGAATTCGTCGACGTGATCGAGACGGCCCATGGTGCGGACGCCCATTTCGGCGGAGCCGCGGACGATTCGGCCGCCGGGGGTTTCGACGTTTTCGGTGCGGAGGGCGCGTTCGACTTCCTGGGCGCTGAGGTTGTAGGCGTTCAGCTTGTCGATGTCCATGAAGACGTTGATCTGGCGGAGCTGGCCGCCGATGACGTCCATGGCGCCGACGCCGTCGATGGTTTCGAGGGCGCGGCGGACCTGTTTGTCGCCGATTTCGGTGAGTTCGCGGACGGAGCGCTGGCCGTGGACGGCAAGGGTGACGATGGCGTCGTTGTCCGGATCGGACTTGGCGACGGTGGGGGGCAGGACGTTCGGCGGCAGCTTGCGCATGGCGGCCGAGACCTTTTCGCGGACGTCTTCGGTGGCGGCGCCGATTTCGCGTTCGAGAACGAAGGTGACGATGATGCTGGCGCCGCCTTCGGAGACCATGGCACGGATTTCCTCGATGCCGCTGACGCTGGCGACGGTTTCTTCGAGGGGGAGGACGATTTGCGAGACGACCTCTTCGGGGCTGGCGCCGGGAAGTTTGACGCGGACGTAGACGGTGGCCGGATCGGTGCGCGGGAAGAGGTCGACGCCGAGGTCGAGGAAGCTGAATACGCCCAAGGTGACCAGGAACATGATCAACATGAAGGCGAAGACCGGGCGGCGGACGCAAATTTCGGAAAGGGACACGGGTAGGCGGCTCCTGCTACTAAAGCTTAATGGTAAAGATGATAACGCGGAACCGGTTGGTTACCCATTTCGGGATATGTGAAATGTTTTCTTTTGGGGCCCGGGCGCGGCCGGGCAGCCCGCCTTCGCCGTGCGGACGTATGCGCCGCATGGGGGCGTGAAGGGGTTGACGCTGGGGAACGGGTTGGCGGAAGGGGCGGTGTTCAACAACCGGATGCAGGTTGGGGAGATGACGCTGGGGAGCGGGGGAGCGGTGTGGAAGCTGGTGAATGAGTACACACGGACGGGGGTGGTGAATAACGGGAATGTGTGGAAGCAGCGGTTGACGATACCGGGGAAGCCGGTGATTGTGACGGCGTTTGACTATGACGGGGTGAACCGGTTGAGGATGGCCGAAGAGGGGCCGGCGAATGAGAACGCGGCGGTGTGCACGGGGGCGGCGGCGGGGAACTGGTGTCAGAAGTTCAGCTACGAC
>JBIKOG010000238.1:0-11643 GCA_044358225.1 Bryobacteraceae bacterium | reverse complement strand
AACGATATGGTAGGTGTGACGACGTCATCGGATGTGTATCTTCTGGCTAACTCGGTGTTTCAGAACCGGGATGGGAAGAGTTTCGTGGATGTTACTCCGGCGAGTCCGGCGCTGGCGGGCGCGGCGGCGGCGCATCGGGGGGCGGTGGTGGCGGACCTCAATGGCGATGGACGGCTGGACGTGGTGGTGACGGCGTTGGGTGGGGCGGCTGCGATTTGGCGGAATACGACTGTCGGGACGAATTCCTGGGTGGCGGTGCCGGCGCCGTTGAACGGGGCGGTGGTATTGGGTTCGCAGACGAATTTAGCGTCGTCGTCGGTCGGGTATTCGTCGTCGGTCGTGGGCCCGGTGCATTTTGGGCTGGGGGCGGCGACGGGGCCTGTTACGGGTACGGTTTTGGTTGGTGGGCAAGCGCCGGCTAATTGGACGGGGCGGGCGCGGTAGATTTGGGTTCGCGCTGGTTTTTTTGCGTCCGCCTGGGGCCTTCGCGGGGCCCCGGCTGATGGGTCTATTCGGGATGTCAAAGAGCTGGGCGCCGTTGGAACGATGGGTTGGCCAAGGTTCCGGCGGCGGTTTGGGTTCGCGTTGGCGAATTTGGTTGTGGCCCGGTTTTATGCGGGTTTTGTTGGCGTTTTCCTCCTTCCCCTACTGCGGGTTGCGTCGCGTCTTGGGTACACGCCTGTTGTTTGGGTTACGGGCCGAAATTTGTCGGGGGCTTGCCCGGCATGTCCCCGGTGGGGTTACGCGGCGATTGGGTTCGCGCTGGCGAATTCACTCTCGTAGCCCGGGGGGCGGGACGGGAGCTTCGGCAGGCGGCCGCACAGCGGGTCGAGAACCGGGTAGAGGGCGTAGAAGATTTCGCGGTCGTTGTGGTTCCGGCGAGCGTTGTCGAACCACATTCTGGCGCTGCCCTTGACCATGGGCGGGATGTACTCCTCCTCCCCTTTGACGATGTGCAGTTCGCGGTAGAGGCGCGTGGTTTGGAGTTCCATTAGCTCGTTGACGGTGCTGTAGAACTGCATTTCGGCGGCGGCGCGGTACCGGCTGAGTTGGTTGACTTCGGCCGCGGCGGCGTCGACGACGAGCGGGTCGTCGTCGTGCTGGAAGATCAGCGCGCCAATCATTTGTTGGATCTTGCGGAGCCGCATATGGGCATCGAGAAACTGGCCGAATACCGTTTCTTCGATGGCGCCGGCGGGCTTCATTTCCAGGCGCATTTTGGCCTCGAAGTTTCGCTGGTAGGCCTGGTCTTCGACCGAAAGGACGAGGATGCCGAGACAGAGGCCGTGCCTGATGTTGTTGCGGGACGCCTTGGCTTTTCCTTCGTCGGTCTTCGGACCGGTGGAGTGCTGGGCGTTGGCCTGGTTGGCCAGGGTTTGTGCCGAGGTAGCCATGGTTAACGGGCCTCCTGTTCGTTGATGACGGCGGCGGCTTCGCGGGGCAGGTTGCCGCTGCCGCGCAGGTCGAGCGTGTGATCGATGACACCCTTGCTGGCGAGTTTGGGCATGGGGACGCGGGCGGGATCGGCAAGCGGTGTGGCCTCGGCGACCTCCATGCGCGTAGCGGAGAGACGGGTGGCGTGGTTGACGCGAGCCGTCTGGAGTTTGGTTAGCTGCTTCCGGGCGCGGTTCCAGTTGCGGTTGGCGCGGTTCTGGGCGGCCACGAGGCGCGGTTCGGCGTCGATGTGGTGCGTGTTGGCGCGGACGCGTTCCAATTCCCAGGCGGCGTAGGCCATCTGGTAGGAGAAGAGTTTTTCCAGCTCGGTGAGGGGCCGGGTGGCGGCATCGGTTTCGAGGGAGATCTCGAGAAGCCGGGTGTTGGGTAGAAGTGACATTCGGAGTCCTTTCCATGGTTCCAGCCGGACGTCCTGTCCGGGTGTGGCGTAAGGGGCGAAGCCCTATTCCTATTTACATTATAGAAAGTTGTCTACTAATTCCGGCTCGGAGGGGGTGAGTGGAGGGGTGGTTATGTCGTTTGGGGTGAATGGGTTACGGATTATTTTCAAGTGTTGTGACTGATAAAGTTCTCATCAGTCCGGCGCGGGAGCATTCGGGAGATAAAGACCGCTTCATCCAGGGTCCACCCTTGGTGGGGAAAGATGAGCGTTACCCGTGCGCTCGCCACTAATCCCCTCAACCCGGCGGCCGCTTCGCGGCGCATGGTCTGACCGGCGCGAACGATTTCCGGACCGCCAGAACGATAGTATTGGAGTTTAAAGAAAGCAGCTGATGCACATTCTACGTGGACAACTCGATCGCCGGACTTTCCTGAGAGGCGCTGGCGTCTCGATCGCCCTGCCGATGCTGGAGGCGATGCAGGCACCGGCCATTTCGAACGCTGCGAAAACTCCACCGATGCGTATGGTGTGTATCGGTAACCCGCTGGGGATGCTCCCCGAAGCCTTTTTCCCCACCACCACAGGGTCCGGTTATGCGATGCCCGAGTTGCTCCGGCCGCTGGAAAGGCACCGTAAGGATTTCACGATTTTTTCGCACCTCGATCACGATGTGAGTGGTGGGCACCGGGCCGTGCATTCGTTTCTTAGCGGACTGCGGGATAAGGACGCCATGCAGTGGCCTTCGCGGAACATCTCCCTCGATCAACGCGCGGCGGAGTTTGTCGGCGGGCGTACGCGGTTCCCGTCGATCGTAGCCAGTGTCGGCGGCGCCGAGGGGGACCTGGCGCCGCAGATGTCCTGGACCCGCAATGGCGTGAACATACCGCCCATTACCCGCGCGAGCGAACTGTTCCGCGGGCTGTTTGTGGCTGACGACGCGGCGGGGCGGAAGCGCACAGCCGAGAGTTACGACGTCAATGGCAGTATCCTAGATGCGGTCCGCGGTCAGGCCGCAAGTATCGAAAAGAGCCTCGGCAAGCTGGACCGTCAAAAACTCGATGAATATCTCACGTCCGTTCGTGAGGTGGAAAAAAAGATCGGTGCCGCAAGCAGTTGGATCGATACTCCGAAGCCCAAGGTGGATATGCCGCCGCCGGATGATGGTCCTTTCACGGAGAGCCTTGCGGTGTTCTTTCAACTGCTGACGCTCGCCCTTCAAACCGATTCCACTCGCGTTGCGGCACTGGAAATCCCCGGCGTTATCGATACGCAAAATATCGGGCTCAGCGGCTCTTACCACGGCTTTTCGCACCACGGCAAAGCGGAAGTTCTGCAACGCGGGCTGCTGGTGATTGAGAAGTTTCAGACCACGCACTTTGCGGCATTCCTCGACCGCTTGTCCACGCTCACCGACGGTGATGGGAGTCGCCTGCTCGACCGCACCATGGTGCTTTTCGGCAGCGGTATGGGCAATGGCAGCTCTCATTCCAACAGAGACCTCCCGATTCTGGTCGCCGGCGGCGGCTTCCGCCACGGCACACACAAGTCCTATCCGGAGGACCGGCGCGTTCCGCTGTGCAATCTCTATACGACCATGCTGCAGCGCTTTGGCGTGGAAATGGATCGCTTCAACAAGGCGACCGGGACCATTGGAGATTTCGCATGAAGTCCGTATTCCTGGTGATCGCCGCGGGTGTCCTTTCCCTGCCGTGCGTACACGCGGCGCCGCAAGCGCAAGGGTTTGACGAAGTGGTGCGGCCGTTTCTGACGCAGTATTGCGTGCAATGTCACGGCCCGAAAGCGGCCATGGCCCATCGCCGCTTCGACACGCTGAACGCCGACCTCAGCTCGGGCGATACCCAACAGCATTGGAGAGAGATCGTTGACCGGCTGAATCTGGGTGCGATGCCTCCGGCCGGCGCGAAACAGCCGGCCAATAGCGAGCGCCAACGGGTGGTTGACTATCTCTCGACGCGGCTCAAGTCGGCCGTAGCGGTATCCCGCAGCAAGGGTGCCAGCACTGTTCTGCGCCGCATGAACCGTTTCGAATATGACCGGACGGTGCGTGATCTCCTTTCGCTGCAGGGATTGCTTGCCGATCCCACGGACGTTTTCCCGCCGGATGCGGTGGAGGACGGATTTACGAATATCGGGTCGGCGCTAACCACGTCGGACTTCCAGTTGAACGGCTATCTATCGGCAGCCGAAGCGTTCATCAATCACGCCGTGGCAAGCGGGCCCCAACCGGAAGTCCACAAGTACACTTTTCAGGCCCCCTTCTATCGCCCGCCCAACCGCCCGGATGGCCAGGACGTGGCGGGCAAGTATCAAAACATCCGCAAGAACACCATGGATCAGGGCGGTTTTCTGTGGTTGAGCAAACTGCCGAAGGGCGTTCCGCATGACGGCTATTACAAGCTCCGCTTTCAGGCGCAGGGCATCAATCGCAATTATCCCTACAGCGAGGAAATCGTAAACGTAGTGAAGGCCGAGCCCCTACGTGTTGCCGTGGTGGCTGGTTCCGCGCGCTACGGCGAGTTGGACAAGCGAACGACGTCCGATCGGGAGCTGGCCTCGTTCGCCCTGCCTGATGATGCTCCGAAGTGGTTTGAAACGCGTATCTGGCTGGACGAGGGGTTTCAGCCGAGATTCACTTTTCCAAGCGGTCCGAACGGGGTGAAACCATTGCGCAAGGCGCTGGTTACGCAATACCACGAGCTGTTTCCGACGTTCATTCGCGATTATGTTGTCAGCAAAGGACCGGTGAACGAGGATACGGTTTGGAAGTCCATGACGCGGGGCGTGTCGGAGGAAGGAGCGTCAAAAACCGAGCTTACGACGAGGGGAACCTCGCGTTCTTTTAACAGCCGTCCCGGCTGGGCGAGCTTCTTCAGCGAGTACAAAGGACCGCGTGCCCGCATCTTTGAAGTCGAACTCGAAGGACCCTATTTTGAACAGTGGCCTCCGCCCTCTCATGTGGCGCTGTTCGGTAATCTGGAACCCACGCTGTCCAACGCCGAGCCGATCCTGCGACGCTTCGCGACACGGGCATTCCGCCGCCCGGCCCGCGAAGACGAATTGCAGCCGCTGCTAAAGCTGGTGGCGCAGCGCAGCGCCAAAGGCGATTCTCCGCTGAATGCCATCAAAGCTGCGCTTCGCGGCGTGCTCTGTTCACCTGGATTTCTGTATCTTCGCGAGAATGACGGGACGTTGAACGATTATTCCCTGGCTTCCCGGCTCAGCTATTTTCTTTGGTCGTCTATGCCGGATAGCGGTTTGACGGAGAAGGCCTCCGCGGCCACACTCGGCGATCCGGCAATGCTTCGTGCCGAGGCGCTGCGAATGCTGGGCGATTCCAGGGCGAGCGCGTTCAGCGACCAGTTCACATCGCGCTGGCTTGAGCTTTACAAGATCGGGTCCATGCCGCCCAGTCCCAAAGACTTCCAGCCCTACTACGCCGACGGACTGGCAAAGGCGATGAAGACGGAAGCGCGGATGTTCTTTCAATACCTGCTTGAGAAGAACCTGCCGATCGACCGTTTCCTGGACTCCGATTTCACCTTCGTGAATGGCGGACTTGCCAGGCTTTACAAGATTGGCGGCGTTCAAGGCGCGGAGTTCCAAAAGGTCACACTGACGGACCGGCGGCGGGGTGGCTTGCTTGGCATGGCGGCGATTCATACGGCTAGCGCCAACGGGGTCGACACATCACCGGTGATCCGTGGAGTCTGGGTGTTGAACAACCTGCTGGGTACGCCGCCGATGCCACCACCACCCGACGTGAAGCCACTGGAACCGGATATTCGCGGCGCCACGACGATTCGGGAGCAACTGGCGAAGCACCGCACGGTGGAGACCTGCAACTCCTGCCACAAGTCAATTGACCCGCCGGGATTCGCTCTCGAAAACTTCGATCCCATCGGCGGTTGGCGCAGCCACTATCCCCGCTCCGGCAGGGTGACCCAGCCAGCCGTGGACGCCTCCGGCGTGATCCCGGGCGGCGAATCTTTCAACGACATTGTCGCCTTTAAGGAAGCCCTGCTCCGCAGCCACCGCGATCAGTTTGCACGCTGTCTGACGGAGAAACTGCTCACTTATTCCACCGGGCGAAGTATGGAGCCGGGCGATATTGAGCAGGTGAACCGCATCGTCGCCGAGTTAAAGAAGCGTGGAGGCGGACTGCGGGATCTGGTGCTGCTGGTGATTGAAAGTGAACCTTTCCGGCGGAAATAGCCTGGGGGCTCGCAGAGGGGAGGCCGTTCCTCTTTCAATTCCGATGTTCCCGATGCCTGATGGCACCGAGATGGAGAGAGGTTGTGTCCGAGTCCAGTATTCAGCATCCCGGTGGGCCGATGATGCCCAGCGTGATGAATACTTATACGTTCTGGTTTGGTAACCGGGCCAACGGTTCGTTTGCCATGACGGCTGCGCTTCAACAAGCAGAGAACGAATGGCGGGATACAGCGTTCCAATCCTTATTGCCCGAACAATCCTTATTGCCCGAACAGGGCGAACGTGAACACATCGCTTTCGGCGGCGATGGCGACGTACTGTTTGCCATCCACCATGTATGTAATCGGCGACGCGAACAGGCTGCGCCCGGTAGCGAAGTGCCACAAGTCTTTCCCGGTTTTGGCGTCGACGGCGACGAGGTTGCCGTCGTCGTCGCCGGTGAAGACAACGCCGCCGGCGGTCGAGACGGTGCCCGCCCACATGACGCCGGGTCCGGGCATGGGGTACTCCCATTTGATGTCGCCGCTGACGGCGTCGAGCGCGCGGAGATAGAATTTGCCTGGCTCGGTGGGGATGCCTTCGTTCCCTGTTCCGCGGAAGCCCGAGTTTGGTACGGGTTCTTTGGCCGAGGCGATGATGATGTCGCATTGTTCGAGCGTTACGACATACAGCAGGCCTGTGGCGGGGTTATAACTCGGCGACATCCAATTTGACGCGCCGCGGACCGACGGACAGACCTTTGTGCCGGCGGGTGTGGGGATCTTCTCGGGGATAATTCGCGGCCGGCCTTTGTCGTCGAGGCCCGTCGTCCAATCGAGTTTCTTGACGAACGGCTTGGCATGCAGGAATTCGCCGGTCACCCGGTCGAGCACGTAGTAGAAGCCATTGCGATTGGCCTGTATCAGCAGTTTGCGCGGACGGCCGCGGAAGTTGGCGTCGATCAGCACCAGATTTTCGTTGGCGTCCCAGTCCCAGACGTCGTGAGGCGTGAACTGAAAGTGCCACTTCAACTTGCCGGTGTCGCCGTCGAGGGCAACGACGCTGTCGGAATACAGGTTGTCGCCGGGCCTGCGGCCGCCGTAGAAATCGGGCCACGGGTTGCCCGTCGGCCAGTAGATGGTGTTGAGAGCGGCGTCGTAGGAGCCAGTGGTCCATGTGGGCGCGCCGCCCATTTCGGCGGGGAAGCCTCCCCATGATTCGAAGCCCGGTTCGCCCTTGCCGGGGACGGTCCAGAAACGCCACTGTTCCTTACCTGTCTGATAGTTGATCGATACGACGAACCCACGCTGGCCGGAACCGCCGCCGGCGACGCCGACGAGGATGCCGTTCTTCAACGCCAGCGGCGCGATCGAGGTTGTGTAGCCTTTTTCGAATGACGCGAACTCGCTGTCGAACACCAGGTTTCCGGTCAAGCGGTTCAAGGCGATCAAGTGGCAGTCGGCGGTTGAGAAGTAGACATTGTCGCCGAGGATCGCCGTGCCGCGATTGACACGCGAACCCTTCGCCCCGGTTGCGCGATATCGCCAGACCTGGCGGCCGGACCGCGCATCGAGAGCGTAGATCTGATTGGTGTCGGAGACGTACATCAATCCGCCGTGGACGATCGGTGACGCTTCGAGTTTCTTTGCGCCGTCAAGGCGAAAGACCCATTTGGCTACGAGGTTTTTCGCGTTCTCGGGCGTAATCTGCTTGAGCGGCGAGTGGCGAGTGGCGGCGTAGTCTCCGTTGTAGGTCAGCCAGTCGGCGTTGGGAGAAGCGGCGATGTTGACCGGTGTGACTTGAGCGAGAAGAAAGAGGAATGCGACGGTCATTGGGCGGCTCCTTCGTATGGACGCAAAGACAATGAAGCGAGAAAGGCGAGCAGATCGTTCGCGTCGGTAACGGGTGGCATGATTGAGGTGTCAACGATGTCGAGCTTGGCGATCTCGCCCGCTTGCAGCAGATGCAGGCGGCCGGTGGCGTCGAGAATCTGTGCGCCATAGTTGTTGTAGTTCTTGGCGACGCCCTTGATGATGGAGCCGTTGCGCAGCGAGGCTGTGGCCGTGCGGAATCCTTCGGCGATGCGCGCCGACGGCTTGCGCAATGACTCGCTTAACTGGGGCAGCGTTCGCTCGGCGCCGATGTTGGAGAGATCGGGGCCGGGATATCCGCCCTGTCCGTTGATCATATGGCAGCCGGTGCATTTCGCCGCGCCGAAGAACAGGGCTCGGCCTTTCGCGGCATCGCCCGTGCGTGGCGCGGCGACGGCGGGCGAGGTGAGCGTGCGCAGGAATGCCGCGAGTTGGCGGAGTTTGTCGTCGGCGAGAGGGAAGTTCGGCATCGTCGTGCCGGGGAGGCCGTTCTTGATGACGTTGATGAGGGCTTGATTGCCGAGGCGTGCGACTCTGCCGGAGTGCAGGCTGGGGCCCTGGCTGCCTTCGCCGGTGGCGCCGTGGCAACCGGAGCATGCACCCATGTAGGTCTGGCGACCGGAGTCGATAGAGGCGAGGTCGCGCGGGAGTTGCGCGAACGCGGCGATTGCGAAGAGGAGCGTTAGCAGGAAACGCATTGGAATCATGATAGTGCAGAACCGTTGTGTGATTGATCGATGCATCAGAGCGGTGACCCTTAGGAGTGTGACTGCTTCGAGCGGTTTCCGCAGAAACAGTCTCGGCTGGCACACGCATTTCACCGATGGCGGTCTCGTCATCCAATACTCCTTCCGCGGGTCGAATGCGCGCTGCCTGTCATGCCATGCGGCGCAAACTCCCGGGCTCTATGGTGGTGTGCGCAATGGGGGGCGGGTTTGGAGGCGGCGGGGTGTTTGCTTGTAGGATGGTTTTGTGCGAATTTCCTTGTTGCAACTTCCTCTCCTCCTGACTGGCGTGCTGGTTTCGGCGCAGAATGGGCCGGAAACGGTCATCCGAGGCGCGGTGCCATTTCAGAAACGGGTGGTGGTCTCTGGACTGGCCGGGCCTTGGGAGATTACCTGGGGGCCTGATTCCAAACTTTGGGTGACCGAACGGACCGGGAAGCGCATCACGCGCGTGGACCCGGTGAGCGGGGCGCGGCAGGTGTTGGTGACTATTGACGACGTTGTGGCTCCGGGCGGGCAGGATGGGTTGCTGGGTATGGCGCTGCATCCGGAACTGCTCAAGGGCACTGGGAATGACTATGTGTATGTGTTTTATACCTACGTCGACCAGGCGAAGGGGGCGGATCCTTCGGTGGCCGATGTGACCAGCCCGTACCGGTATCTGTATGGGAAGCTGGTGCGGTTTACTTACGATGCGACCGCGGGCAAGTTGGGCTCGCCGCAGGTGGTGCTGGCGGGGTTGCCTGCCGGGAATGACCACGTGGCGGGACGCGTAAAGATTGGCCCAGACCGGAAGCTGTATTTGACGCTGGGTGACCAGGGGAATAACCAGTTGGGGAATTTCTGTCTGCCGGCGGAGTCCCAACGGATCCCGACGGCGGCGGAGATGGCGGCGAAGGATTTTGTGTCTTATGTGGGTAAGTCGCTGCGGATGAATTTGGACGGAAGTGTGCCGAAGGATAACCCGAAGATCAAGGGCGTGGTGAGCCACGTGCTGACGTATGGTCACCGGAATCCGCAGGGCTTGGACTTCGGTCCCGATGGCACGCTGTATTCCTCCGAGCAGGGGCCGAAGACTGATGACGAAGTGAACATCCTGAAGGCCGGCGGGAATTACGGGTGGCCGAATGTGGCCGGGATGCGCGATGACAAGGCGTATGAGTATGCCCGTTGGGCGGAGGCGAAGACGCCCTGCAAACAGTTGAAGTTCAGCGATCTGGCGATTGAGCCGACCGTGCCGCGGGCGCCAGAGACGGCGTTCAAGGAAAAGATGGTGTCGCCGCTGGCGACGCTGTTTACGGTGCCGACGGGGTTCAACTTCCACGATCCGGCGTGCAAGGGGATCGACTACATCTGCTGGCCGACGGTGGCGGTTTCGAGCGTGGAGCATTTCCAATCGAAAGAGCTGGGCCGGGTGTTGCTGGTGCCGACGTTGAAGCGGGGTTCGTTGTACGTGGTGCCGTTGACGGCGGACGGGAAGCGGGCGGCGGGGTATATTTCGCGGTACTTCCAATCGGAGAACCGGTATCGGGACACGGCGGTGAGTCCGGACGGGAAGACGATTTTTGTGGCGACGGATCCGGGTGGATTGGCGGAAGCGGCCGATGGGGGCGTGACGCGCACGATGCTCGATTCCGGGGCGATTCTGGCGTTTACTGTGGGCGGGAATGGCGGCGCGCCGGTTGTCAGCGAAGCGAAGAAGGGTCCGGCGGCGGTGGTGGCTAAAGAAGTTATGCAGGGCGGCGTTGCACCGCAGTTCACGGCGGCGCAGGTGGCGGCCGGGAAGACGGCGTATGAATCCAATTGCGCGGTCTGCCACGGCAGCACGTTGACGAACGGGACGTTTGGCACGCCGCTGGGCGGGGAGTATTTCCAGCGGATGTGGAGCGGGCGGAGCGTGGGGGCGTTGTTGGAGAAATCGGTGAAGACGATGCCGCCGGCGGCGCCGGGGTCGTTGAAGCCCGGGGTGTATGCGGACGTTGTGGCGTATGTTTTGGAGATGAACGGGGCGAAGGCGGGGAGCGTGGCGCTGGGCGCGGCGGCGGCGGGGGGGATGCGAATTCCCTAACGCGGCACCGGTTTGATATTGTGCGGTGCATGTACCGCAGACATTTCCTTGCCGGGGCGCTGGGCGCGGCGGCGGCGCCCAAGCGCCCGATGAATGTGTTGTTCATCGTTTCGGACGATTTGACGTCCACCGCGCTGGGCTGTTATGGGCACCCGGTGGTGCAATCGCCTAACGTGGATGGGGTGGCGCGGAACGGCGTCCGGTTTGACCGGGCGTATTGCCAGTACGCATTGTGCGCGCCTTCGAGGGCGAGTTTTCTGACCGGGCTGCGTCCGGACACGACGAGGGTTTTGACCAATGGGCCGGACTTCCGGGAGTTCCATCCGAACCACGTGACGATGCCGCAGTTGTTCAAGAACAATGGGTATCAGGCGATTCGGGAAGGGAAGATGTACCACATGGGCGTGCCGGGGACGGTGGGCACGGACCGGTGGCAGGACGCGGCGAGCTGGACGCACAACGGCAGTCCGCAGGGGAAAGAGCATAACTCGCGGGGCGAGACGCGGGACCTGACGCCGCACATTGCGCCGGGCGTGGGGATGCGGACGGTGCGGACGGCGGATGCTTCGGAACAGGCAGATTTTGACGCGGCGAACCGGGCGATTGCTCATTTGGAGAAGCATCGGAATGACCCGTTTTTCCTGGGCTTGGGGTTTGTGCGGCCGCACGTTCCGTTTGTGGCGCCGAGCGAGTATTTCGACCGGTACCCGCTATCGAAGATCCGGTTGACGAAGAATCCGGCGGGCGATTTGGACGATATCCCGGCCATTGTGGCGCGCACGCTGGGGGCGACGGCGGGGAACATGAAGATGAACGAAGACAGCATTTTCTCATCGAAGGATGAGCCTAAAGGAATGAGATGGTGACTGGGGCTCCTTTCGTTGATTGTGTGTAGTGCGACGAAGGGATCGTCGTCGAGGCTGTGGGAAT
>JBIKOG010000428.1:0-3875 GCA_044358225.1 Bryobacteraceae bacterium | reverse complement strand
CCGGCGTACCGCTCTCGGCGTAGTAATTGCCCATGCCGTGGAATTCCATCACGCACGGATTGGTTTCGCAAACCACCTGCGCGACTTTCACGCCCAGACCGCAATCGGTAAAGTGTTCTTCCGCCACGACGATACAACCGGTCGAAGCGGCGGCGTTCGCAATCGCTTCCCGATCGATCGGCTTGATCGTGTGGATGTCGATGACCCCAGCCGAAATGCCCTCTTCTTCCAGAATGGCGGCGGCGCGGATACACTCGGCCACCATCAGCCCCGTGGAGATAAAGGTCAGATCCTTGCCTTCCAGCAGCGTGATCGCCTTGCCAATTTCAAACTTCTGATCCGGGCCGTACACCAACGGCACCTTGATACGCCCTGCGCGGATGAACACCGGCCCATCGAAATAGGCGGCTTCCTTCACCAGCGCGAACGTGGCGACTTCGTCCGCCGGGCTGATTACGGTAAATCCAGCCAACGAGGAAGCCAGGCTCAGATCTTCCACCGACATCTGCGACGGGCCGTCTTCGCCAATCGAAATGCCGCTGTGCGTTCCAACAACCTTCAACGGTACCTGCGGATAGGCAACGTTGACGCGCAACTGTTCGAAGCCCTTGTTCAGCACAAACGCCGAGAAGCTGGCGACAAAGGCAACCTTGCCGCTCGATGCCAAACCGGCGCCGATCGAAACCATGTTGGCTTCGGCGATGCCGCAGGAAAAGAACCGCTCCGGAAACTCTTTGGCGAACAGGTGGGTGAAGGTGGACTTGGAGAGGTCGGCGTCGCAGACAACAACATTCTGGTCGGCCTTCCCCAATTCGACAATGGCCTTGCCGAACGCCTCGCGCGTGGCCGCGCCCAGTTTCAGTTCGAATTTATCTTTAACGCTCATGCGCCGATCTCCTGCAACGCCTTCTCGAGTTCATCTTTGGTCGGCGCAACGCCGTGGAACTTCGGGTTGTTCTCCATGAACGAGACACCCTTGCCTTTGATCGTGTGGGCAATCAACACGGTCGGTTTGCCCTTACAGGCAGCCGCATCGGCAAACGCTTTCTGCAGAGCCGCGAAGTCGTGCCCATCGGCTTCGATCACATTCCAGCCCGAAGCCCGCCATTTGTCCGCCAGCGGCTCCAGTTCCATGATGTCCTTCACGAAACCGTCCAACTGAATCTTGTTGTAGTCGACGATCGCGACGATGTTGTCCACTTTGTGGAACGAGCCGTACATGGCCGCTTCCCAGATCTGGCCTTCCTGGATTTCGCCGTCGCCCAGCAGCACGTAAACGCGCGTCGGGGACTTGTCCAGACGGGCCGCCTCGGCCATGCCCAGACCCAGCGAAAGACCCACGCCCAACGATCCGGTGGAGGCTTCCAGCGCCGGAATGAATCGCTTATCCGGATGGCCCTGGTAAATAGAGCCGATGCTGCGCAGCGTGTTCAGGCTGTCGGCCGGCGTATAGCCCGCCTCGGCGAAGACACCATAGAGGACAGGAGCGGCGTGGCCCTTGGAAAGAATGAAGCGGTCGCGCTCGGCCCAGGTCGGATTGGCCGGATCGTGACGCATAACATCAAAATACAGGGTCACCAGCGTTTCGACGGCTGACAAGGAACCGCCGGGATGCCCCGACTTGGCGGCGGCAATCATTGTGACAATGTGCCGGCGCACCCGTTTGGCGATTGCTTGCAACTCGCCAATATCGCTCGTTTTAGTCATAGAATCTCTTTACTCTAACATTTTGGTACCCCCAACCTGCATTACCATGTAGCAAGGGCTAACCGGAGAAATCATGCGCGCAACTTTCCTATTGTTCTTTGCTTCCTTACTGCTGGCCGCTCAGGGCGCGGCCGATACCGCCAGCCACTGCGTGGTGGTCAGTGAGGGCGCTCCCCCGCTTCCCGCCCGGCTCATGGAAGGTCAGGGGAAGATCGATTTCCCCATCACGACGTCCAACCCCGAAGCCCGCAAGTTCTTCGAACAGGGCGTCGCCCAGATGCACTCCTTCTGGGCCCGTGAAGCGGAACGCAGCTTCCTCCAGGCGGCTCAATTGGACCCCTCCGCGCCGATGCCCTGGTGGGGCGTCGCCATGGTGGCCAACGGCGATTACCGCCCGCATTTCCAGCTTGTGCGCGACAAACACCTCCCCGGCACCCTACCGTCCACCGCCAATGGCAAACGCGCCCTCGCCGCGGCCAAACGGGCGATCGAGCTCGCCGCCGTTCCCGGTAAAGCCACCGCGATGGAGAAGCTCTTCATCGATGCCATCTGGGCCCGCCGCAATCCCGATGCCGCCGACCCCGATGCCGGCTACGTTGCCGGCCTTCGCAAAATCGTGGCTGCCAATCCGAAGGACGTCGAATCCCGCACCTTCCTCGCCCTGCACTTGATGGACGGCTTCAACACCCCCGCCCGCGAACCCCGCCCCGGCAGCATGGAGTCCGTCGAAATCCTTCGCCAACTGGCCAAGGAGTTCCCCGCGCACCCCGGCGTTCATCACTACATTATCCACGGCTGGGAAGGGTCCAATTTCGCCAAGGATGCCTGGGAGAGCTGCCAACAGTACGCCGCGCTGGTCCCCAACATCCCGCACGCCCTCCACATGCCCGGTCACATTTACGCCCAGACCGGCAAGCTGAAGGAAGCGCAGAACTCCTTCACCGTCGCCGCCGCCCTCGAACGCAAGTACATGGCCGAGGATAAGGACTACGGCAACGGCCACCACGGCCACAACGTCCATTTCCTGGCTGTCGCGCTCTCCGCCGATGGCCAGTTCGACGCCGCCATCACCGCTGCCAAAGAGCTCCTCACCTACGCTGAAACCGACAAGGAAAAGAAGACTCCCGACGCCTATCGCACCGCCTTCCGCCAAGGCTCTTTCGCCATGGTGCGCACCCTCGTTTGGGGCGAAAAGTGGGACGAAATCCTCACCGGCTCTCTCCTGCCGGAACTCGCCACCCCCCGCGAAAAGTTCTGGCGCCACTGGGCCCGCGCCCTCGCCTTCAGCGCCAAGAAGGACGCCGCTGCCGCCACCACTGAACTCGCTGCCATGCGCACCGTTCAACTAGGGTTCAAAGACCTGGTGAAAGTCGCCCCGCCCCGTGAGTTTGAAGTTGCTCTTCAGGACGTGCAGGGCTTCATCTACCTCGCGCAAGGGAAAACCAAACGCGCCTGGAAGACGCTCGAAATGGCCAGCACCGCCGAACGCGCCCTGCGCTACAACGAACCGCCCATCTATCCCCGCCCGGTGGCCGAAGCCTGGGGCCAGGCCGCCATGCGCGCCGGCAACCGCAAAATGGCCGAGAAGGTCTTCCGGATCGCTCTCCACGAGTTGCCGGAAAGCCGGATTGCCGTCGACGGACTGCGCCAGTTGACGTCGCGTCGTCAGGATTCCGCTGTCTCCGGCGGGAACTAGTTGGCCCGGATTCGCATTGCGGGAGCCGGTTTAGCCGGCTCCGCCGCGGCCCTCGCCGCCATGCAATGCGGTGCCGCCGTCCGTCTTTGGGACCCCTCGCGGGTCCCAAAACACAAGGTGTGCGGCGAATTCCTGACTCCGGAAATTCGCCCGGTCCTGGAACGCCTGCAACTCTGGGATGCCTTCCTGGACCAACAACCGGCTCGCATGGAACGTATGCGCCTCGTCTTCGGTAACCGCTCCGCCAATGGCCGCTTTGCCGAACCTGCCTATGGCCTCAGCCGCTACCGGCTCGACGCCCTCCTCCGTGGCGAGGCCGAAGCCCGCGGCGCCCAGATTATCGCCGAACGCGTCCCCGGTATCGTGGACATCACTGCCCACGGCCGCCAGTTCGCCGCCGCCGGAAAAGATCGCCTCTTCGGTTTTAAAGCCCACTTCCGGGGGCCCGTCAGCGACGCCGTCGAACTATACT
>JBIKOG010000220.1:0-12891 GCA_044358225.1 Bryobacteraceae bacterium | reverse complement strand
CGCCAGTTCATCACTCACCATCCGCGCCGAAATCCCCGTCACCAGCCGCGACGCTTTCAACGTCGCCGCCGCCTGGCACATCGCCCCAAACGGATCGCTCGCCGGCACAACCAGCAACTCCACCGGCTTCCCTTCCCGCTCCGCCACCGTCACCACCCGCGAAAACAGCTCCTGCTCATACGTTCCAAACAACTGCTCGTCCTGCAACTCAAACTCGCCCGCCCCCGCCGAAATCGGATGCACCGTCATCACCACCACGTCATGCCGCCGCAGGTTCGTCTTCTCCAGAACCCGCCTTAAATGCTCCATGTTGTTGTAGTCGCGCAACGCCACCAGCACACACCCCGGCCGCGCCTTCAAATGCGCCACGTCCACCTGCGGCTGATGGTCCAGGTTGAACTCCTCCAACCCCTTCTTCGCCCCCACCTTCGCCCGCCGCTTGTTCACCTTCTCGGAAACGATAAACAACGCAAACAACAGCAAAGTAAACGAAATCCCGTAAATCGTCGCAATCTTCTTCGTGAACAGATTCGCGATCGCCACAAAGAACAACGCGCCCACCGTCAGCCCCAACCCGATCGGCCACTCCCGCCCGCCAATCTTCAAATTGAACGGCGTCTTATACTCCTGATCGGTGCGCTGGAACCGCAGCGCCAACACGCCCAGCCCCTTTAAAAAGAAGCTCCACACCACACCAAACGCATACGCCTCGCCCAACAAATACAGGTCGCCCTGGCTCCCGATAATCGTCGCCACCTGCAGCAGCGTGATCAGGTTCACAATCCGGAACGTCGTCCCGAACTTCACGTGCGGCTTCCGGAACCAGTTCAACAACACGCCATCTTCGGCCACCCGGTTCAACACGCCATTGGCGCCAATCAGACTCGTGTTCACCGCCCCCGACAGCAGCAGCACGCCAATAATCACGACAAAAATGTGGAAGATCAGCTTCAATAAATGCGGGCCTTCCAGGCTCATCGCCAGGCCCCCCAACAGGTTGTCTTTATACTGCGGCCGGATCGCGTCCGGAATAATCATCACAGCTAGAATCGACAACAACCCCGTCGACATCGTCGCGTAAATACATACGATATTGGCGGTAATCCGCAGGTTCTTCAACTTCGGATACGCAATCTCCCGGTACACCTGCGCCAGCGTCTCAAACCCGCTCATCGCCAGCAGCGAATGCCCAAACCCCACAACCATCAACACCACAGGCAACTGCGCCCAGAACGTCCCGTGCAGCCACCCCAGGCTCTCTTCATTCATCGTCAGGTTCGAAGGCAACGGCGGCGGCGGCAACGGTGCCCCGCCCCGGATCAATAGCGTCACCCCGCACCAGATCAGCATGCAAACCACCATCACCGTCGTGATCTGCATAATGTGCAACGCGTGCCCGGACGACTCGTGAATCCCGCGGATATTCGACCGCCAGAACCACGCCGTCACCACCACCGCGAAAAACACCGCAAACAGGTTCGGCGACACGTGCAACGGCTGGTGCGCCAGCTCCGCCATCTCGTTCACCAAATGGCCCAAATACTGCCCTGCCGACACCGCCGATATCGGCCCCGTCAAAATGTAGTCCACCACCAGCGCCGAAACCGACAACTTCGCCATCGACGGCCCGATCGAATCCTTCACCACCACATACACGCCGCCCCGCACAAACATCCCGCAGCTCTCCATGTAAATGGAGCGCACCGCGAAACTGAAAAACATCACCGACAGCACAAACCACGGCGCCGACTTCCCAATCGCCGATTCCGTGATCCCGCCAACGTAGTACATCGTCGACGCCAGATCGGAAAGAACAATGGCGGCACCCCGCCAAAAGGAAATGAACGAAAGGGCTACGGTTGTGGCAACGACGACTTTCGAGGTCGTTGCCAAGCGCTCTGCAGGCTCAGGCATTACAGGTTCCATAATAGCGCCCAATTTGCGGCACCATGGGTGTAGGATGATCCTCCCTTCCCCGGTGACGCAGATTCTCTCCCGCCTCCACTCGAGCGGCCACAAGGCCTATCTGGTCGGCGGCTGCGTCCGCGATCACCTCCTCAACCGGCAACCCAAGGATTTCGACGTCGCCACCGACGCCCAACCCACCGAACTCACAGCCCTCTTCCCCGGCGCCGAACTCATCGGCGCCCACTTCGGCGTCATCCTCTGGCACGGCGTCGAAATCGCCACCTTCCGTTCCGACGGCCCCTACCTCGACGGCCGCCACCCCCAGTCCGTCCAATTCGAAACCGACCCCGCACGCGACGCCGCCCGCCGCGACTTCTCCATCAACGGCCTCTTCTACGACCCCCAAACCAACCAGATCATCGACCACGTCAATGGCCGCCACGATCTAGCCAACAAAACCATCCGCGCCATCGGCGCCCCCGACCAACGTTTCGCCGAAGACCACCTCCGCCTGCTAAGAGCCGTCCGTTTCGCCGCCCGCTTCGAATTCGAAATCGAACCCGCCACCGCCCACGCCATCCGCGCCCACAGCCCGCAAATCCAAACGGTATCCCCCGAACGCATCCGCGACGAAGTCTCCCGCATTCTCACCGAACCCCATCCCCGCCGAGGCCTCGAACTCCTCAACGAACTCAACCTGCTCGAACAAATCCTCCCCGAAGTAAAAGCGCTCCAAGGCGTCCGCCAGCCCCCCAACTTCCACCCCGAAGGCGACGTCTGGACCCACACGCTCATGATGGTGGAGGGCCTCGACAAACCGACGATCACCCAGGCCTGGGGCGTCCTCCTGCACGACATCGGCAAGCCCCCGACGTTCACCGAAACAGACCGCATCCGCTTCAACGGCCACGAAAGTGTAGGAGCCCGCATGGCCACCGAAATCCTCCACCGCCTGAAGTACCCCAACGAAGTCATCGACACGGTGCACGAACTCGTAGCCCAGCACATGAAATTCCTGGCGGTAAAGACGATGCGCACAAGCACCCGTAAGCGCTTCCTCCGCCAGCGAATCATGCCGGAGCTATTGGAACTCCACCGCCTCGACGCCGTGTCATCCAACGGCCACCTCGAAGCCTACAACCGGTGCCGCGAAGAACTGGCAAACACCCCAACCGAAGCCCTAACCCCGAAGCGCCTCCTAACCGGCGACGATCTCCTCAACATGGGCATCCCCAAAGGCCCCCAAATCGGCCAACTGCTCAAAGAACTCGAAGACGCCCAACTCGAAGGCCGCATCACAACAGAACAAGAAGCCCGCGCCTTGCTCACAAAAATCACCTCCGCATAGCCGCCAAATCAACGCCCCCATCTCCGTACGGCCCCAACGGCGCCTGCAACAACAACCTCCGCCGGTACGATAGCACCCAAAATTCCGGATCCACCGCAGTGGCCCTCACATACGCCGGCCCCCACTCCGGCAACGCACTGCGCACCCATCATCCATCCGCGGCACCTCGTCCACACACGCCCCCATTTCCGTACCGCCCCAACTGCGCCTGCAAACCCTCCCCCGTCGGCACCATAGCCCCCAACCACCGCTCGGGCCTATGTGTACGTCGCCGCCGCCTCCGCCCGCCTACCCCTCCCGTCCCATCCCCACCCGGCACTGCGCAATCAGCGCCCCCATCGCCGTCCCTCCCAACGCCGCCACCCGCTCAAAACAAGCCAACGCTTCTCGATACCGCCCCAACGGCGTCTGCAACAACACCCCCTTCCGGTACCACAGCACCCAAAACTCCGGATCCACCGCAATGGCCTTCTCATAAGCCATCACAGCCTCCTCCGCCCGCCCCAACATCCCCAACGCCTGCGCCCTCTCCGACAACGCAAACCGCCGCCCCGGCTCCAACGCCAGCGCCTTGTCCAAATACACCAACGCCTCCTCCGCCCGCGCCTCCTCCAACAAATCCGAACCCCGCTGGTGCAACGCCTCCGCCGTCTCCTCCGTCTGCAACGCCAACCGGCACCCCTCGGCCGCCGCCGCCAAACTCCCCTCCCGCTCCCGCTCCTGCCCCAACCCAAACCACCCCTCCGCCATCTCCGGATGCAACCGCGCCAACTCCCCATACGCCCCCGTCCCCAGCAACGCCTCCGCCGAATACGGATTCACCCCCAACGCCCGCTCATAGCAATCCAGCGCCGCCGCGGAATCCCCCATCTCCCCAGCCAACTTCGCCCGCCCCAACCAAGCCCCCAAACTCCCAGGCGCCAAATCCGTCGCCCGCGCAAACGCCTCCGCCGCCCCCCGCACATCCCCCATCTGCTCCAGCGCCACCGCCTTCCGCTCCCACACCTCCCCAGCCCCGCCGGCCCGCTCATACGCCGCCACCGCCTCGTCCCACCGTTCCAATTCCGCCAGCCCCATCCCCCGGTACAACCACGCCTCCTCGTCCCCGGAGTCCATCTCCAAATACCGCCCCAAACAATGCACCGCCTCCGCCGCATGCCCCCGCCAACCCACATACGCCTTCCCCAACCCCAACCACCCGGCCCCACACGTCATGTCCAATTCCAAGGCCTGCTGAAAGCTCTCCGCCGCGTCCTCCCACCGCCGCAACGCCAGCAACACATCCCCCCGCCCGCACCACACCAGCGGCAGATGCGCATGCAGCGCCACGGCCTGCTTCAAGCACGCCTGCGCCTCCTCCAGCCGCCCGCTCCGCCGGTGCAAGTCGCCAAACGCAACCCACCCCTCGGCCAACAGCGGATGAATCTGCACCGCCCGATGCAAACTCCGCGCCGCCTCCTCCGCCCGCCCCAGTTTCTCCAACACCACCCCGCGGCTCACCCACGCCGGCGCCAACAGCGGAGCCAGTTCCAACGCCCGGTCCAGCAGCCCCAAATCCCCCAGCGCCGCGCCCTTCCCAAACCAGGCCGCCGCCAACCCCGGCTCACACCCCAGCGCCCGGTCGTACCACCCCACCGCCTCCTCCCGCCGCCCCATCGCAACCAGCAAATCCCCCCGCCGCGTCATCACCCGCGCCTGCCCCGCATCCAAAGCCAATGCCCGGTCGTAACACAGCATCGCCCGCTCCCGCATCCCCAACGACGCCAGCGAAACGCCCTTATGGAACCAATGTTCCGGGTCACTCTCCACAGCCACCGCCACCGCCGCCACCGGAGCCGGCCCGCAAGTAAAGGACTCATAAATGGAGGCCAACTCCGCCCGCAACGTCCCAAAGTCCTGATACCGGTGCACCGTGTGCTTCTCCAAACACCGCGCCACCACCACCTGCAACCCCTCGTGCGGAATCTCCTCAATCCGCGGCGCCGCGTACATGTGCGCCTCCGCCCACTCGTCCCACGGCCAAGCCGAGTACGGCAGAATCCCCGTCAGCATCTGAAACAGCGTCACGCCAAACGAGTAAATGTCCGCCGTCACCCCGACATGTTTCGAATCCCGAAACTGCTCCGGAGGCATATGCGTCGCCGTCCCCGTAGCCCGTCCCGTCCGGCTCACCGTCACCGAGTCCGGCGCCGACGAACTCTCCCGCATCTCCGTCTCAACTTCCCCCCGCACTTTCACCAGCCCGAAATCGGTAATCTTCAACACCCCGTCTTCGGTAATCAAACAGTTCTGCGGCTTAATGTCGCGATGCGCCTGAACGCCCTTCGCCCGCAAATGCACCATCCCGTCGCAGAACGACAACGCGAACCGCAGCGCCTGCGCCAGGTCGTCCATCAGCCGCGGCGTCCCCACCCACGCGCTCAAGTCCCCGCCGCTGACATACTCCAAAAACAGCACCGGCTTCCCCGCAATCTCCTCCACAAACGAAGCCCGCGCAATATTCGGATGCGCCTCCAACCCCACCCACGCCAGCGCCTCTTTCCGGAACAGCGGCGCAATCCGCGGGTTCCGCACCAGTGCCTCGTCCTGAAACGTTTTCGCCGCCAGAACATCTTGCGTCTCGTGGTCGTAGACGACGTACACCACGCCCATCCCGCCCTTCATCACCCGACGGATCTCCCAACGGTTAGCCAGCCGGTCGCCTACCCGCCATTCGCGAGCCATCCGCTAGAACAGATCCGCCACCCGAATCGACGCCTCCGGAGCCCCCAGCGTCGCCACGAACTCATCCTCGGCATAAGCCGCCACGTCCAGATACGCGCCCGCCTCCGGTCGCCTGTGCAAGATCACCCGCCGCCCGTGGAGATCGACAACCCAATACTCCGCAATCCCAGCCCGCGCATACAGCCCGGCTTTAACGGTCAAATCAAACGCCAGCGTCGCCCCGGACACCTCCGCCACCAACAGCAAGTCCCCCGGCCCCGGCCGTCCGGAAATCTCGCGAATCGTCCGGCTCAGCAGAACAACGTCAGGCTCGGGCGCGCTCGTCGCTTCATCTCCCGCCCGCAGGTCAATTGTCGGCTCCTGCAGCGCCCGCAGCACGCCGGCAAAACCAACCAGCCATTGATGCAGCAGCGCCTGGACCAGCAGGTGCAGTTTATTCTTCGGCGTCTTCAGCACCAACTCCCCGCCGATAAGCTCATACCGATCCAGATCCGCCAACCCCGCCTGCTCCAACAGCGCACACTCCTCCCGCGTCCACAACTTGGGTGGCGGAGCAATCACCGAAACAGGAGGTTCAACAGCAACCGGCATACCAAACATTATGCCCCGAACGCCCACCCCAACAGCACCGGCTCCAACGCCATCCGCCCCCCAAAAACCCGTGTCACACACGCATTAATTACCGCCGGGTAAAATCCCCGGAAGCAACCCGGCCCCGAACACCCAACCCCTACAACGCCAGCTTAGGCGCCATCATCCACTTCAACACGCCCCGCGGCTGCACTCCCAACTCAAACAAATCCACCCGCACCATCGCGCCCTTTTTAAAATCCACCCGCAATTCCGGCGTCCCCAACAAAAAACCCAAAAAACCACTCATATGCGGCTCATGCCCCACCAGCAGCAAGCTCGGCTCCCCGCGCAGCGTCCTAACCTCCGCCCACGTCTCCACCGGCGACGCCATCGGCACCAGCTTCACCGACGGCACCAACTCCTCGGAATACCCCAAAATCTCCGCCGCCATCTCCGCCGTCTGACGCGCCCGCACATACGGACTCGTCACAATCATCGTCGGCGAGACACTCGCAGTTCGCGCGCGCTTCAAAATCTCGCGCAACCGCTTTATCCCCTCAGGGGTCAAAGCGCGATCGGCATCCGCCTGTCCAGGACTGGCGTCCTCGGCGATGCCATGCCGGAGGAGATAAATCTGCATAGGCTGTCGAAAGACACTCTAATTCTGTCATACTCGCTCCTTTCCCATGCGTGACGCCCTCAAACGTGACAACTGGCCCATCCTCGCCGCCGGCGCCGCACTCGCCCTCAGCGTCGTTTCCATCGCCGCCTCCCAGATCTGCCTCGGCGCCGCCATCCTCCTCACCATCCGCGATTGGCGACGCGCCCAATACCCCCCCGGGGCATCCCAGCTCCTCTTCTTCTTCGCCTGGACCCTCCTCGCCGCCGGCCTCTCCCAATCCCCCGCCGCGGCCTACCCGCAAATCCGCAAATTCTTCGTCTATCTCATCGTCCCCTGCCTCGCCGCCGCCTACCGCGGACCGGACTCGGCCAAATACATCCTCGCCGCCCTCGGCGCCGGCGGCACCCTCTCCGCCCTCTGGAGCCTCCTCCAATACACAAAGAAATACAGCGCCGCCAAAGCCGCCGGCGTCAGCTTTACCGACGCCTATATCGCCAGCCGCATCACCGGCTTCATGTCCCATTGGATGACCTTCGGCGGCACCATGATGGCCGTCTTCTTAATCGGCGCGGCCTACCTCCTCTTCACCAAACCCCTCCGCTGGCGCGTCCCGGCCGTGCTCACCCTCATCGCCCTCGCCATCTTCCTCGGCTGGACCCGCGGCATCTGGATCGGCACCTTCGCCGGCACCCTGTACCTCCTCTGGTCCTGGCGCAAAATGTTCGTCCTGGCCGCACCAGTATTGGCGTTGGCCGCCGTTGCCGTCATGCCGCAACCGGAAAAGGATCGCGTCCTGTCCATCGTCCAACCCCGTGGCGATACCGATTCCAACGGCCACCGCAAAGCCCTCTTCCGCACCGGCATCGCCATCATCGAAGCCCACCCGTTCCTCGGCGTCGGCCCCGAACAAGTCGAGCGCAACTTCGATAGATACGCCCCCGAAGACATCCCCCGGCCCTTCCCAAGAGCCTGGTGGTACGGCCATCTCCACAACATCTACATCCAGTTCGCCGCCGACCGCGGCCTCCCCGCCATGTTCGCCATCATCGGCTTCTTCTGTTGGGCCACCGGAGGGATTGCCCGTGCCGCCATTCGCGCGCACGGCGACCGCAAATGGATCCTCCACGGCATCGCGGCATTCCTGATCGGAGTCCTCGTCACCGGCGTCTTCGAACACAACCTCGCCGACAGCGAGATCTTGATGCTAGCCCTCGGCCTCGTCACCCTCGGCAGCAGCGTCGCCGCCAGCCGTGATAGCATACCCGTATAGGGTATACGAATCATGTCAGCGATAAAACTCCAGATTGAAGGCATGCACTGCCAGGCCTGCGTCGCCCGCGTCAAGCGAGCTCTCGAACGCGTCCCTGACGTCCGCATCCACGAAGTACAAGTAGGATCGGCCGAAATCGAAGCCATCGATCCCGCCGCCGCCATCGCCGCCGTCACCGGTGCGGGCTACCCCGCCACCCGCGCCTAAGTGGCAACCGAAACAGCCACAATACCCATACGGGGTATGATGTGCGATGCCTGCGTAGGCCATGTCGAACGCGCCCTCCGCGCCCTCGAAGGCGTCGAAGCGGTTCGAGCCGACCTCGCCACCAACACCGCCACCATCACCCGCGACCCCGCCATCGCCACTGAGGCGTTAATCAAAGCGGCCATCGAAGAAGAAGGCTATGAGCTAGGTGACTCCGCCCCCGCCCAACCGCCGCCACCCGAATCCAAGGCACCCGCCCCACAGTCGACCCAACAACTCACCCTCCAAATCCAAGGCATGACCTGCGCCGCCTGCGTCGGCCACGTCGAACGGGCCCTCACCAAAACCGAAGGTGTCACAAAAGCCCAAGTAAACCTGTTAGCCAACGAAGCCAAAATCACCTTCAACCCCAACAAAACCACCGAAACCCAACTCAAACAAGCCATCGAAGACGCCGGCTACAAAGCCGAACAGCAAACCACCCCCGACGAATACCCAAAAACCCGCCGCCACGCGATCATCAGCCTAACCCTCGGCGCCATCATCATGGCCGCCATGCCCTTCACCGGCCACGGCAACACCTACCCCCAGCTAATCGCCGCCATCTTCGTCATGGCAGTCCCAGGCCGCGAATACTACATCCGCGCCGCGCAAGGCCTGAAACACGGCCGCTTCGACATGAGTACGCTCATCGCCGTCGGCACCGGCTCAGCGTTCCTCTATTCCCTGGCAGCAACACTCTTCCCCCACCAGTTCCACGCCCGCGGCCTCATGCCGGACGTCTACTACGAAGCCGTCATCTTCATCATCGCCCTCGTCCTGACGGGCAAAATGTTCGAGCTGCGAGCCCGCCGCGAAACCGCCTCCGCCCTCCGCGAACTCGCCCAACTCCAACCCGCCACCGCGCTCATCATCACGAACAACGAATCCATCGAAACCCCCATCGAACTCGTAAAAACCAACGACATAGCCCTCATCAAACCCGGCGCCCGCATCCCCGTCGACGGCGTCATCCAAACCGGCCACTCCGCCATCGACGAATCCATGCTCACCGGCGAACCCATCCCCGTCGAAAAGCACCCCGGCGACCCTCTCTCCGCCGGCACCGTCAACGGCACCGGAGCCCTCGAAATCAAGGTCACCGCCGTCGGCCCGGCAACAACCCTCTCCCAAATCGGCCGCATGATGCGCGAAGCCCAATCCACCCGCGCCCCCATGCAAAAACTGGCCGACAAAGTCAGCGCCATCTTCGTCCCCACAGTCCTAATCATCGCCCTCGCAACCCTCATCGCCTGGCTCATGACCGGAGCCGATCCCGGCCGCGCCCTCTCCGCCGCCGTAGCGGTGCTGATCATCGCCTGCCCCTGCGCCATGGGCCTCGCCATCCCCGCCGCCGTCATGGTCGCAACCGGCCAGGCCGCCAAACTCGGCGTCCTCATCAAAGGCGGCGAAGCCCTCGAACGCCTCGCCCAAGTCCAGACGGTAGTCCTCGACAAAACCGGGACGATCACCGAGGGCCGACCCACCGTCACCCGCTACACCGGCACGGCCGAAGACCTCCCCTACATCGCCAGCCTCGAAGCCGCCAGCGAACATCCATTAGCCCAAGCCATCGTCCGCTACGCCAACAGCACGCCCCTAACCGTCACCAGCTTCCAAGCCGAACCCGGCCAAGGCGCCACCGGCATCATCAACGGTCACACCGTCAAAGTCGGCCGCCCCGCCTGGGTCGGCAGCCCCGAAGAAGCCACCATGGCCGCGACCATCGACAACCGCCCCGCCGGCGCCTTCGATGTCAACGACCCCATCCGCCCCACCTCCAAAGCCGCAATAGCAACCCTCCACCAACTCGGCCTCGAAGTCGCCATGCTCACCGGCGATCGCCCCGCCACCGCCAACCAAATCGCTAAAGAATCCGGCATCACAGAAGTCACCGCCGGCGTCCTCCCCGGCGGGAAGCGGGACGCCATCCGCGCCTATCAAGCCAAAGGACGCAAAGTCGCCATGGTCGGCGACGGCATCAACGACGCTCCCGCCCTCGCCCAATCCGACGCCGCCATCGCCATGGCCAGCGGCGCCGGCATCGCCGTCGAGGCCGGCGAAGTCACCCTCCTCCGCAACGACCTTACCGCCGTCGCCGACGCCATCCGCCTCTCCAAACTGACCGTAAAAATCATGCGCCAGAACCTCTTCTGGGCCTTCTGCTACAACGCCGCCGGCATCCCCATCGCGGCTCTCGGACTTCTCAACCCCATCTTCGCCAGCGCCGCCATGGCCTTCAGCTCATTCAGTGTCCTGGCCAACAGCCTGCGCCTCCGGAGGTTCAAATAATGCGCAACGCCGCCGCCCTCAAAAGGCTCAAACGAATCGAAGGCCAAGTCCGCGGCCTCGCCAAAATGGTGGAGGAGGACCGCTACTGCATGGACGTGCTCATGCAGATCGCCGCCGTCCAACAAGCCCTCCGCGGCGTCAGCCAGGAGCTCATGCACCAGCATTTGGAGCACTGCGTCCACGACGCCGTCGCCCAAGGCGACACCACCCGCGAACGCAAGCTCTACAAGGAAATGCTCGACCTCATCTACAAGTACAGCCGCTAACCCAGCGGATACGCCCGGATAAACTGCAGCGTCCGATCCCACCGCGTCTTCGTCACAAACGTGGTCACCAAATTCCAAACCTGCCGAGGCGAATACTCGTCCAGATACTCGGTGGGCGCATCAAAGGACCACCAAACCAGCAGCGGCTTGCCGACAATATTCTCCCGAGGCACCAACCCCCAATACCGCGAATCATCCGAGTTCTGCCGGTTGTCCCCGAGACATAGATAATACCTCTCCGGCACGATCAACTCCCCCTCCCGAACGTGGTCCCGAAGCATGGCCGCCCCCCGAGGATAGATCCCCGCCGCCGGCGGCAGCGAAGGAAAATTCGCCGCATAAGGATCCAAGTTCGGCCCCGCCAGTTGCACATAAGGTTCCGCCGTCAACCGCCCATTCAAGTAGAGCCGGTTCTCCTCCAAACGAACCCGATCCCCCGGCACCCCAATCACCCGCTTCACAAACATCTTGTCGATCCCGAGCGGATAGCGAAACGTAACAACATCGCCCCGCCGAACGGGCTGGTGCGGCAACAGCGCCGCCCCCGACCCATAAGCCACCTTATCGACCACAATATGGTCCCCCGTCATCACCGTCGACTCCATCGACCCGGTCGGCACCACAAACGCCTGCGCGACCATGGAAGTCGCCCACAGCATCAACACCAACGTCACCGCCCACTCTCGAATCTGTCTGACCATACCAACCCCAACGTCCCCAGCCCCCAAAAAGTTCCCCCGATTTCCCCTGGTACCGTGACACCGGAAAAACCCCAGATTCCCGATTTCCCCTCCCCCTCCCCAGATTCCCCCTCCAGATTCCCCTTGGTACCGTGACACCAGCGAAATCCTACCTTTCCGATTTCCCCGACTCCGCCACCGCCGCCCCCAATATCGACGGCGCCAACCACCGCAATCGCTCCGGCA
Organism: Bryobacteraceae bacterium; assembly: GCA_044358225.1. Lineage (GTDB taxonomy): Bacteria > Acidobacteriota > Terriglobia > Bryobacterales > Bryobacteraceae. The sequence goes on along the minus strand of JBIKOG010000220.1, from coordinate 716 downwards.
GCCGCACATTCACCCGCACCAAATCCGGCGTATCCCCCACCAACACCACCACCCCGTCAATCGGCCACGCCTCCTTCTTCACCAAACCATCCGTCCCCAACCCCTCCATCCCGCCCGGCGTCCGGTACTCCACGACTCGTGCCCCCCGCCGCTTCAAAACATCGGTCGCCACCGGCCCACGCGGCAAGTCCAGTTCGAACGTGGCCAGCACCCGGTCCAAGTACCACCGGAACTCCGGGAACACCTGCGCCACAACCCGTGAAACCAGATCCCGCCCCGAGCCCTCCCCCCATGCATACTCCGACACCACCACCGCCCCGGCCAACTCCGAAGCAAACATCACCGGCCCCGGCCTGACAATCAATCCACTCCCACCCGATCCATACCGATTCAAACACTGCCACCCGCGCGGCGCCAAAATCCCGGTTCCCCCGCTCGAATAATACGCCACGGCCCCCGCAACCCGCGCCGAAACCGGCACCCAAGCGTCCTCCCCCACCGGTGCCGCCAGCGGGCCCCGCTGCCCATCCGAAGGGCACCCCACAAATGGCACCAACTCGAACCCCGCCCCCCGTACCGCCTCCCCCAACACAAACGGCGCCAACCACCGCAATCGCTCCGGCAGCCGCACATTCACCCGCACCAAATCCGGCGTATCCCCCACCAACACCACCACCCCGTCAATCGGCCACGCCTCCTTCTTCAACAAACCATCC
>JBIKOG010000212.1:0-13252 GCA_044358225.1 Bryobacteraceae bacterium | reverse complement strand
CGCCCCGCATTCACCCCCGGGTCCTGCGCAATCGGCAACCGTCCAAACTCCCCGCCCCACACCACCAGCGTCGAATCCAATAACCCCCGGTCCTTCAAATCCCGAATCAACGCCGCCGCCGGCTGGTCCGTCTTTCCGCACGCATACTCCAGCCCCGCCCGGATCTTATTGTGGTTGTCCCAAATCTGGCCTTCGATATAAACCTGCACCAGCCGCACGCCCCGCTCCACCAGCCGCCGCGCCATCAAACAGCGCTTCCCATAAGAAGCCGTCCGCTCATCGTCCATCCCATACGCCGTCCGCGTAGCCGCACTCTCCAACGAAACATCCAGCGCATCCGTAGCCGCCATCTGCATCCGCGCGGCCAACTCGTAATTGGCAATCCGCGCCTCCAACTCCGCATTCCCCGGATGCCGCGCCTTGTGCCCCGCGTCCATCCCATGCAGCAAGCTCCGGCTCAAATCCACAACCCCCGCCGGGTACTCCTGCTTCGCATGCAAATTCAAAATCGGCGAACCCTCGCTCCGCACCCGCGTCCCCTGATACACCGCCGGAATCCACCCCGCCTGCCAGTTCTGAATGAAGTTAATCGGCGGCCCCTTCGGATCATCCAGCACCACATACGCCGGCAGGTTCTGATTCTCCGATCCCAGCCCATACGTAATCCACGCCCCCAACGACGGCCGCGTAGGCAGAATCCTCCCCCCATGCATCAAAAACAGCGCCGCCTCATGCGCCAGGTGCGTCGTGTACATCGACTTCACCACGCTGATCTCATCCACCACCTTCGCCAAATGCGGCAGCATCTCGGAGATCTCCAACCCCGACTTCCCATGCCGCGCAAACTTGTACGGCGAAGGCATCAACCCGCCCGTCTCCCGCACAGCCCGCACCTCCGCCGCCAAGTCCCTGCTCGGCGCCTGCCCCGCATACTTCGTCAACGCCGGTTTATGGTCGAACAGGTCCACCTGGCTCGGTCCGCCATTCATGAACAACTGAATAATCGCCTTCGCCTTCGGCGCGTGGTGCGTCTTCTTCGGCGTCAAATCGTGCAACCCGCCCGCCCGCAAATCCTGCGCAAACAGCCCCGCCAGCGCCGTGCCCATCAACCCATCGGACATGCGCGAAAAGAAATCTCTCCGTGTCGCCATCCCTCGCTCCTCAGTCAACATACAAAAACTCCGCCGCGTTCATCAACGTGTGGCAGACCGTCGCCAACGCCAGCCACTTTGCCCGGCTCCGCACCGGTTCCGCCGGCCGCTCTTTTTCCAACGGCTTCTCCCACTCTCCATGCATCCGTTCCAACGCCGCCACCGCCATCCGCGACTCCTCGGCGGTAGGCACCCGCGCAAACGCCAACAAATACGCCCGCTCCACCTGCGCCGCCAAGTCCTCCCCAACGGCATCAATAATCCGCCCCGCCATGAACCGCGCATTCTCCCGCGTCAAGTCGCTGTTCATCATATGCAGCGCCTGCGACGACACAACAGACAATCCCCGCTGCACACAGTTCGGATTCATAAACGGCTGGTCAAACGTCTCCAACAACGACAACGGCTGCGTCCGCCGATGCGCCACAAAAACCGACCGCCGCAAACTGTCGGTCACCACTTCCCCGTCCGCCTGCACCTTGAACTTATCCGCGTCCCCAAACGCCCGCGGCTCCAGCCGCCCCGCCATCTGCAAAATCGCGTCCCGCACATTCTCCGCGTCAATCCGCCGCAACGGAAACCCATCCGCGCCCGACCGCTGCCGGTACGTCCCCGACAACAAAATCCGCCGGTGCATCGCCTTCACGTCCCACCCGCTCCGCACGAACTCCACCGCCAGCCAATCCAGCAATTTCTCATTCGTCGGTGCCGCACCCATGCGACCGAAATTCCCCGGCGTCGCCACCAGCCCCGTCCCAAAATGGTGCTGCCAAATCCGGTTCACCATCACCCGCGCCGTCAACGGATGCTCCGCATGCGTCAACCATTTGGCCAATGCCAATCGCCGCCCGCTCGAATGCCCCACCGGCTCCAACGCATACTCCCGCCCCACCGCGGACAGAATCGACGGCGCCCCCGGGGCCACCAGTGCCCCCGGCGTCGTCGCATCCCCGCGCAACAGAATCCGCGTCGGCGGCGGCTCCGGCCCAAGGTCAAACAACGCCCGCACCAGTGGCAACGGCTTCAGCTTCCCGCGCTCTTTCTTAACCTGCTCCTCCAACGGCCCCCGCTTGTCTTTGGGCTCCTTCTCAACCAACGCCTGCAACTCCTTCACCCGAGCCTCAATCGGCGCATTAAACGCGGCAACCTGCTCCCACTCCTCCGTCGCCACCGGCAAGATATACCGTGTCGACTTCTCATCGCACTTCGCCCCCACGCCCCCGCAAGGATACAACGGCGGCAGCCAATGATAAGGGTCGTAGGCCGGTGCCAGCACCGACACCAGCCGGTAATAATCCCGCGTCGGAATCGGATCGTACTTGTGATCGTGGCACCGCGCGCACCCCACCGAAAGCCCCATCACGGCAGACCCCAAAACCTCAATCTGCCCCGCAATCACATCCATCCGCTCGGGAATAAAATTCTGCTCGGTGCTGTACGTCGCATCCGGCGCCGTCCGCCAGAAACCGGTCGCCGCCAGCAACTCCACCTGCTCCGGCGTCAGCCGCTTCGCCGCCCGGTAATCAAATAACTCATCCCCCGCCAGTTGCTCCACCAAAAACCGGTCGTAACGCTTGTTCGCGTTGAAGGACCGAATCACATAATCCCTATACCGCCACGCATCGGGCCGCGTCTGATCCAGCGAATTCCCGCCCTCACTGTCCGTATATCCCACCGCGTCCAACCAATGCCGCGCCCACCGCTCCCCATACCGCGGCGACGCCAACAGCCTATCCACCAACTTCTCATACCGCCCCGGATCCCGATCCGCCACAAACGCCCTCACCTCCTCCGGCGTCGGCGGCAACCCGATCAAGTCAAAATACACCCGCCGCAACAACGTCAGATCCGAAGCCGCCGGCGCCAACGGCCGTCCCGCCAACGAATCAATCGACCCGCCCTTCACCCCCACCGGCGTCCGAAACGCCCAAAAATCCCTGTCTTTCACCCGAATCGCCGGATCACTGGCAACACTAACCTCCAACGCCCGCTCCGCATCCGGCTGAGCCCCATCCGCAATCCACTGCCGAACCTTGGCCAGCTCATCATCGGTCAACCCGCGCACCGAATACTGCTCCTGCAACTTCGGCGGCGGCATCTCCTGCGCCGCAATCCGCTTCACCAGCAGGCTCTCCTCCGGCCGCCCCGCCACCACCGCCGCCCCCGTCTTCCCGCCCCGCAAAATCGAATCATGCGTGCGCAGGTCCAACCCGCCCATCTTCTCCCGCCGCCCATGACAAACCCAGCACTTCGCGGCCAAAATTGCGGTCACATCCCGCTCCGCCACCGGTGCCTTCCGGTCCTCCCGCTCAATCCAAGTGCGCACAGCCCCAATCTCAGCGTCCGTCAGCCGCCCACCGCCCATCGGCATCTTCCCGGTCGCCACCATGGAAAGCAGCAGACTATCGGAAGGTTTCCCCGCCACAATCGCCCCGCCAGACTTCCCCCCGCGCAGAACATCGTCCACGCTCTCAAGCGACAAACCTCCACTCCGAGCCTTCGCGCTATGACACCCCAAACACTTCGCGCGAAACACCGGCAGAACGTCCGTATCGAACAACCCCGCCGCTAAAAGCAGAACTGAGACTGGCCACATGCAGCGACCAGTATATTCACTGCGTGCGGACCGCGCTCAACCCCGCCACCCCAGCCTCCGCCGGCCCCGCCGCCAACGAAAGGTCCAACTCCAACTCTTTGCTAATGTCTTTGCAAATCGCCGGCGTACAAGCCTGCGCCTTAATTCCAATCCGAGCAACTTTCTCGGAACCCACCCGCTTCACCTTCGCCGCAAACAACGCCGACTTCTCAAACCCCCAGGAAAAGATCCGCAACTCCGGCTTCGAAAAATCCACCAACGCCGGCTGCATCCAGGGCCCATCCACAGCCAACCCGCCCGACACCGCGAACGTTGTCGGCCTGTCCATCCCCAGAGCCTTCTTCCCCGCCAACTTCTCATTCGCCCGAATCGAGTTGTCCATGGCAAACGTGTGCCAACCCTCCGCCAAAGTGAGCGAAACAGTCAACCGCCCCTCGGCATCCACGCGAGCCTTATAGCTCGCACAGACCACGTCGTCCACGAGCACATCGACAGGCTTCGACCACTCCGCCGCCGAAGCAGCCAACCCCGCCAACAACAACAAAATTCGCACAGGCATCACCCCTAGAATACCGAAGCGCTATAACCAAAGAGTGCGCGCCGCCATCCTCCTAGCCGGAACCCTCGCCCTCACCGCGCAGGAGTCCATCATCCACACCGTCGACGGCCTCAACCGTCCCCTCCCCGGCGTCATAATCACCATCTACTGCGACACCGGTAACCGGCACCTCACCTCCGACACCAACGGCCAAGTCCGAGGAACCTTCGACCGGAAAACCTGCACCTCTGCCAGCGTCGCCAAAGCCGGTTACACCGCCTACTCCACCGGATTCCGCGACAGCTACATCCTCAACCGCAAGCTCACCGCCATCGACGTGGAACGTCTCATCAACACCGGCACCTCCGACGCCATCCGCGAACTCCTCTCGAGCGACGCCCCCAAACTCAACGAAGCCATTTTCCAATTCGAACACCGCCTCCGCCCCATTCTCCGCGCGCTCCTCAAAGACCCCCAAGTCACCCTCCCCGCCCGCGCCCTCCTCGCCATGATCGCCGACCCGGAAGACATCAAACAACTGGTCGCCCTCCCATCTCCGCCCGGCGAATACGGATGGAAAGAACGCTGGCGCCACCCGGTCGTGACAGCCCTCATCCATCCCACAACCGAAGCCGAATGGAAGCTCCTGGAGCGCTGCGTGAACTACGAATTCCAAGACTGGTGGCTGGTCAACGGGGCCATCCAGTCGCTACAAATCAACGCCACCCCGCGCAGCAAAGCAATTCTGGAATCAGCGGGCCAAAAGAACCCCAAGGTCCGCGAAAGAATCCAGCCCGCTCCCCCCGGCCCGCCAACTCTCACGCACCCCGAACTCGAAACGGCCGCCAAGTTGGTCGCCCAAACCCTCGGCCCCAAAACCTGGCAGGGCAACAAAGCCCCCCGCTTCAACGAAGCCGCCGACAAAGCCCTCATCGACCTCACCTTCCAAATCGGCTTCGACTACCTGATCTACACCGCCACTTTCCACAAAACCAACGAATCCTGGACCCTCCGCAACGTCTACGAAACCTACCAGGCCTTCTCCCCGCCGCCTCCGCCACCACCAAAACCCTAACCCACCCACCGCAATCCCCCCGCCAACTCCGCCGCCGCGAACTCAACGTGGATCACCCGCCGGTGCGCCACCGACACCGCCGGCGAAGACGCATGCCATAACAACGGCCGCATCAACAACACCCCACCCCGCCCCACCGTGCACACCACTTCCTCCCCCGCATCCATCGGCGCCGCCGCCATTCGCCCCTGTCGATGCGAGCCCCGCAACACCCGCACCGGCCCATTGTCCGCCCCACAATCGTCCAGATGCAACCGCACCGCCACCATCCGCTCCAACACCGCCACCGGCGGCTGCACATGCGCCACGCCCGCCTTCACCGTCCACGGCCCATATCCCGGCACCTCCAGCCGCTCCTGCACCGCAATCGTCAAATCCTGGTGCCACGGCACCTTCCAATTCGCCTCCGGCGTCTTATCGAACAGAATCCCCCGCACCGCCCGCGCCCCTGGCCCCAACACCGGCGCAACTAGCCCCCGGCAAGCAACAGACTCCGCCCACGCCCGCACCTCCGGCACCACCTCCAACAGGTTCCGGATCGCATACACCTCACCCCGCGCCGCCACCGCCGCCAGCAGCCTCTCCACCTCCGAGGCCGCCGCCACACCTTCAACTACCGCAAACCCATCCTCCGCAAACCCCACACAGCCCTACTTCCGGAAACTCATCCGAATCGTCTTCAACGGCATGGAAATCTTCTTCCCATCCCGCAGAACCTCCATCATCCCCGTATCCCCCGGCGCCTTATGCAAAATGATGTACAGCGACGCCGTATCCGCATGCTCATCCCGGTCCTTCCCGTCCACCGACAAAATAATATCCCCCACCTTCAAGTCATGCGCCGACACCGAATACGCCATCGACGAAACATACTTCACATAACTCGCCAACCCATCCAGCGGCAACCCCAACTTCCCCTTCTCCTCCGCCGTTAACGCCCGGTCATCAAAATACGACCGCGGCTCAATGCTCGACTGCCGATACCGCGTATCCGTCCACCACCACCGCACCGGCAACGCAATCGTCAAATCCACCATGACGCCCGCCCGGTCCACCGTCACGCGAGTCGCCTTCGCCGTCCGCGGCACCTTGTCATACCGCCACTGCACATCGGCAAACGTCCAAACCGTATCCCCCTCCCACTTCGCAATCCGGTCCCCCGCCTGCATCCCCGCCGCCTTCGCCGCGCCCGACACATCCCGCACAACCAACCCCTTCGGCACGTCCAACTCAATCCCAATCGTCCGCACATCCGGCGACCGGAACAGATGCACCAGCTTGTCCAACGTCCCGTCCTTCTCCCGATGCAAATTCTGGAAATCGCCAATCAAATGGCACTCCACGCAAGCATTGCTCTTAAACGTCCGCTCCACCAACATCGAATAATTCCGCGCCGAATCTTCTTTCGGACGCGGCTTCTTCGCCAGCTGCCCCGCCTGATACTGCTTATGCAGGTCCAGCCCCTTCGCCGCCGCCAGCGCCAAACTATCCAGATTCAAATACGAATCGGCCGACCGCGCGTCCCGCCCCCCATACCGCATATAAATCTGCTCATCCGCATTCAGCAGATAAAAATAAATGGTGTTGTTCCGGTCATGCTCAAACAAACCAATGTCCACGTTATCCATGCGGATAATCCGCACGCAGACATAGTTCCGCAACTGCTTGCCCAACGGTGAATCGGATGGCGACAGCACAACCTGTGCGTCGAAAACTCTACCGTTCGTTCAAGGCTCGCAGCGATACTCAAGGAAGATCGGCTTCCCGGTCGCCTTCGCCTCGCGCAGCGCCGCCGGATAGTTGTCCAGCCAGTTGATCTCATCATCGGCAGGCTTGGCCTGCGCAAACAGCCCGAAGGGCAACAGAAGAAGAGCCAGAGCGAATTTCATCACTTATCTCGATACTACTACCGGGCGCGCCGCATCGAAAAATGGTTACCGAAGGAGAAAAATCACATGTACCTAGTCACCGGAGTCACCGGCAATACCGGCAAAGTCGTCGCCGAGACCCTTCTCGCCCAAGGCCACGCCGTCTCGGTCGTCGTCCGCAGCAGCGCCAACGCCGCTCCCTGGCGCGCCAAAGGCGCCACCGTCTTCACAACGGACCTCACCGACACCGCCGCCCTCACCCCCCTCCTCGCCGCCGCCAAGGCCGCCTACATCATCAGCCCGCCCTCCAATCAGTCCCCCGATTTCCTCGCCGAAAAATCCGAATTCCTCGCCCACGTCGCCGAAGCCATCACCGCCAGCAAAATCCCACACATCGTCGTCCTCTCCTCCGTCGGTGCCCAACACGCCACCGGCACCGGCCCCATCCGCTCCCTCCACACCGCCGAAAAGCTCCTCGCCAACGCCGCCCCCAGCGTCACCTTCCTCCGCGCCGCCTACTTCCTCGATAACTGGCTCGCGTCCTACAACGCCGGCACCCTCCACAACTTCCTCACCCCCGGCCGCCCCGTCCCCATGATCTCCACAACCGACATCGGCCACTTCGCCGCCGTCGAGCTCACCCGCCCCCACGCCGGCCCACAAGTCATCGAAATCGCCGGCCCCGCCGACTACACCCCCGAGGACATCGCCGCCGCCTTCGGCCCCGATACCCAGCTCCTCTCCCACCCCATCGAAGCCGTCGAACCCACGTTCCTGTCCTTCGGCTTCTCCCCCAACATGGCCGCCCTCTACCGCGAAATGATCGAAGGCGTCAACAACGGCCACATCACCTACGTCGCCCCCCCCAAACGAGGCACCGTCACCGCCCAGGCCGCTCTACAAAAGTCCTAACGGACTTCCACGCCGTCCACCATCACGACGGTCTTCACGGTCCGCACACCGCCTCCCTGCCGCAAGTGCTTCACTTGCGCAACAAGTACGTCCAGGTCCGGCAACGCGGACCCCAACATCAAAGCGGCGATTCCAACCAGTAGATAACGGGATACAGGGGATTGATTTGGCATAACGCTTTTTCTAACGCACGTGCCATGCCAATCCCCAAACCCAACAAAACAATCATCGAACCAGAAAACAAGCCAATCCCAAACTGTCCCGCACCGGAACGGATTGTCCGGTTCCGCACAGTAAAGGTAAGTCCGACGCCGTACATACTTCGCGCGCAGCGGCACCCCTCTCCGGGGACATACGTGGCGGAGGGAGCGCCAGCGACCGTAGCCCGTGTGTACCCAAAACCCACACTCGCCCGCAACCGCTCCCTGCAAATACGCAAGAACTGAACTACGCGCCCTTGCCCTTAACAGCCACCGCCAACGGCGGCAATCCCAGCTTCACACGCAGATCCGTATCCAGCTTTGACGCCATGTCCGCGTTCTCTTTCAAGAACGACTTGGCATTCTCGCGCCCCTGCCCGATCCGTTCCCCGCTGTAGCTATACCAGCTGCCGGACTTCTCCACCAGCGAATTCGCCACGCCCAGGTCAATCAGATCACCCTCTTTGGAGATCCCTTCCCCGTACATGATGTCGAACTCCGCTTCCCGGAACGGCGAGGCAACTTTGTTCTTCACAATCTTCACTTTCGTCCGATTGCCCACAACCGCATCGCCATCCTTAATGGCCGCAATCCGGCGAATATCCACACGAACACTGGAATAGAACTTCAACGCCCGCCCGCCCGAAGTCGTCTCCGGATTCCCAAACATCACGCCAATCTTCTCGCGAATCTGATTGATGAAAATCAAACACGTGTTGCTCTTCGAAACCACCGCCGTCAACTTCCGCATCGCCTGCGACATCAGCCGCGCCTGAATACCCACAAACGCATCGCCCATCTCGCCATCGAGTTCAGCCTTCGGCACCAGCGCCGCCACCGAATCCACCACCAAAACGTCAATCGAATTCGAAGCAATCAGCGTATTCGCAATCTCCAACGCCTGCTCGGCATAATCGGGCTGCGACACCAGCATGTTGTCGATATCCACGCCCAGCTTCTGCGCATACGCCGGATCCAACGCATGCTCGACGTCCACATAAGCCGCAATCCCGCCCGCCTTCTGCGCCTGCGCCACCACCTGCAGTGCCAACGTCGTCTTGCCCGACGACTCCGGCCCGTAGACTTCAATAATGCGACCCCGCGGAAATCCGCCCACCCCCAACGCATAATCGATCGAAATCGACCCCGTCGAAATCGCCGCAATCGGGGCCACGGCTTCCTTCGACCCCAACCGCAAAACCGATCCCTTGCCGAACTGCTTCTCAATAGCGCCGAGGGTTGCTTGCAGCGCGCGTAATTTCTCTTTTTCGTCCATGCGGTATCCCTAATTATAGAGTGCGGACCCCGCCGAAATATTCTCTATGCAATCGGCCATAATTAAAACTGCGCATGGGAACTAGGTCACGCAAAGTCCCATGCGCAGGCAACGGCGAACAGAGCTCCAGCTTTTATCGCTACCGATGAGGCTGAAGAGGCAACTCCAGGGAAATGGCTCCTCTTCAGCCCCGGCTCAGCTCCTCGTACCGCTGCGAAATCGAATCCCAATGCAAAACCTGTAGAATCGCCGCCAGGTAGTCCGGCCGACGGTTCTGATACTTCAAGTAGTATGCGTGCTCCCACACGTCAATCCCCACCACCGGCCGCTTCCCCGCCATCAACGGGCTATCCTGATTCGGCGACGTCTCCACCACCAGCTTCCCCGTCTTGTCCAGGTTCAGCCATACCCACCCGCTGCCGAACACGCCCAACCCCGCCGTCCGCAGCTTCTCTTCCAACGCTTTCTGCCCGCCAAACGAAGTCTCAATCGCCTTCGCCAGCGCGCCCTTTGGCGCAGCCGACCCCTTGCCCAAAGACTTCCAAAACAGCGAGTGGTTCAGATGTCCCCCGCCATGGTTCCGCAGCGCCCCGCGAATCCCCTCCGGTGCCTGGTCCAGCTTGCCCAGCAGCGCCTCCAGCGGCATCTTCGCCAGCGCCTCCTGCCCCGCCAGTGCTTTGTTCAAATTATCGACGTACGTCTGATGATGTTTCCCGTGATGGATCTCCATCGTCCGGGCATCAATGAAGGGTTCCAACGCGTCCACCGCGTACCCCAACTTCGGCAGCGTATACGGTCCCGCCGCCTGCCCCGGCAACAACGCACCGGCAGCCAAACTGCCCAAAAACAGTCGTCTCTGCATGGTTCTCTCCCTCAGTAGAAAAAACGTAGGACCGCCCCCCTTCAGCGGAGAGCGCAGACATCACGTTTCGCAACTACGACAAGTTAGAGAACCGGCGGAGGCCGTTCAAACAGGGCGTGCCCGGCCAACACCACATCCGCGCGCACCGCGTCCACAACACGAACATCCCCCACACCAACCAGCCCCACCACCAGCGCCGAGCCCCGCTCGGCTCCAAAACTCACACCCAGCCGCGCCAGCCCCACATTGGCATTCCCTGCACAACACCGGGCCTGCAGCGCCGTGAACGCCATCCCAGCCTGGCTCTTCCCACGCTTACAACACGCGTGTCCGGAAGCCTTCCGCTTGCAGCAAGCCTTCTCGCACTCATCGCCGACAGTAATCGCCAGCACCGGCATCGCCGTAATCATGGCAACGCACAACAACACCATCGCGCCCACCGCGCGTCGCATGCCAGCCAAAACTGTCACCAGTCCAGACAACTTATCCGTCAGGATACCCTAACCACAAAACAAATGTCGCCCCACCCCGGGGATCACCGCCCCGCCGGAGGCCCCCCAGGCCGCCCGCCCGCACCCGGCGCTCCCGCAGGAGGACCAGCCGGCCGCACCGGAGCCGGACAGCAATCAATCTGGCAAATCGCCGGCCGCGCCGGCAAATTCCCCACCGCCTGCTGCGGCGCCCCGTGCGTATACTCTTCCACCAACTCCCGGATCATCTGCACAAACCGCGGATGCGTCCCCGCCGTCGCCGCCCTGGTAAAGCCCAACCCCAACTCCTCCGCCAAATGCTTGGCCTCGTAATCCAGGTCGTACATCACCTCCATGTGGTCGCTCAAAAACCCAATCGGCTGCAGCACCACATCGGTCGTCCCCGCGGCCTTTTCTTCCTTCAAAACATCCAAAATATCCGGCTCCAACCACGGAATCTGCGGCGGCCCGCTCCGGCTCTGATACGCCAACCGCCAATCCGCATCCCCGCCCACCATCCGCGCCGCCTCCATCAACTGCTCCACATACGCGCACGAATTCGCCATCGTCATCGGCACTGAATGCGCCGTAAAAATCACCTTCGCCCCCGGCCGCTCCTCGAGCGCCGCCCGCAACGATTCCGTCATCACCTCCACATACCCCGGATGGTTAAAGAAACGCCGAATCGTCACCACCTCCGGTGCGCCTTCGCCCACCTCCGCCTGCGCCCGGGCAATGTCTTCCCGATACTGCCGGCACCCGCTATAGCTGCTAAACGCCGACGTCGGAAACGCCAGCACTTTCTTCCGCCCATCGGCCACCATCTGCCGCATCGTATCGGCCAAAAACGGATACCAGTTCCGGTTCCCCCAATAAATCGGCAAGTCCAAGTGCAGCTGCGCCAACAGCGCCCGGCACTGGTCATTGATCGGGCTCACGCCGTCAAAGTGGTAATAGTGCTCCGCCACCTCCAACAGCCGCTCCCGAGGCACCCCGCGCCCCCTGGTGACATTCTCCAAAAACGGCAGAACGTCGTCATGCTTCTCCGGCCCGCCAAACGACAGCAATAGGAACGCGTCAAAATCAGCCATATCTCTCCTGGACTCTCCCACATACGATGCCGCACCCAGCGCCGCGGCGACACCAAATCGATAACTCGGATACCGCAACCGCACACCCAACTCCGCCAACACCGCCCGCCCATCCACCCGCCGGTCCGCCCGACGAGTCTCATCCAAAGCCGAAGGCGCCGCACTGGCGGGCACCTCCACCCCCAACAAATCACAACAAAACCGAGTAATCTCCAAATTGGTCGAAGGCTCTTCATCCGCCACCGGCCAAGCCCCGCCCAACTCCCCCAGCACCGCCGCCACCGTCACCGCGGCCAGGTCATCCACCTGAATCCGCGACGTATACGTCGACCCATCCCCGGCCACCTTCCACCGCCCAATCCGGATCGACTCATGCACGCCCCGCCCCGGCCCATAAATCGCCGCCGGCCGCAACACGCACCCCGACCAAGGCCCCGCCAAAACAACCTGCTCCGCCTCAAACCGCAACCGGGTCCGCTCCGTCACCGGAGCCGCGACGGTAGAGGCGTCCACCAAATGAGCATCCCCATAAACGCCCGTCGTGGAAAGATAAACAACCCGTTCCGCCACGCCAGCCAAACAATCAATCCCCTCCACCGAAGGAGCCGACCAAACCACCCGCCAATCGCCCCCGCCCAACGTCCGCAGCTTATGATCATCCCCCGGCAAATCCAAAACCAAATCCCCACCAGCCCGATGCGTCGCAACGACGTGATGCCCCGCCGCCCGCAACAACCCGGCCACTCGCGACCCCGTATACCCAGCCCCAACAATTAAAAATCGTGCCACACCCCATCATCCCAGACATTTCCGGGGTGACTGTCACCAAGGAATTCTCCGACCACCTCCCCCCCAGTCCCAACCCACCAGCCCCAACCGCCCCCACCCGACCACCACCGACCGGGGACAAGGCGGGCAGACCCTCCGACACCGTTCGGCCCGTAACCCCAAACACAGCCTTGTCCCCCAGACGCGAAACCACCCGCAGAGCCAGGAGCGACACATCCCTCCGCGAGCGCCAAACCAAAAACAACCCAATCAACCACTCCGCGGAACGCCCCGCGGCTAGCGGCGCGAGAACTCGGGGACAGTCCATCCCCGACCAAAGCTCGTACAGCAACCCAACCAGTGGGCTGTCCCCCCTTCCCCGAACTACCGGCCAAAGCACGTTAGAAGTGCTCCGGCCTCACCGCCTGCGCCCCCGCCCCCCGGG
>JBIKOG010000036.1:0-43879 GCA_044358225.1 Bryobacteraceae bacterium | reverse complement strand
GTGAGGGCGGGCGGTTTGGCGGGCGGTTTGGCGGGCGGTTTGGCGGGCGGGGGACACCCTTCACTTCGGACTGGGGTGGTTGTACTGGGGGCTCGATCAGGGTGTCCCCGGGCTTGTGGCGTAGGGGCGGGCGGGCGGGCGGGGGGCGTTGGGGCGGGCGGGCGGGCGTTTGGCGTAATGACGGGCGGACTGGCTGGGGGCGTAGGGGCGGGAGGAAGGGCTTGTGGCGTTTGTGCGGGAGAGCTGGCTGGGGGCGTAAGAACGGGCGGGCTGGCTTGGGGCGTAAGAGCGGGCGGGCTGGCTGGGGGCGTAAGAGCGGGCGGGCTGGCTGGGGGCGTGAGCGACAACGGGAAAGGGCGCGGGCATGGCATCGAAAACTGAGGGTTTAGAGCTGCACCGGAGTTTGGGGCTGTTCGACGCGACCACGATTGTGATGGGGTCGATGATCGGGTCCGGCGTGTTTATTGTGGCCGCTGATATTGGGCGGCAGGTGCAATCGCCGGGGCTGTTGTTGTTGAGCTGGGCGGTGACGGCGCTATTGACCCTGATTGCGGCGCTGAGCTACGGGGAACTGGCGGCGGCAATGCCGCATGCGGGCGGGCAGTACGTTTACCTGCGCGAGGCGTTTGGGCCGCTCTATGGGTTTCTCTACGGCTGGACCTTCTTTATGGTGATCCAGACGGGGACCATTGCCGCGGTGGCGGTGGCGTTTGCGAAGTTTTTGGGTGTTTTCGTGCCAGCGGTGTCGGCGTCGAATAAGGTTTTGCCGTTTTTGTCGACGCAGCAGGTGGTGGCGATTGGGCTGATCGTGCTGCTGACGTGGGTGAACTCGCGGGGGATCCGGACCGGGGCGATGGTGCAGAACGTGTTTACGGTGGCCAAGACCGCCGCGCTGCTGGGATTGATCTTCGCCGGATGGTTTTTCGGGAAGAACGACGCGGCGGTGGCGCGGAACTTTACGGCTCCTTTCGATGGCGTGCAGTGGGGCTGGGGGACGGTGCAATTGGTTGGGGTGGCGCTGGTGGGGTCCCTGTTCAGTTCCGATAGCTGGAACAACGTGACGTTTACGGCGGGGGAGATGCGGAACCCGCGGCGGAACCTGCCGCTATCGTTAGTTTTGGGCGTGGGGCTGGTTTCGTTGCTGTATTTTGCCTGCAACTATGTGTATTTGCAGGTGCTGCCGCTGGAGGCGATCCAGGCGGCGCCGGAGGACCGGGTTGGGACTGCCGTGGCCCGCGGGATCTTTGGCGACCGGGCGGTACAGATGATGGCGGCGGCGATTATGGTGTCGACGTTCGGGTGTTTGAACGGGCTGACGATGGCCGGGGCGCGGGTTTACTACGCCATGGCGCTGGACAAGCTGTTCTTCCAGGCGGCGGCGAAGTTGGACCCGAAGACGTACGCGCCGGTGACGGCGCTATGGATTCAAGCACTATGGGCCGCGGCGCTGACGTTGACCGGCAGTTATAACGAACTGCTGGACTATGTTATATTCGCTGTTTTGCTTTTCTACATCCTGACGATCGTTGGGATTTTCGTTCTCCGTAGAACCCGGCCAGAGATGGAACGACCGTATCGGGCATTTGGCTATCCGGTGCTGCCGGCCGCCTACATCCTGCTGGCTGGCGTGATCGAGTTGTTGTTGTTGCTCTACAAACCGAATTTTACCTGGCCCGGATTGCTCATCGTTCTGTTGGGCATACCGGTCTACTTCGTCTGGAAGAAGAGAGAGGTCTGAGAATGAGTCTTTTCGCGACCAAGCCGCTAAGCCGGATTCTAGCCGAATCCGAGGATGGCGAGCATAAGCTGAAACGGACGCTGTCGGCAGCGCAATTGACGGCGCTGGGGATTGGCGCCATTATTGGCGCGGGTCTGTTTTCGCTTACCGGGCCGGCGGCGGCGCTGCATGCCGGGCCGGCGATTATGCTCTCCTTCGTGGTCGCGGCCATTGGCTGCGCGTTCGCGGGGCTTTGCTACAGCGAGTTTTCGACGATGATTCCGGTGGCCGGATCGGCGTACACGTATTCGTATGCGACGATGGGCGAGTTGTTTGCGTGGGTGATCGGGTGGGATTTGGTGTTGGAGTACGCGGTGGGCGCGGCAACCGTAGCGACGAGTTGGTCGCGGTATGTCGTCAGTTTGCTGCGCGATTTCGGGATCAATTTCCCGATGGAGTGGGCGGCGGGACCGTTTGAAAGCGTGACGTTGCCGGATGGGACGATGATTGCGAACGGGATCATCAATCTGCCGGCGGTATTTGTCGTCTGCATGGTTTCGTGGCTGCTTATGATCGGCATTCAGGAATCGGCTCGAGTGAACGCGGTGATCGTGGTGGTGAAGGTGGCGGTGATTATCCTCTTCATCGGCTTCGGCTGGGCGTATGTGAATCCGGCCAACCACGTGCCGCTGATTCCGGAGACGGTGACGGGCGAGTTCGGCAACTTTGGCTGGACGGGTATCGTGCGCGGCGCCGGGATTATCTTCTTCGCCTACATCGGGTTTGACGCCGTTTCGACGGCGGCGCAGGAGGCGATGAAGCCGCAGCGGGATATGCCGATCGGCATTATCGGTTCGCTGCTGGTTTGCACGATCCTCTACATCCTGTTCAGCTACGTGCTGACGGGCATTGTGAACTACAAAGAGCTGAACGATCCGGCCGCTGTGGCCGTGGCGATTGACCGCACGCCGTACATTTTCCTGCGGAAACTGGTGAAGTTCGCGATTATCGCTGGCTACACGTCGGTAATTCTGGTGATGCTGTTGGGCCAGAGCCGGGTGTTCTTCAGCATGTCGCGCGACGGGTTGTTGCCGCAGCTGTTTTCGGCGATCCATCCGAAGTGGCAGACCCCGTGGCGCAGCAACATTCTGTTCATGGTTTTTGTGAGCGTGATGTCGGCACTGCTGCCGCTATCGAAGCTGGGCGAGGCGACGAGTATCGGCACGCTGTTTGCGTTCGTGCTGGTGTGCGCCGGGATCCTGGTGATGCGGAAGACGAACCCGAACCTGCACCGTCCGTTTAAGACGCCGCTGGTGCCGCTGGTTCCGATCCTGGGCATCGTGGTGAATCTGTACCTGATGTACGGCCTGGGCCTGGAGAACTGGCTGCGGCTGTTTATCTGGATGGCGCTCGGATTAGCTGTGTACTTCCTCTACGGCCGGAGCCACAGCCGGTTGGCCATCGACAACGCCAAGGGAATCGACGTTACCCGCTAAGGGTACGACAGGGTCCAGTGGTGTTTTATCCCCGGAGGCGATGCGTTGGGCCGCCTCCGCGGATTTCCTGATGTCGTTCATTTTGGAATTGGCCCGCATCTTGATGAGGGCGTTGGAACCGCTATGACCGGTGCGCGCGCGCAGCGCCAGGGCGAGCGAAGATACGCGGGTGTGCTGGTCGCGCGTGGCGCGTTCGATGAGGGGCAGGAGCATCTCCACCGAGTTGCGGCGGCTGATCCCTTCGATGAGATTGGCGCGGACGCGACCATCAGGGTTGGAGAAGAGTTCGTCCATGACTTCGGCCGAGTCGATACAGCGGCCGAGGATCTTGGCGACTTTGGACTGAACACGGCGGTCCGGGAATTTAGAGAACTTCAGCAGCGTCATGGAGAGGCGCTGGGGTTCGTCGAGGGTTTCGAGGACTTCGAGCGTGCGCATGACTTCGTCGGAGGGGACTTCCTCCGGCCAGAGGTGTTGTGCGAGCAGGCGGCGCAGCAACTTCGTGTCGAATAAAGTATCGACCTGTAAGGCATAGCCCATGAGAATCAGGGCTTGTTTGAGAGACAGCACGCCAGGATGGCCGACGGCGCGCAGGATGAACTGCCCATCCATGAGCAGGTCCCAACCGGAGGCATCGCCGTCACCGCGACGCTGCCATTGCCGGTCAGCGAAATCGAAAAACGCTGGCGGATTGCCGAAATCGATGAGGTTTCCAAGTTTCTCAATCGAAGAGGGTTGAGACTCGGAAACGACTACGGTCCAGGAATCGATCGTGCTGAAGTCCATCTATTTAGGCATATCGGTGAAAAGGGGGCAAAGCGAGAAGGAAAAGTTTGCACGAAAAAGCTTGATTCGTTAGTACCTGTTAATTAAAATGCCTTTATCGGAACTAAGGCCGATACAGAGCATGTCGAAAAAAGTTTTTATTGGGAACGTGCCATTCCAGGCGCAGGATGAAGATTTGCGTGGTTGGTTCACGGAGAATTCGGTGTTTCCGGCCGGCGTGGCGATTGTGAAGCACCGGGTGACGGGCAAGTCCCGAGGCTTTGGATTTGCTGATTTCGAACGGGCCGAGGACGCCGAGGCGGCTGTTGGCGCGCTGAACGGCCTGGAACTGCTGGGACGGCGGCTGATGCTGAGCGTGGCGCACAGCGAAGGACCGGCGGTCCAGGCGACAGAGGGAGAAACCGTAGCGCGCCACTAAGTAGTTCACCTGATTGAATTGAAGTTGCTATAGTGAGAGTTTTGAAACATTGAGAAGCTCCCTATGATCAACTATTGGATGCTGATGAAGCAGCCCCTGCTTGTCATGGGGCTGTTGCCGATAGTTGCCGGTTCGCTGGTGACGTGGCTGGGCATGGGATATCTGGCCCAGTCGGCTGCGTTTGTGGAGAACCTGCAACAGGCGGAGGCCCGGGTGATTCGATTCATTCCGGGGGATCCGAAGATGTTGATGGACGTCGAGTACGAAGATCTGGCTGGAGTGAGACGCCCGGCGCGCTTTGAAGTGGACGAGTCCGATGCGCCGAAACTGCGGGCGATCGGGAAGGTGAGTGTCGTATTTGACCGGCGCAATCCACAGACCGCCGAATTGGGCCATATTGTCAGCGCCAACAACGAGAAGTTCTTTGATATGGGAATCGCGGGCGCTGGAGGGCTCCTGCTGCTTTTCGGGTTGGGGTATATCGTGAAACGGGCCAGGCAGATGAGTTCGATTGCACGGTTGTTCCGAACCGGGCAGGTGGTGCAGACCGAGGTTCGCGATAAGGCGATGGCCCCTGGTCAACAGCTGGGGCGGTTCACGTATGCCTTCCGGGGCCCGAACGGGCGCTGGTACGAGGGAAAATCGCCCGAATTGCCGGCGGAACAGCTGGCCCAGTGGCCGGTGGGGCGGGCGGTGTTGACGGCGTATGACCCGCTGGATCCGAAGATATCGGAGCCGGATGTCTTTGGCGTGCTGCAAAAAGGGCGGGACGTGCCGCAGCCGGCCTAGAGAACGAAGGCGAAAGACGTTGAGAACTCGTTCATCTTCATCCAGCCACCGGGATTGATGAAGCCGAAAGGCTTGGGATTGATGTACTGGCGGACGTCGAAGCGGATCATGAACTTCTCCGAGACGCGAACTTTGAGGCCGCCTCCGTAGTTGACGCCAAACTTTGTGCTGCCGCCGCCCTGGGTGGCGGAGGCGCCGGGGGGAACGTAGTTGTTGAAGTGCACGCCGCCGGCGGCGAAGGGACGGATGCGGAACCCTTCCCGGGTGGGGTAGAGAAGGTAGTTGTAGAAGCCTTGGTGGATGGCCATACCGGCGGAGATGTTGGAACCGTCGGGGTTGTTTTGCAGCAACTGGGTGCGGTTGTAGGCATAGCCGAACTCGTGACCGGTGAAATCGCCGGAGTTGGTGGTCATGCGAAAGTTGATGCGATAGCCACCTTTGAGCGAGTAGTCGTTCTGCTGGGTGGAGGCGGCATCGAGCTGGCCGAGGCCGGCGTTGGAGAGCCGCGACTGGCCCCCGCCCACGGCGAGTTCGAGGACCTGGGAGAAGGCCGGGATGGCGCAAAGCAGCAGCAGGATGCGGATCATTCGTGGTTATTCTTTCCGCCGACGATGACGACGTGCACGTGACCGGGACCGTGGACGCCACGCACCAGGAACTGTTCAATATCGCCGGTGCGGCTGGGACCGGTGACGAAGACCATGGCGCTGGAGTCGTCAACGGGCCGGGGGATCATCGAGAGCATTTCATCCAGATTTGTCAGCAACCGATCCTGCGGGACAACGGCGATGTGGACCGGCGGCAGAAGGGAGATGAGCCGAGGCTCCTCGGGTGTGGCGCGGAGAACGATCGTACCGGTTTGTGCCAACAGGCAGTAGGCGCTAGTTATTCCGATGCCGGCGGTGGCACACACGTTTCGTAATTCCTCGGGGGTGGCGTAGGGCAGGCCGGCGATGCCGCAGCGGGCCAGGAAGGGGTGCGGCGAGGAGACGAAGGATTGGCCGTCGACGAGGGTTTCGACCGCCTGGCGGGCGGCGGCGAAATCAGGGACAAGGGTGACTGTCCCTCCTAAGGCTTCGAGGGCGGCGCGGAAGCGGGCGAGGCGCTCCGCTATTGTTTTCGCGCTGACGCGGAGCAGGGGTTCAGGAGGCGGGAGGGGCTTCTGACCGAGCTTACGACCGATGGCCGAGCGGACCCGTTCGAGGATGGCATCACGGGATTCCATTTACTTTTTCCGCTCCTGCATTTTTCGCTCCTTCCAGAGGTCTCGGAACGCTTTCGGTGGTGGCGCGGGGAAGTCCCGTTCGCTTAGCCAGGCGGCGAGAGGGCCACTGGCGGCGTTGGCGGGCCAGGGCACTTTGCTGAGCCATTGATTGGGCTGCCGCCCGAGCCAGCCGAGCCCGATTTTCGCGGCCAGCGCGTACATCGCCGGGCGCTGCATGAGCCAGGACCAGAGGCCGAAGACGCGGGCGTCCTTGGGGTCCGGTTTGGTTTCGTGGCGGAGCTTGAGCAGCAGGCCGGGGAGATCGATTTTCACCGGGCAGACCTCGGCGCAGGCGCCGCAGAGGCTGGAGGCGAAGGGCAGCCAGGGGTCCTTTTCATTGCCCTTGAACTGGGGCGTGATGACCTTCCCGATGGGGCCGGAGTAGACCCACGGGTAATTATGCCCGCCGATTTTGCGATAGACGGGGCAGTTGTTCAGGCACGCCGCGCAGCGGATGCAGCGGAGCGATTCGCGCTTTTCGGCGTCAGCCAGGAGCTTCGTCCGGCCGGCGTCCAGGAGTACGATGTAGAACTCTTCGGGGCCATCGAGTTCGCCGGCGCGGCGCGGACCGCTGACGATGCTGGTGTAGCTGGTGAGCGGCTGGCCGCTGGCGGAACGGCCGAGGAGATCGAGGAATACCGCGAGGTCCCGCATACGGGGGATGAGTTTTTCAATGCCCGCGATGGCGATGTGGACTTTGGGCGCGGAATGGGAGAGCCGGGCGTTGCCTTCGTTTTCGACGATGACGACGGCGCCGGAATCGGCCAGCAGGAAGTTGGCGCCGGTGATGCCGATGCCGGCTTGCAGGAACTTTTCGCGGAGAACGCGGCGGGCGGTCATGGCCTGGTTTTCGATGACCGTGTCGTGGGCGACGCCGAGCTTCTCTTCAAAGATATCGGCGACGTCGTGGCGGGTCATATGAATAGCCGGGGCGACGATGTGATAGGGGCGCTGGCCGGCGAGTTGGAGGATGTATTCTCCGAGATCGGTTTCGACGGCGTCGAGTTCGTGGTGGATGAGACGCTCGTTGAGATGGATCTCTTCGCTGGTCATCGACTTGGATTTGACGATGACGTTGGCGCCCTTTTCCTTGGCGAGACTCAGGACGAAATCGGCGGCCTCTTCGCCGTTCTGGGCCCAGATGACTTTGCCGCCGTTGGCCTGGACGGCGGCTTCGAGTTGGAGGAGATAGACGTCGAGGAAGTCGAGCGTGTGCTGTTTGATGGCGGCGGCGCGGGTGCGGAGGTCCTGGTATTCGGGGAACGTCTCCGGAGCGACGGCCTTGCGGCGGTTGTCCCTGAAGCGGCCGGTGTTGGTGTAGATGGCCAGTTGGAGATTGGCGTCTGCGAGCGTGGTGCGGATGGCCGGTTCGGGAGCGCTCATATGGATTATTTTCGGGAGGCGAGAACTTCGGCGAGGTGGACGGTTTCGATGTTGTGGCCGCCGCGGGAGAGCGCGCCGCGGAGTTGCATGAGACAGCTGGAATCGAGCGAGACGACGTGGGAGGCACCGGTTTTCAGGATGCTGTCGACCTTGGTGCGGGCCATGGCGCCGGAGATTTCGGCGAACTTGACGGAGAAGGTTCCGCCGAAGCCGCAGCACTCCTCGGCGGCCTCCATTTCGACGAGTTCGAGGTCCTGAACGCGTTTGAGAAGCAGGCGGGGGGCGTCTTTGAGGTTGAGTTCGCGGAGGGCGTGGCAGGAGTCGTGATAGGTGACTTTGTGGGGGAAGCGGGGGGAGAGTTTGTCGAGGTCGGCGCTGTTGAGGAGGAACTGGGAGAACTCCCAGACGCGGGGGACGATGGCGTCGACGCGGGCGAGATTTCGGGGGTCGTTGGCGAAGAGTTCGGCGTAGTGGTGCTTGATCATCGACGTGCAGCTGCCGGAGGGGACGATGATGGTCTCGGCGTCGGAGAAGACGTCGAGGAAGTGGGCGGCGACGGGGCGGGCGTGATCGTGAAGACCGCTATTGAAAGCGGGCTGGGCGCAGCAGGTCTGCGCGGCGCGGAACTCCACTTCGTAGCCGAGTTGTTCGAGCACGTCGACCATCGCCATTCCGGCTTTGGGGAAGAGTTGGTCTACGATACAAGTTACAAAAATCGCGACACGGCGCGGCATGACCACCGATTGTAGCACCGGGCCATTGGCTACAATGAGAGAGTGAAACGGCGTCATCTCCTACTGATCTCCGCGGCGGGCGTGTGGGGCGCCGAGACTCCCGCGACGGCCCTGCGCGGGAAGCTGCGCGAAGGCGAGCCACCGACGGTGGAAACGGCCGGCGGCAAGCGCGTGCCGGTGGACGGCGACACGGAAATTCGAGGCGTGTTGCGCGATAAGCGCGTCATCGGCAGCGACTTTGAGGTGATGGGAAACCTGGATGCCCAGGGCACGTTTCAGGCACTGGCCGTGCATGAAAATCCGCTATTTGTGTACAAGGGCGGCCAGCGGCTCTATGTGACATACTGGTGCGAAGTCTGCGCTATCCGGACACGCACACCGGGAGTTTGCTGGTGCTGTCAGGAAGAGACAGAACTTGATCTCCGGGATCGTAAAGACTAGTGAAAACCACCATCCTCTTCCCCGCCCTTCTTGCTATGACTGCACTTTCGAACGCCGCCCAATATGAGGCGCGCACGACTTCCGAAGACGGCATCGGAACCCTGACGCTGCGCGACAACACCAACGATGTGACGGTATCGGTTGTGCCGTCGATCGGCAACAACGCCTACCGCATGTTGGTGAAAGGCAAAGACGTATTCTGGTCGCCGTACCAGAAGCTATCCGAGCTGAAGGCCAAGCCGACGCTGCTGGGGAATCCGTTCCTGGCGCCGTGGGCGAACCGGCTGGACCAGGCGGCGTTTTTCGCCAACGGGAAGAAGTATTTGCTGAATCCCGAGTTGAAGAACTACCGGCTGGACGGCAATCAACTGCCGATTCACGGGCTGGTGAATTTCAGCTCCCATTGGAAAATGATCGGCATTGGCGCCGACGATAAGAGCGCGTGGGTGACCAGCCGCCTGGAGTTTTTCCGGCTGCCGGAGTACATGGCGCAGTTCCCGTTCGCGCACACGATCGACATGACCTACCGGCTGGCGAACGGCGTGTTGGAAGTGGAAACCGAAGTGACGAATATGTCCTTCGAGAAGATGCCGCTGATCATCGGCTACCACCCGTATTTCCGCGTCTACGACGCGCCGCGGGCGGACTGGAAAGTGACGCTGCCGGCGAAGCTGCACGTGACGCTGAACAGCAAGCTGACGCCGACCGGCGAGACGACTCCGAATCCCTACGGCGACCCGCATGTGCTGGCGGCGACGCAGTTGGACGACGTGTTTACGGGGCTGGTGCGGGATTCCAAGGGCCATGCGGAGTTCTCCGTGCAGGGCAAGCAGCAGAAGGTTTCGGTGATCTATGGCGCGAAGTATCCGGTGGCGGTGGTCTATGCGCCGACCGGGCCGAACCGCGATTTCATCTGCTTTGAGCCGATGACCGGGATCACCAATTCGATGAACCTGGCCCACGAGGGCAAGTATAAAGAGCTGCAGTCCATTGCGCCCGGCGGCGTGTGGAAAGAGAGCTTCTGGGTGAAAGCGACCGGGTTCTAGAGCGATTGCGGCGAGCGCCGTTAACCTGCACGCCGCGATTCGCGAAGTGCACTGGGAAGACGGCGGCACCCGTTGCCGATGGTGCGGCTATCGGCACGAACCTCTGGCGAAAACCGGCGAATAGAAACGAAAACGGGGAACGCTCATGGTGAGAGCGTTCCCCGTACTTCTTGCGGGTCGACCGGAAGTGTTTACTTGGCGCCGGCGGGCTTGGGAGCGGCGGGCTTCGGCGCAGCCGGTTTGGCGGCGGCGGGAGGCACAGCGTTCGAGGCCGGGGCGTTTTTGTCGTAGGTCTCAACCACCTGACGGGTGATGTCAACGGCGGTGGAGGCGTAGAGAATCGGGCTGGACTGGGCGCTGACGTCGATGACGACGGCAAAGGCGTTGTCGGTGGCGTACTTGTCGATCACCGCCATCACCTTCCCACCGATCTCCTGGAAGAGCTTCTGCTGTTCCTGATCGAGCTCGGCCGAGGCGTCTTCGCCATCGCGCTGCAGGGCCTTCTGCTTGACGTCGATGTCACGCATCAACTTGTTCTTCTGCTCTTCGCTGGCCGTATTGGAACTGGCGCGGAGCTGTTGCTGAAGGGCCTGGATTTCGCCCTGGCGTTTTTCAATTTCCTGCCGCTTGGGCATGAACTTGGTTTCCAGTTCCTTGGCGGCCTTCTGTCCATCACGAGTGCCGATGATGGCATTCTGCAGATGGATGATCGCGATCTTGTTGGGGGCCTGCGCTGGCAGGGTGAGGGCGGCGCCAGCGAGCATAGCGGGCAGCCAGAGCATCATTCGATTCACGTTGGAGAACTCCTGAAAGGCGGTGCAAGTATTGTACTAAAGTTACCGGGAACGACAGGCGGGGGGCGGGTGCCCCCGGGCGCCTAGAACGTGCGGCTGATGGTGAAACGGAACGTTTTCCGCTGTTCAAAGAACGGCGTCGCGCGGCCCCAGGTGGCGACCGAGTTGATGAACGTCGCCTGGTTGGGGAACGAGGAGCGGTCCAGCACGACCGGAGGCTGCAGGAACTGCTGCACGATCGTGGGGTTGTAGGCCCAGTAGAAGCGGAACGGGGCGTTGACGACCGGCATCATGATCTGCATTTCCAGACCCGTGGAGGTGCGGAGTTTTTCCGTCCCCGGGGCGACCAGAATGCGGCGATCAAAGCCCGCCGAAGGGTGATTGAAGTTGAGTTCATCGACACGATCGGTATTCATCTTCAGCGCTCTGCGGAGGCTGATCTTGTTCAGACCGGCGTCGAAGAAGGCGGCCAGAGTGACCGGGCCAAAGATCGGAATACGATACTCGAAGTTGGCAATACCCTGCGTGTCACCACCCGGGAAGATGAGCTGATAGATCGGCACGCCCTTGGTGACGGGCGAGAAGGTATACGTTCCATCGGCCTGCAGGATGCGCTGAGAACGGGAGGAGCCGTCGTCGTTGAGAACCGGGATGGCCGATTCCGAGGCGATGTAGGCCATCGGGCTGACGCCCCAGATCTGGAAGCCGCGCACGTCGTTTTCGCCGCCCATGTAGACGCGGTTGAACGGAGGCGCCGTTTTGCCACCGTAACCAGCGATCAGGCGACCCATGAGGCGATAGCCGATGACGTGGCCCTTCTTCAGACCGGCGCGGAACATCGTGTGGCTGATGGTCGGCTCGATCATATTCACGTTGCCGCCGAGGAAGCTGCCGGCGAACGTGGTGGAGAAGAAGAGGCTCTTGCCGCGGCTGGGGGTGATGGGGTGATCGACCGTGTTGTATTGGAACGACGGAACGACCTTGCTCGTGCGGATACCGGTCAACTGGTTGGGACCGCCGATACCCTGGAAGTTCACAAAGTTGAAGTACTGGCTGGCCGAGTCGGTCAAGGTCTGAATCCTGGAGACGTCGTAGCCGTAGCTCATGGTCCAGCGGGCGAAGGTGCGGCGGTACTGCCCAGAGGCGAACACCGTGAACCCGCGGCCGTTGGAGACGTAGTTCAACAGGTTGTTGTTCCCGAGCGACTCGTACAACGGGATGAGGTTGCGGCCGCTCAACAGCGAAACTTCGCGGGCCTGATCGTAGTTGTACCGCTGCATGTAGACGGTGAAGCCGGTCTGAATGGGACGGTCGAACAGGTACGGTTCGGTGAAGCTGAAGGTGACGTCGCGGATGCGGTCGCCGATCTGGCTGTTGATGCCGAGCGTTTCCCCGAGGCCGAGGAAGTTGTTCGTCGAGTAGCCGAAGGCCACGAAGCTGCCGGCGATGCCGCTGACGCCGCCGGAGAGCTGCACGGAGTTCTTCCCGCGTTCCTTCACCTTGAGAGTGATGTCGACGGTGTTGGTCCGGGTGTCGCGCTTGATTTCGGCCGACTCGCCTTCCTTCAACGCTTCGAAGTAGCCCAGCTGGTTCAGACGCAGGATGCTGAGTTCCCACAGACGCGTGGAGAACATGTCGCCTTCGTCGACGAGCAGTTCGCGGCGGATGACCTTGTCGCGCGTGGTGGTGTTCCCGGAGAAGTCGATGCGGCGGACGAAGAACTGCTTGCCTTCGTCGACGTTCAGGGTGAAGTCCACCTTATCGGACCCGGTGACCGGGTTGATGTCCGGCTCGGGCACCATGTCGATGTAGCCGAATTCGCCGTACAGTTTGCGAATCTGCTCCAGGCCCTTGCGGAGCTTGGCGGTGGAGAACGTATCGCCCACCTTCATCTGGAAGATGTTGGCCAGAATGCTTTCCGGGGTACGGAAGAGCTTCATGCCGACGGCGTTGAGCGTTTGCAATTTGTACAGACGGCTCTCTTCCATGTTGATGGTGAGATCGGCCTTCTTGCCGGGCTTGTTGGGCTTGAAGATCGGGATCTTCAGACCTTTGCCACCGGTGTCACGGATGACGACGTTATGCTCACCGGCGCGGGTGGTGAAATACCCTTTTTCCTGGTAGAAGCTCTGGACGCGCTGCTTATCTTCTTCGAGCTTCGAGGAGTCGTAGGTCTTCGAGAAAAGGTTTTCGAGGAAAATCGAGCGAGGAATCCCGATCGGGTGCAGGTTCTTCATGGCGCGGATGACCACGCGGTCGCTGAAGATCTTGTTGCCTTCGATCTTGATGTCGCCCATCTTCACCTTGGGGCCTTCGGTGACTTTGAAGACCACTTCCATGGTGGAAGGAGGAATCTGACGAAGTTCCGGTTCGACGGTCGCATACTGGCGGCCGCGTTCGGCGAGGAACTCTTTCAACGCAATGGCGGCACGCTGCACCTTGTTCGGATCGTACTGCGCTTCGACGGTGAGGCCGACGCGGCGTTCTTTGAACCGATCAAGAATTTCGGAAACAGTCACCGACTTGGCGCCTTCGTACTTGATGGAGCGGACAATGCGGCGTTCGACAACGACAAACCGAAGAATGTACCCGGTCCGCCCGGCTTCGCGTTCGAGCGAGATGTCGTCGAAGCGGCCGGTGTTCCACAACGACATAAAGTCGCGGTGGAGGGTTTCTTCGTCAAGCCGATCGCCTTTTTTGGTGAGGATCATCGCGCGCAACGTGTCTTGTGGGACGCGGCGCGCACCGCGAAATTCCACAGTCTCTACAACATCATCCACCTGCCCGGCGGGCGCTGCCGATTCCGGTTTCGACGGATCGACGGCCGGCTTAGGGGCCTCCAACTGCGGCGCGCCAGGTTTAGCCGGGGCCGCTTGCGGGGCCTCCGGTTTGGCGGGCGAAGCCGATTGCGGAACCGTTTCAAACGGGTTCGCGTTACCGGGCTTCGCGGGCGCTGGTTTGGGAGGTGTAGTCGGTGGTTGCTGGCAATAGAGTGAACCTGCTCCGAGACAGACACACAATACTGTCAGAAGTTGCAGGCTTCCGAGCCCGGCATGCTTCATTAAGCGGTAGATCCTTTCCACTCTGCGACTCTTTGGTGACGCGCCTGCCCTGTCCCCGGTTTCCACACAGGTGAGCAGAGTTCGACGAATCGGCACACAAACTACACAGTTTACCTGATCCGGGGGAACGGGTTCAAACTTCCCAAACGTTACGTTTCCCAAATCAATCCAATTTCACGCGCCCGATGGGCCGTTCTGCTCATGGCCGCGCCAAATAAAAAGTAGGCCAGAGCGGTGGCCGGCAAAGGGGTGAGGCGGCTCACAACCGGCGCAACTGTTGGCCAAAACGCATACAACAGGAACAAATGGAGGGCGGCGGCGGCGCCAAACGAACACACCAGATGCAACCAGTAGTTCGAAATCCGGCTGCCGAGAAGGGCCCAGAGAGCCCCGGCGATTCCGTGTAAAAAGAAGTGCATGGAGGCGCCGGCCAAGGTGGCAACCCCGAATCCCATCGAGAAAACCCGGTTGTGGTAGACCCCCGCGCCCCACAAATTCAACATGGCCCACCAGTATTGGCGCTCCCAAATAGAGTCCAGGGCGAACCAGGCGATCATCAGAACAGCGCCGAGAATACCGCTTTCGAGCCCAGCCAACAGACTCGGCACCGCACCCGGCGGCGGCAGCGGCGGGGGGGGCGGAGGCGCGACATAAACTGGCGGTGGCGCCGGCGGGACGAATGGGTTATCGTCGCCGATTTCAGCGTGAAACACGCGGGGCGGAGGCTCCGGCGGGGGCGCTTCCGATTCGATTTCGCGGGGACTAGGATCCGCTTCCATGAAAATTCTTTCGGGAAAAAGGCCTATACTAGCACATTCATGGGTATAAACCGTTCGGTAGCGTCAGCGAGGCGGGTGGTTGTCACCGGCATTGGGGCAATGAGCCCGAATGGCATGGGCCGGGAAGCCTTTTGGGCCAATACTCTGGCCGGGAAAAGCGGCGTGGGGCCGATCAGCCAGTTCGACCCGGACGGGTTACAAGTGCGGATCGCCGGCGAGGTGACGGGTTTTGATGAGTCGGCGTGGGTGGACGCCAAGGAGCGGCCGCATGTGGGGCGTGTGACGCCGTTGGCGCGGGCGGCGGCGGCCGAGGCGCTGGCGGACGCGGGGATCGAGCCGCGGGGCATGAGCCGCGAGGGTTTACGGGAGATCGGGGTGATCATGGGTTCCGGCGGCGGGAGCCAGGCGTTTACCGAGGAGCAGTACCGGCTGTTCCATACCGGGCAGTTGAAGCATTGCAGCGTCTACGTGATTCCGACGTCGACGATCGGGACGCTGGCGAGTGAAGTTTCCATGTATTTCGGGTTGCGCGGGTTTTCGCACATCGTTTCGACGGGGTGTACGTCGTCGACCGATGCGATGGGCTACGCAATGAGGATGATCCAATCCGGGATGATCGACTGCGTGGTGGCCGGCGGGGCCGACGCGCCGCTGGCGCCGTTGATTGTCCGCGGGTTCCAGTTGATGCGGATCATGACACAGCGGTGGAACGCCGAGCCGGAGCGGGGGTCGCGGCCGTTTTCGAAGGACCGGGACGGGTTTGTGCTGGCCGAGGGAGCCTGGTTTTTCGTATTGGAAGAGCGGGAGCGGGCGTTGGCGCGGGGCGCGCGGATTTATGGGGAGCTGGCGGGCTATGGCTCGACGTGTGAAGCCTATCACCGGGTGCGGCTGGAGGAATGCGGGGAGGAGCCGGCACGGTCGATCGGAATGGCGTTGGAGGAGGCGCGGATTGCGCCCGAAGCCGTGGGCTATTTGCAGTACCACGGGACGTCGACGGAGTTGAACGACCGGATTGAAACGGCGGCCATCAAGCTGGCGTTTGGAGCGCATGCGGCCAAGCTACCGGGGAGCGCGCTGAAGAGCCTTCTGGGGCATCCGCAGGGGGCGTGCGGGGCTGCCGGAGTGGCGGCGATCCTGTTGGCCATGCGGGACGGCGTGGTGCATCCGACGATTAACCTGGAGGAGGCCGACCCGCTGTGCGATCTGGATTACGTCCCTAAAACAGCAAGGCCACTGCAGTTTGAGTATGCAGTGGCCAACTGTATTGCTTTCGGGAGCAAGAACGCCGCGCTTGTGGTGCGGCGTCCGGAGTAGCTACTCCTGCTTGTTTTCCGCTTCGGCTGCCGCTTCGGCCTGCAGCTCTTCGGCGCGGGCGTTTTCGGCCGCGTAGTAGTAGGAGTGATAGTAGGTGTACTTGGAGTAGAGTTCCCCGCGGCGGGCGCCGTTGACGCTGATGCCGAGTACGTTGTTTTCGCACAGTGACTGCATGGCGCGCGTCACCGAATCGATGGTGGTTGTGCCAATACGCACGACGAGGACGGTGCCGTGGCAGAGGGTGGACAGGAGATTGGCGTCGGCGGCGAACAGCAGGGGGGGCGTATCGAGAATGACCCAGTTGAACACGGTGGGGAGGATGTTGAAGAGGGTCTTCACCTCCTGCAGGTTCAGCAGTTCGAGGGGGTTCAGGACGGCCTCGCCGGCGGGCATGATGTAGAGGTTCGTGCCGGCGACTTTTTTGATGATCTGGTGCAACTCGGCCTTGCCCATCAGATAGTCGGTAATGCCGGGGCTACGATCCACCTGGAACATCGAGTGGACGATCGGACGGCGGAAATCGAAGTCAGCCAGGAGGGTGAGATTACCGGACAACTGGGCTTCGGCGAGAGCCAGGTTCACCGCGGTGAACGACTTGCCTTCGGCCGGGGAGGGCGAGGTGACGACGACGTTGTGAATGGGGCTGAGGCTCTGCAGATGGTTGAGCCGGGTGCGCAGGGAACGGAACTCTTCGGCCGGGGCCTCACTGGGACGCGTGGCGTCCAGCAGGTGGGCATCGGCGAGCGGTTGAAACGGGACCTCTTGGACGCGCGCAAGGACATCCTGCATGTTGACGCCGGCCGGGACCAACGCGGCGCCACGGGAGTACGATGGCGGCTGGCCCTGCGGGGGCGGCGGCACGTAGCCGCGGAAACCGGATGAAGTGGAGCTACCCGGGGGCGGGACGGGAGCGAGGACGCCTGCCTGCTCTGCCCGGCGCAACGCTTCGTGAACTTTACTCATGGATCTGGACCTCAGACAATCGAATCGACATTTTTATGTATTGGTGACCATGTAATAGGCGACCGAGCCGCCCATCACGACCACACCGAGGACGATGGCTGTTGACCAGCCCAGGAGACCAACTCGCTTCCGGCGCTTCACGACGATGTCCTCTTCGATCAAAGGAACGCAACCAAGTACGGTCAATTGCGTGTAGGCGCGAACGTCTTTCAAGTTCTTGAGCGTGGTGTCTTTCATCTCACGCACACCAACAGCGAAGAGGCCAAGCAGTAAACCAAGCATCGTGCCGGCGCCGATGATGACGGCCCGTTTCGGTTCCGCGGGAGTTACCGGCAGCGAAGCCTGATCGATCAGGTCGAGCGTTTCACCCTGTTTGTTGCGAATGATGGCCGTACCGCGAGCCGAGTCTTCCTGCTTCAACTTCAAGGTGTTGTAGGTGCCTTTGGCCTGTTCGTAATCACGATTCAACTGTGCGTAGGCCTGGCTGGAAAGCGGGGCGGCAGTAATGCGGCTCTGGTAGCCTTTGGCCTGCTGCCCGGTCCGTGTGATTTCGGTATTGAGGTCCTGCAGTTCAATGTTCTTCGCATTGATCATCGATTCGGCCTGTTTGATGTTGGCGTCGAGTGCCTGCATCTCCCGGGTGACAACCACCCGGCGAGGGGCCTTCGACCTGTCGTTCTGAGCAGCTTTCCGCACCTCTTCGGCCTGCGCTTCCTTTTCGTGACGAACCAAATCGTCGCGCTGGCGGCGGAGCATGACAAGATTCGCCTCTACGCGCCGCACATCGGGGTGAGTGCTCGTGTACATCTCGCGGAACTGAATCAGCGACTGCTCGGCGGCCGCAACTTCCCGCTCCTTCCGAATCAACTCTTCGTTCTTGGCCATGGCGCGGGCCGGATCCGCAGGCATGATGGAGGCCGCCTCGGTCGCCTTCGCCAGCTGCTCTCGCAGAATCCGGAGGTTGGATTCCATCAGCAACTTGTCCTGGTTCACCCGGCTGATCGAAGCATTCAGTTGCGTAATCCGCTGGTCGAGAGAGTTCATCGCCGCGAAGTTGATGTTCTGGTCCTCTTGCAGCGTGCCGGCGTGTTCAATCTTGAAGGAGGCCAGCTTCGATTCAATCTCATCCAAGCGCTGCTTGGCCTTCTCCACTTCCTGCGAAAAGAAGTCGGTGGTCGTTTGGCTCTGCGTAATCGTTTCCCGCTCATTTTCGTTGATCAGGCGGCTGACGATATCGCCGGTGACTTTCTGCGCGAGATAGCGGTTTTCGTAATGAAACGCAATCGGAAACGCGCCGACGCTCTTGGCGCCCTGCTGCAAATTCACGACGCCAATTTTGATATCCCGGTTCCGCATCTGCTCGACGACGTCCTGCATGGGCAGGCGGCGCCGCTCCCGCGGGTACAGATCGTGGGTTTGAATAATGTTGGTGAGCGTGCTGGTGGAAAGTACACCCTGCGCAATCGCGCTGATGCGCTCGGAAAGGACCTGATTGAGATTCGCCTGGACCAACCGGTCCGGCACCTGGGAGGAGGTGACGCGGATCAGAGCGGACGATACGTAGGTATCGGGCCAGAGAAAGGCAACAACAGTGGCGACAACAATCCCTGCCCACAACGGACCGAAAATCCACGTTTTGTGGCGGCGGGCAATATCGACAAAATCTTCAAAATCCGGCGCACGGCGAGTGACTTCAAAACTATCTGTTGCTTGCATCCGATCCAACGCTCCTCAAAATCGTTACCACCCTATTCAACATTTCGGC
The DNA here is from genome assembly GCA_044358225.1 of Bryobacteraceae bacterium. Classification (GTDB taxonomy): domain Bacteria; phylum Acidobacteriota; class Terriglobia; order Bryobacterales; family Bryobacteraceae. The sequence continues at coordinate 25,128 of JBIKOG010000036.1, read as the reverse complement.
TCAAACAGCGACTACTTCACAATAATGTGATCGCCGTTCTCCACAAGAATGTTCTGTTCCATCTTCTTCCCATTGATCACTTCCTCGTAATTGAACCGAAGAATCTTGGTTCCACGCAGGATCGTGACCTTTTTCTTGTTCGCAAATTCCTGGAAACCACCCGCGGCATTGATCGCCTCGAGGATCGTCGTCGGTACGACCAACGGCATCATCCCCGCTCGCGCCACCTGCCCAACAAGGTAGTACTTCTTGCTCCCAACCCGAGAAAGGGAAACACCCACTTCCGGCTTGTTCACAAACTTCGAGTACAGCTCAATCACTTTCGCCTGCACTTGCTCAGGCGTTAATTCCGAAACATTCAGCTCACCCGCCAACGGCAAAGTGATCCGCCCATCCGGGCGCACGACAAACTGACCGGACAACTCCGGCTCCCGCCAAACCCGGACCGCAATCACATCTTCCGGCCCAACCCGGTAGCTCTTCGGGTCAACGGGCATCGACGGAGAGTCGGCCGCGGGCAGATCCGCCGCCGGATTCGCTGCCGGCTTCGGTGGATCCTGCACCTTCGATTTCGCGTCCTGGCTCCAGCCCCCAACCGCCATGGTCAGGCTTAAAGCAATCAAAACGAAGAACTTCTGCATTGTGCTCCGCATCTCTTCCCTATCTCCGTATATCAATGGAACCGCTCGGAAGCCCTAGTACCGCTGGAACTCCACAATCTATTATCGACTTTTTATTGTAGCTCAGTAGGGTTCCTGTGCATTTCGTACTCCGTACGGGCTAAACTTTTTGCTTGGTACGGAATACAAAAACACATGGCTTACTTCCTCGCTAAAACTGACCCCGAAACCTACTCCATCGAGGATTTCATCCGCGAAAAACGCACCACATGGGATGGCGTCACCAATCCGCTTGCCGCTCGCCACATCTCTACGATGGCGAAAGGCGACATAGTGTTTCTCTACCATTCGATGGGCGAATCGGCCGTGGTCGGCTTGGCAAAGGTCGACTCCGCCCCCCGCCTCGACGCGAAGAACCCCAAATCCTGGGTGGTCGACATGAAGTTCGTGGCCCGCCTGGACCCGCCCACCTCCCTGCGCGTCATCAAAGATTCCGGCCTCTTCCCCACCTTCGACCTCGTCCGCAACAGCCGTCTGTCGACAATGCCCTGCCCCAACGATTTCGTCGAGTGGCTGCAGACCCGTTACCCGAAGGCGAAAATCTAGAGCAGGCTCAGCTTGCCCAGATACCGGCACACCAACGACACAGGCAGCCCCACGACATTGAAGTAGCACCCCTCGATGCTGGTGATGTAGCGCGACGCCAGGCCCTGGATGCCGTAGGCTCCCGCCTTGTCCATCGGCTCCCCGGTGGCGACATAGGCGTCAATTTCGCCAGCGGTCATCGGCGCGAAGTGGACCCGCGTGACGGAGGCGTCAATGAAGAGGTCCTGCCGGTAACGCAGGCAGATCCCGGTGATCACCTCATGCGATCGCCCGGCCAGCGCGGTCAACATCCGAACCGCGTCGGCCGCATCGGCCGGTTTGCCCAGAATGGCGTCGCCCAGGACTACCGTCGTGTCGGCGGCCAGCACACATTCATCGGCGCCACGCGGCACCGCCATCGCTTTGCGCGCCGCCAACCGGCGCACGTACTGTTGCGGCGCTTCGCCGTCCTGAACGGATTCATCGATATCGGCGGTACGGACGACAAAGGAGATCCCCGCCCGCTCAAGGAGTTCGCGGCGGCGGGGTGACTGGGAGGCAAGAACAAGCATTCGTTTTCTATCGTACGTCGATTGTTAGAATAAAAAGATGTATAGACGGGGTATCCCGGCGATCTTCGCCCTCCTTTGCTGCGCTTTTTCGGCTTTTCCTCAAGGAACCACTTCCCGGTTGTTGGGTGTCGTCACCGACTCCAGCGGCGCGGCGGTGGTCAATGCCAACGTAACGCTGACCAACGAGGGCACCAGCACCGCCTTCGCCTCCACCACGGGAGCCAACGGCGCCTACGCCTTTGAAGCCATTCAACCCGGCACCTACGCGCTGACGGTTGAAGCCAGCGGCTTCAAGAAGTTCTCGGCCAAGGGCAATCGCGTGACCATCGGCCAGCCCACTACCATTAATCTGCAACTCCAACTCGGCACCGTGACCGAGGTAGTGGAAGTCTCCGGCGCGGCCGAAGTGGTGCAGACGGCGACCTCCGGCAACCACGGCCAGCTCCTGGAAGAAAAGACGATCAAGGATCTCCCCATCGTCGGCACGCGCGGCCGCAATCCGTTGCAGCTTCTCGAAATTCAGCCCGGCGTCGTCAGCGGCGCCAACACTGGCGGCGGCGTCCACATCCATGGCGCCCGCGACCGTTCCTGGAACTTCACCCTCGACGGCATCGACGTCAACGAGACCTCCGCCGGCGGCTCCAACTTCACGCCGCTGCGCACCAATCCCGACATGCTCGCCGAGTTCCGCGTGCTCACCGGCAACTTCACGGCCGACTCCGGCCGCAACTCCGGCGGCCAGGTGGCCATGGTCACCAAGTCCGGAACCAACGAACTGCACGGCTCCGGGTTCTGGCTCTATCGCACACCGAGCTTCAACGCCAATGAGTGGGAAAGCAACCTCAACGCCGTTGGTAAGCGCCAGTTCGTCCAGCACATTTTCGGAGGTTCGCTGGGCGGCGCCATCGTCAAGAACAAGACGTTCTTTTTTGCCAATGGCCAGGGGCTGAAGGCGCTCGAAACCGCCATCGTCACCCGCACCGTCTATACCCAGTCGGCGCGCCAAGGCCTGTTCCGCTATATGAGCAACGGCACGCGCAACCTGCCGGCCGGTGTCGCCGGCGCCAGCGTCGACTTCGCCGGTAACCCCACCAACCCAGGCGTCGTGAAGAGCTACAACATGTTCACCAACGATCCGGCCCGCGCAGGGCAAGATAAGGCCATCGCCGCCCTGATCGCCCAGACCCCGCTCCCCAACCGCTTCGATTTCGGTGACGGCCTCAACACCGCCGGCTACAACTTCACCGCCCCCCAGTTCGAGCGCCAGAACGACATCGTGGCCAAAGTCGATCACATTTTCGACAACCAGAACACGATCTATATTCGCTACGCTTTCGGCCGGCAGGACTCCAACTGCGACCGCGGCAACGGCGGACAGCCGCTCTTCCCCGGCGCCACCTGCCTGGTGAATACCGAGCGCACGCCTCGCAACATGGCCGTCAACTGGCGCACCAACCCCACGCCGACCATCACGAATGAATTCGTGATCGGCTTCAATTCCTTCGGTTTCATCTTCGATCAGCCGCTGGCGTCGCTCACCGAATATTCGCTCACCGGCGCCCCGGTCACCGTGCTGACGGACCGCTCCTTCGGCAACAACCGCTCCGTGCGCACCGCCCAGTTTGTCGACAACTTCTCGTGGATCAAGGGCAAGCACTCCATCAAGTTCGGCACCAACGTGCGCCTCCAGCGCCAGGTGGACGACCGCGGCACCGTCGGCGGGCAGAATGCCAATCCGGCGGTGAACTTCTCCACCGCCATTAACCCGGTGGACCCGGTCGCTTTCGGATTCCCCGCCGACATCAATACCGGCTTCGACCGTCCGGCGCTGCAGTCGAATATCAACTTCCTGCTCGGCCGCGTCGGCCAACGCTCGGTGGGCTTCGTGTCGCAGAACGATAAGTTCGTCCCCGGCCGCTTCGCCTTCGTTACCGACTATCCGGAAATCGACCTCTATATTCAGGACAACTGGAAGGTGAAGAAGAACCTCACCGTGGACTTCGGTCTGCGCTGGGAAGGCAAGATGGCCGCCAGCAATCCCGACAACCGCATCCGCCGTCCCGACGCTCCGTTCGTCGCCGGCGCGCCTGGAACGACCACGGCCAAGTGGGTGAACAGCAAGCTCTACGACAGCGACTTGAACAACTTCGGCCCCTCCATCGGCTTCGCCTGGGATCCGTTCGGGACCGGCAAAACGTCCATCCGCTCCAACTTCCGGACGGCGTTCGACCGCATCCCGACGTTCCTGTTTGCCTCGGCCATCTTCCCGAACATGCCCGGTGAGACGATCGGCGTGACCGATCAGGCCTACGGCCAGGCCGGTGGCAGGTTGGCAGGATTGCAGCCGATCGCGCCGCCGTCGGTGACGCCGTCGTCACTCTCCCAGCCCGCCGCCTTCAGCAACAACAGCGTCACCACCGTCGACCCGAACTTCCGTTCGGCCGTCACCAATCAGTGGTCGCTCTCGCTGCAACGCGAAGTGTTCAAGAAGACCGTGGTTGAAGTGAGCTACTTCGGCCGCCGCGGCTACGGCCTCATGGGCGCCTACAACCCCAACCAGGTGGAGATCAATAAGAACGGCTTTCTGCAGGGATTTAATGAGGTGAAGGCGGGCGGCGAATCGGCCACGATCAATCGCGTACTCGCGGCTGACACGCGCATCAACGCCGGCGAAACGGCTTCGCGGATGATCCGCCGCCTGTTCCCGAACGACCTGACGAATAATAACGTCGGCGGACTGGCCGCCAACTTCGCCTCCCGTATTCAGGGCGGCCGCTCGGTGACCGACCTCTCCGGCGCCGGCCCGTTCTACTTCTACGGCTTCCCGCAGTTCAGCTCCGCGGGCACGGCCACCATCGACTCGAACGACTTCTCCACCTACAACGGCCTGGAGTTGCTGGTCGAGCGGCGCTTCTCCTCGAACCTCTTTGTGAACGCCAACTATACGTTCTCGAAGTCGCTCGACACGCGCAGCTTCGATCCGGCTTTCACCGTCGCCAGCACCGGCGCCGGGCAGAGCGCGTCGTCGACGCCGTTCGACATCAACAATCGCCGCTTGAACTACGCCCGCAGCGACTTCGACCGGACCCATACGTTCAAATCGACGTTCAGCTACGACCTGCCGTTTGGCCGCGGCCAGCGGTTCGGCGGGAGCGCGGGACGCATGATGAACTACGCCATCGGCGGCTGGCGCATGGCCGGCATCTTCACGCTCACCTCCGGCCGGCCGTTCACGGTCTTCTCCGGCCAGAACACGGCGACGAACGTCATCAACTCGCTTGCCGATTGCAACGGCTGCACCCGCAAGGACGGCGCGGCGCTCACCGATCCGGGTACCGGCTTTGTGTTCTACTTCGACCAGTCACAACGCAGCAAGTTCTCCATCCCCGCCGCCGGGTCCATCGGGAACACCGCGCGCAACTTCTTTGAAAGTTCGCGCTTCGTGAACTTCGACGCCTCGTTCGCCAAGAACCTGAAGCTGACCGAGAAGTACAACCTGGAGATTCGCGCCGACGTCACCAACCTGACCAACACGCCGACCTTTGGATTCCCGACCACGACGTTCACGGCGGCCACCTTCGGGCGCATCCGGGATACCGTGTTGAGCTCGTCGCGCAAGATCCAGATGGGCGCGCGGTTCTCTTTCTAATGATCGAGATCCCCAAAGGAACCTATTGCCGGGTCGCCATTGGCGACCCGCTGCATGGGCCCTATCACGATCTGGAATATGGATTCCCGGTGGAGAGCGACGAGGCGTTTTTCGAGCGCCTCGTCCTCGAAATCAATCAGGCCGGACTGAGCTGGGCGACCATTTTGAAGAAGCGGGATGGGTTCCGGGCCGCCTATCGGGGCTTCGACCTCGATACCGTGGCTGCTTTCGGGGACGAGGACGTGACCCGGTTGTTGGCCGATGCGTCGATTATCCGGAACCGTTTGAAGGTGGAGGCGGCGATCTCGAACGCCAAACGCCTCCAGGAGATCCGGGCGGTGGACGGGTCGTTCCGCGCCTGGCTCGACCGGCATCATCCGCGGGATAAACAGGAGTGGGTGAAGCTGTTCAAGAAGACCTTCCGCTTTACGGGCGGCGAGATTGTCGGCGAGTTCCTATTGAGCACCGGGTACCTGCCGGGTGCTCATCACGAGAACTGCCCTGTTTATCAACAGGTTCTGGCAAAAAACCATCCTGGGCGCTGTAACAATTGTGCTACCGGGCGGATCCATCAGTTATCATAACTGAAGTGTTGCTGGGAGGCCTGTACGTCCGCTCGTAGTTCGTTCTTACCCTTTTTTCTTGCTCCAATCCTGTTAGTCACGTCGAATGGTTGTTCGCAAACCCCAAAAGTAGCGACCAATGCTGTAGAGGCCAGCAGTAAGAACCGGGCATTTAACGATGCCGCCCGGTTCCTCGCCGGTCTGCCTTCGACGCCTGGGAGCGGCTACGCCGCTTTGGAGAAAACCGAAGCCTGGCAAAAATTTGCCGGGGAGATGGACGCCGCCTGGAAACGGGCCGATGAAAAGCGTCTGAAACCGGTGCAGGAGTTCCAAGCCAAGGAACTCGGCGGCGCCGCGGCCAAAAGTGGCTTTGTTTTCTATCCGTTCAGCGGCCCCGACGTGATGTACATGCAGGGCTTCTACCCCAACGGGAACGTCTATGTCCTGGCCGGATTGGAAATGCCGGGCACCATTTTGGAACCGTCCGCCTACGAAGCCAAGGACCTGGAAGTCCAGCTCGACGGGCTCCGCGAAGGGATTTCGTCGTTGTTTGAGCGGAGTTTCTTTGTGACCGGCGAAATGTCGCGGCAGTTGCGCGGCCAGAAGGTGGATGGCGTGTTGCCGGTGATCCTGACGCTGCTCGCGCGGACCGGGAATACGATTGAAAACGTGCGGAATGTGGAGATTGCCGACGACGGCAAGCTGGTGGAACTTGCCCAGGCGAAGCCGAAGAAGCAGCCGCCTCCGGGGGACAAACCGGATGGGTTGGAGGTCGTTTATCACAAAAACGGCGATCAAAAACAGCGTAAAGTGTACTACTTTCGGCTGGATTTAGGCCCCGGATTGGACAAAAACGAGTCGTTTTTGACGTTCGCTTCGAGCTTTGGGAAGCCGGAAACGCTCATCAAGAGCGCCTCTTTCCTCCTGCACTGGAAGCAGTTCGTGAAGCTCCGGGATTACATCGTGGCCAATTCGACGCAGATCGTGCAGGACGATACCGGGATCCGCTACGAAGTTTTCACGAAGAACAATTGGAAGGTCCGGTTGTACGGAAGCTATGGGCGTCCGGACCGGCCGTTCCAGTCGCAGTATCAGAACGATATGCGCGACGCGTTTGAGGAGCCGGGCAGGGCGAAGCCGCTCGGGTTTTCGATGGGGTACGGAACGGGGCGGCGGGCGTCCCACGTCATCGTAGCGGAACGGCCTTAGTTTTGGCGGTTAACGTGCTTAGAGATAAGCATGTTGGACCGAATCGCCGCAAAACATGAGCGTTATCTCGACCTGCTGAGTGCCCGGCAGAAGCTGGTGGCGTCGAATCTGGCAAACGCCGAGACGCCTGGGTACGTCACCAAGGACATCGATTTCCAGCAGGAGTTCCTGACCCTGGTGAAAGGGCAGGCTCCGACGGTGCAGGAGCCGGAGGGGCTGGAAACCCGCAACGACGGCAACAACGTCAGCCTGGAACGGGAGGCGCGGCTGTTGTCGGAAAACGCCCTGCGTTTTCAGCTAGTTAGCATGATGGCGAAGGGGCAGTTCCGGGCCGTGCGTTCGGCGCTGCAGGAAGGGCGTGGGTAATGAGCCTCTTCCACCTACTCTCTGTGAGCGCATCGGGCCTGGAGGCCCAGAGGCGGCGTGCCGAGGTGTTGACCGAAAACCTCGCCAACGCCGAAACGACAAGAACTTCTCAGGGCGGGCCGTACCGGCGAAAAGATGTCATCTTCGAGAGTGCCAAGGCGGAACAGCCGTTCCAGGCGATGTTTCAAACTGAACTCGGCCCGGGGGTTGAGGGAGTCCGGGTGGCCGAGGTGGTGGAAGACCAGCGGGATCCGGAGAAGCGGTATGTGCCGGGGCATCCGGACGCCGATGCGAATGGGTATGTAGCGTTTCCTCGGATTAATCCGGCCGAGGATATGGTGGACCTGTTGAATACGACGCGGGGATATCAGTCGAACATCGCGGCGATGTCGGCGGTAAAGGACATGATCCAGCGGTCGCTGGATCTGATGAGGTAACGCGCCATGGCGAATATACAGGGAATGAATCCGATCGGGTCAATCGGGAAGCTGGATTCGATTATCAAGCCGGAAGGGCCGTCGGCGGGCTCGTCCGTTGGGGGCAAGGAGTTCGGGGATCTGTTCAACGACGCCATTGGGACCGTGGAGAAGTATCGTTTGAACGCCGAGAATGCGTCGACCCGATTCATGAACGGGGAGACCGAGGAGATTCACCAGGTGATCCTGGCGGGGCAGCGCGCCGAAATTGCGTTTGAGACCTTCCTGCAGGTCCGGAACAAGGCGGTCCAGGCGTATCAGGAAGTTATGCGGATGCAGATGTAAGGGATTTAACGGAACCGGATGATGGCCTACCTTCAGCAGCTACGTGAAATGTTCCTCCGCCTCTCGATGCGGCAACGCATCCTGACCGGCGTGGCGGCGGTGTTGGTGGTGGGCCTGATCTTTGGGATGCGGTACTGGCAGACGGAGCGGAACTTCAAGCCGCTATTCCAGGATCTGGCGAGCGAGGATGCCGGGACGGTGCTGGCGAAGTTGAAAGAAGCGGGCGTCGAGGTCCGGCTGGAGAATGGCGGAAAAGTCATTAAAGTTCCCGCCGAGCGCGTCGATGAGTTACGCATTCAAATGGCTTCCGCAGGGCTTCCCAAATCGGGACGGATTGGCTTCGAACTGTTCGACAAGGCCAATTTCGGGACGAGCGAGTTCGCCGAGCAGGTGAACTATCACCGGGCTGTGGAGGGGGAACTGGAACGGTCGGTGATGTCGTTGCAGGAAGTCGAGTCGTCGCGCGTCCACATTACGTTCCCGCGGCAGAGCCTGTTTCTGGAGAACCGGCAGCCGGCGAAGGCGAGCGTCCTTTTAAAGCTGAAGCCGGGCGCGAATCTGAGCAAAGAGAACATCAAGGCGATCACGCATTTGGCGTCGAGCGCGGTGGATGGATTGGCGCCGGAGAACGTCTCCGTTCTCGACATGCGGGGGAACCTGCTGAGCCGTCCGAAGAAAGAGACCGATAGCGACGACGAGACTTCAAAGCAGCTGATCGAATATCGGGAGCGGATGGAGCAGGGGTTGCGGGAGAAGATCCGCGCCACGCTGGAACCGCTTCTGGGCGCGGATGGCTTCCGGGCGGCGGTATCGCTGGAGTGCGATCTGGCAAGCGGGGACCAGAGCGAGGAGTCCTTCGACCCGTCGCGTTCGGTGATGCAGCGGTCGCAGCGATCCGAGGATGGGTCGACGCCAGCAGGCGCGAATGGCGTCCCAGGGACCGCCTCGAATCTGCCGCGGCCGACGTCGCGGCCGGGATCGGGGAATGGGAACCCGCTATATCGCCGCAGTGAGGATACAACGTTCCAAACGAGCCGGGTCATCCGGCACATCAAGTTTCCGCATGGGCAGATCAAGCGTCTGTCGGCTTCGGTATTGTTGGACCACATCGTAAAGACTGAGGGCGGAAAACGAACCGTCGAGGCGCCGACGCCGGAGCGCCTGCGCGCGATCAAGGATATTGTGGCGGCGTCGGTGGGTTTCCAGCAGGACCGGGGCGATCAGATCATTGTTGAGTCGCTCGTGTTTGAGACGACGCGGAACCTGCCGCCGGTGGGCGGCCCGGTGGCGGCGGCACCGACGCGTCCCCGGCTATACCTGCCGACGGCGATTCCGGAGTGGCTGCGGATCCCGATGGAAGGCCATTTGAACTGGCTGGTGGAACAGAACTGGCTGCCGGCGGTGGTGATTGTCCTGGCGCTGGGGATCCTGTACGGGCTCTTCCGTGTGGTGAAGGCGATTGGCAGCAAGGCGACGGCGATTACGAAGAAGGCCGCTGGCGCGGTTGGCAGCAAGTTGCCGTTCGGCAAGAAGAAGAAGGGGCAACATGTGGACGTCACGCTCGATCCGTCGCTCGAAGGAAAGCACCCGGCGGGCCAGTTGGAAGCAGGCCATGGAGGGCCCGAGACTTTGCACAAGCCGCTGCATGAACAGCTCAGAGAACGGGACAAGCTGCAGGAACAACTGACCAAGGACGCGATGATGGAACTGGAAGTGCCGGAACCTGTGGTGCGGCGTGGCGAAGTGTTGTCGCGGCACATTGTGGACATGGTGGAGAAAGATCCGGCCGCCGTTGCAAGCCTATTGCGGACGTGGCTGGAAGGAGCAGGGAGTTAAGAGATGGCAACCGCGGAACTCGACGCCGACCAAGTAGAAACATATACCGGGCTGAAAAAGGCGGCCATCCTTCTGGTGACGCTGGGCGAGGAAGCCAGCTCGAAGATCCTGAAGACCTTTTCCGAGGACGAGGTCCACGTTCTGGGCCGCGAAGTGGCGCGGCTGCAACATGTATCGACCGAGTCGAGCGAAAAGATTCTGGAAGAGTTCTACCAGATGTCCGTCGCCCACGACTATGTGTTGAAGGGCGGCGTGGAGTACGCGCGGAACATGTTGATCAACGCCTTCGGACCAGAGCAGGCGAGGAGCCTGCTGGACCGGCTGATGAAGACGATCGGCAGCGACGCGGCGAACTTCGACGCTTTGCAGAAAGCCGATCCGCAGCAGTTGGCGAAGTTCATCCACAGCGAGCATCCGCAGACGATCGCACTGATTCTGTCGCACTTGAAATCGTCGCAAGCGGCGGCGTTGCTGTCGTCGCTGCCGGCGGAGATGCGACCGGACGTGGCGTTGCGCATGGCGCATTTGGATCAGATTTCGCCCGACATCATTGCGCGCATCGCCACGATCATCGGGCAGAAGCTGAAGGCCCTGGGCGAGTTGAACCGCGAATCCTACGGCGGTATTCACGCGGTGGCGGAGATGTTCAACCGGTTGGACGCCGGGTCGAGCAAAGAGATTCTGGACAACATCGAAGTGCAGGATCCGAGCCTGGTGGAGACGGTGCGGCATTTGATGTTTGTGTTCGAGGATTTGCTGACGGTGGACAGCAACGCGATCAAGGAGATTCTGTCCCGCGTGGACCGGAAGATGCTGACCTTGGCGTTGAAGGGTACGAGCGAAAACCTGCGGAACCACTTCCTGGGGAACATGTCTCAACGCGGCGCGGAGATGTTGCGCGAAGAAATGGACACGATGGGGCCGGTGAAGATCAAAGATGTCGAGGGCGCGCAGCAGCAGATCATCAGCGTCGTTCGCCAGTTGGAGAACGAAGGCGTAATCAGCATGAAGGGAGGAGGCGGCGGCGAGCAGTACGTGCTCTAGCCCTCTATCATGTCCTCCCGAGTCCTGACTGGATCGAAGATTGGCCGCGCCGAAACCGTCCACTGGATGATGGCGTATGGAGAGCCGATCAACGGTTCTCCGAATCCGCAAGAGCCTGAGACAACGACGGAAGAAGCGCCAGCGGTGTCTTCCGCGGAGCTGGAGGGGGCGATTCAGCGGATTCAGGTTTTGGAGCGGCGCATTCAGGAGTTGGAAGCGGAGTTGCCGCGGCGGCACGAGATGGGCCGGAAAGAGGGCCGGGCGGAGGGTGAAAAGGCTGGAATGGCGTCGGGAACGGCGACGGTTCAGCCGGTGTTGGAACGGATGACGGCGTCAATCGCGGAGTTGGCGAGCTACCGGGCGCGGTTCCGGCGGGACTCCGAGCCGGAGTTGCTGAAGCTGGCGCTGGCGGTGGCGCGGAAGATTTTGAGGCGGGAATTGACGGTGGATCCGCATTCTTTGCTGGGCATATTGAAGGCGGCGTTGGAAACCATCAATCAGGCCGAGGTGCTGTGCGTGCGGGTGGCTCCGGACGATGCGGCGCAGATAAGCGGGAAGCTGGCTGGGCTGGGGTTGCCGGACGCGGTGGAGGTGGTTGCCGACCGGACGCTGGAGCGGGGATCGGTCGTCCTGGACACCCGGCGCGGGCAGATCGATGCGAGTATTCAGACGCAGTTGGCTGAGATTGAAAACGGCTTTGCGGACCGCATCGCCACACAGAAGGCAAAATGAACACGACACTGGCTCCGGTCACGAATCCCGATCACTTTCTGGCGACGCCGTATTTGCAGGACCTCGAACGAACCAACTCCTGGCGGAGCAGTGGGCGGGTGACGGAGGTTGTCGGGCTGTTGGTGGAGTCCGAGGGCCCGGCGGCGGGGCTGGGCGATTTCTGTGAGATTGCGCTGGCGAACGGGCGCCGGGTGCGGACGCAGGTGATTGGGTTCCGGAACGGACGGCTGCTGTCGATGCCGTTGGAGGAGACCGACGGATTGCAGTTGGGGGACACGATTGTGGCGCGGAGCGCGGCGGCGCGGGTGCCAGTGGGGCGGGCGCTGTTGGGGCGGGTGCTGGACGGGTTCGGGCGTCCGATGGATGGCGGTCCGATGATCGACGCCGAGGACGCCTATCCGCTGTATACGACGCCACCGGGGCCGTTGTCGCGGCCGTCGATCAAGGAGCCGCTGGTTACCGGGATTCGCGCGATTGATGGCATGCTGCCGTGCGGGAAGGGGCAACGTATTGGCATTTTTGGTGGGAGCGGCGTGGGCAAGAGCACGCTGTTGGGGGCGATGTCGAAACACAACGCGGCCGATGTGAGCGTGCTGGCGTTGATCGGCGAACGCAATCGCGAGGTGCGGGGATTTCTGGAGCACGAGCTGGGACCGGAGGGGTTGGCTCGGTCGGTGGTGATTTGCGCGACCTCCGATCAACCGGCGCCGTTGCGGTTGCGAGCGGCCTTTGTGGCGCTGGCGGTGAGCGAGTATTTCCGGGACCAGGGCGCGGATGTGATGTTGGTGATGGACTCGGTGACGCGGTTGGCGATGGCGCAGCGGGAGATTGGGCTGGCGGCGGGCGAGCCGCCGAGCCAGAAGGGATATCCGCCTTCGGTGTTCAATCTGCTGCCGCGGATTTTCGAACGGGCGGGCAACTTCGAGGGCGGTTCCATAACGGGATTGTTTACCGTTTTGGTGGAAGGCGATGACTTTAACGAACCGATTTGCGACGCGGTGCGCGGTATTTTGGATGGGCACATTATCCTGTCGCGGGAGTTGGGGTCGGCGGGGCATTATCCGGCGATTGATATTTTGCAGTCGGTGAGCCGGTTGGCGGGGGCGGTGTCGACGCCGGGGCAGAAAGAGGGATCGCGGAAGGTGCGGGAGGCGATGGCATCGTACCGGCGGTCGGAGGACCTGATTAATCTGGGGGCGTACGCGGCGGGATCGAATCCGGTGCTGGACGCGGCGATCCGGACGCGGCCGCAGTTGGAGTCGTTCCTGAAACAGGACGCGGGGTTGAAGATATCGCGGGAAGAGACGCTGCATTCGCTTGAGCGGTTGGCGGGGGCGCTGGGGTGAGGAAGTTTCAGTTTTCATTGCGCGCGGCGTTGGTGATGCGCGAGCGGGCGGTGGAGGCGGCCGAGTTGGCGCTGCGGGTGGTGCAGGAGGAGTGGAACGCGAATCAGCAGCGACAGCAGGATCTGGTGGATGAGGTGAAGGCGGCGGAGTTGGCGGTGCAGGAGGGGCCGGTGGTGGATCCGGCGGACTACATTGCGCTGGATCGATTTCGGATGGGGGCGCAGCGGCGGCGGATGCGGCTGGCGCAGGAATCGGTTGGGATTGGAAAACGGTTGGCGGAGCGGCGGGGGTTTTGGCAGTTGGCCGAGCGGGACCGGACGCTGTTGATCCGGTTGGAGGAGAAGGCGAAGGCGCGGTGGATGGTGGAGTATGACCGGGAGCAGCAGCAGTTGGCGGAGGAGGCGTATTTGAGCCGGTGGAACGCGCGGTAGTGTTCAGCGGGGCAGCGCGGCGAGGATGGTGGAGGCGGTGTCCATGGCGGCCTGGAAGGAGCCATTGGGGATTGTCACCTGCGCGAGGTACATCGCGTTCTGCTGCGGGGATGGCTGGACGAAGTAGGCGCGGAAGCCGGTTTGGCCATGTTCGCCGATGCGGACGTTGGTCAGGGCGAGGAAGGAGACGCCGTCGATGACGTCGAACATGACGTCGGCGCGGGGGTCGGTGGTGGCATAGGCAGCCTGGATTTTGTCGAAGATGCGATCGTCGACGGGGATGCGACAGACGCGGATGCGGGCGCCGGAGTGGGGTTGTTCGACCACTGCGAACGAGCCATCGTCGAACCCGGTCCAGCCGTTGGGAATCGGGAGGGTGATGCCGAGGACGGAGGGGAAGGACGTTTGCGGGCCGGCGTCGAGCCTGAAGGATTCGGTCATCGCGGAGAGGAGTAGTTCCATGGTGGCGAAGACGTGTTGGGCGGCCATGGCGGTGATGGCGAAGAGGAGCCCGCGGGACTCCACGTAGAATTTCCGGATGACGGTGACGCGGCCGTCGACGGTGTGGTGCGCGTTGAAAAGATAGCCGCCGGCGAACTGACGGGTGGCGTCGATTTCCACATTCCCTTCCCGGCAGAGCCCGGTGAGCCATTGCAGGGTGGCGCCGCCGTGGGGAAGCGCGAGGACGCCGATGGTAAACAGAGCGGCGCCGTCGGGACTGGTGGCGAGGACGAGCGGTTCGAAGTGGCCGGCGCCGGCTTTCCGGAGGAAGTCGCGGGGGAGTGGCGCGACGGTCCAGTCGGGGGGCTTGGCATAGAAAAATGCGATGCCGGCCCGGCCTGGCGGTACTACCCGAATTGTTTCCAGCACAGCGGCGTACATCCGGTGTTATCCCTCACGTAAGTAGTGCGTAAAGGATAGCGCGCGCGTCTCATTTTTGTTAACTCCCGACATTAAAGCATCGCACGGAGTTCGGCGAGGGCGAGGCGGGGGGTGGGGCTGTGGGTTGAGGACGGCGGGGTCTTCGTAATGGCGGACGCCGGTGGGAGCTGAGATGGAGAACGCCGGCGATGAGTGGGGGGGCCAGGAGTTGCGGGAAGTTGGGTTGCCACAATTCGGGCGAGAGGCGGGGCGGGGGCTTGGATGGCGTGGCCGCCTCGTTTGTCCGATGCGTTGGCGAGATCGGGGCGAGCTGGGTTGACGGTGCCGTGAGGACCCGCGGACCGGCTCGCGGGGACGTTCGCTGGCCGCCCTTCGGCCGGAAGGGCAAGAGGGGGCGGCGGGGCTTGGATGGCATTGACCGATGCCTGGGCGAGATCGGGGCGAGCTGTGTTGACCACACTCCAACAGGCCCACGCAGGTCGAAGCCTGGGTTACGCGCGAGGGAGGGAGGCGAGGACGCTGGAGGCGGCGCTGAGGGCGGCTTGGAAAGATCCGCCGGGGATCGTCACCTGGGCCAGGTACATGGCCCCTTCCTGCGGAGCGGGCTGCACGAAGTAGGCCCGGAAGGCGCGGGTGGCGCCGAGGTGGAGATTGGCCAGGGCGAGGACGGCCACGCCGTCGATGTGGTTGTACATGACGTCGGCCTGGGGGTCGGTGGCGGCGTAGGATTGGTGGAGCTTGTCGAGGATGGCCGGGTCGTAGGGGGCGCGGGTGACGCGGATCTGGACGCCGGAGTGGGTCTGGGAAAGCACGGCGCTGGCACCGTCGTTGGCGGCGGCCCAGCCGGAGGGGACGGGGAACGTCAGGCCGAGAGTGGAATGGAAAGCGGAGTCGGGAATGGCGTCGATCGGCATTGTCGGGCCGGCGGGGGCGGCGAGTTCGAAGGACTCGGCCATGGTGGAGAGCAGGAGTTGGATACCGTCAAAGAGCGGCTCGGCGGCCATGGCGCAGATGGCGTAGAGGCGGCCGCCGTCTTCGAGAAAGAAGATGCGCATGGCCATGGTGACGCCGTTGGCGGTATGGCGCGCGTCGGCGAGGAGGCCGGTGCGGCAGGGGCGGATGGCGGTGACGACGGCGCCTTCGGTTCGGCACCAGGCAGCGAGGGATTCGCGGAGGGAGCCAGTGGCGGGAGCGGGGCGGGTGCCGATCGTCAGGATGGCGTCGGTGGCCGGGGTGGAGGCGATGATGGCGGGTTCGTAGTAGCCGGGATCGTCGAAGCTGGCGGAGGGATAGGGGAAGGCCAAGGCGTGCCAACTGGCGGGCTTGGCAAACGAGAAGGCGGGGAGGCGGCCCCGCCGGGGGTTACACTCGATTTTGATCAGTTCGGCGTCGTACATGTTGCGATTTCCCTCTGCCTGTTATGCGCAAACAGGAGGGCGAATCGCTCACACGATTTTCGAGTTTCTGGTTAGAGCATCGCGCGGAGTTCGGCGAGGTCGAGCCGGCCGGTGTAGATGGCCATGCCGAGGGCGGTGTGGATGTTGATCGACCGGAGCGCGCGGACGTCGTCTAGAGTGGTGACGCCGCCGGCGGCGGTGAGGTCGTGCGTGGGCGAGAGGGCGGCGCGAAGGCGGGTGAACCACTCGATGTCGGTGCCTTGCATCATCCCCTCCTTATCCACGTACGTGCAGAGGAAGCCGCGGCAGTAGGGTTCAAGCGAACCGATGATCTCTTCGGCGGTGAAGTTTGTCGCTTCCTGCCAGCCTTTGATAACGATTTTCCCGCCTTTGGAATCGAGGGCGAGGAGGATCTTTTCGGGTCCGATTTTGGCGGCGAGGTCTTCGAGGAAGGGCTTGTTGGGGCCTTCCTTCGTGAACGCGCTGGTGCCGACGATGACTTTGTAGGCGCCCTGGTCGAGCAGCGTCTGGGCTCGTTCGACCGTGCGGACACCACCACCGACGCGGCAACGGGCGTGGGCGCAGAGAGTTTCGACGATGGCGTCATTGGCGCCACAGCCGAGGGCGGCGTCGAGGTCGATGACCTGGATCTCCGGGAAGCCGGCGAACTTGTCGAGCATGACAAGCGGGGCGTCGCCTTCGAGCGCCTTTTCTTTGCCTTGGACAAGCTGGACGACTTTGCCGTCCATGAGATCGATGCAGGGGAGGATTAAGCTGGCCATGAGATTTAGCGGCGTCTCCGCACGACGATGCCGTGCTTATCGAGGAATTCCTTGAGGTCGTCGACGGTGTAGGTGCCGAAGTGGAAGATACTGGCGGCGAGGGCGGCGTCGGCTTCTCCTTCGGTCAACACTTTGAGAAAGTCTTCGGGCTTCCCTGCCCCGCCGGAGGCGATGACGGGGATGCGGGTGGCGCGGGAGACGGCGGCGGTGAGTTCGCAATCGAACCCGGTCTGGACGCCGTCGGTATCCATGGACGTGAGCAGGATTTCACCAGCGCCGAGTTGCATGCCGCGGGCGGCCCAGGCGACGGCGTCGATGCCTTCGTCGTGGCGGCCGCCTTTGGTGAAGACGTTCCAGCCACCACCGCCGGGGCGGCGGCGAGCGTCGATGGCGAGCACGACGGCCTGGGCGCCGAATTCGTTCGAGAGCTCCGTGATCAGTTCGGGGCGGCGGACGGCGGCGGTGTTGACGCTGACTTTGTCGGCGCCGGCCATGAGGATCTTGCGCGCGTCGATGATGCTGCGGATGCCGCCGCCGACGGTGAGCGGGATGAAGACTTTGCGGGCGGTGCGGGCGACGACGTCGACCATGGTTTTGCGCTCGTCGGAGGAGGCCGTGATGTCGAGGAAGACGAGTTCGTCGGCGCCTTGTTCGTTGTAGCGTTCGGCGAGTTCGACAGGGTCACCGGCGTCGCGGAGGTTGACGAAGTTGATGCCTTTGACAACGCGGCCGGCGGTGACGTCGAGACACGGGATGATGCGTTTGGCCAGCATGGAATCGAACGTCCAGGCTTTAGAGCTCGATGAAATTTTTGACAATTTGCAACCCCAGGGGACCGGACTTTTCAGGATGGAATTGGACGCCGAAGACGTTTTCGTGTTCGAGGACGGCGGTGAAGGGTTCGGCGTACTGGCAGGTGGCCGCGGCCGAGTGGACGACGGGGACGTAGTAGCTGTTGGCGAAGTAGACGTAGGGCCGTTCGCCGACGCCGCGGAGAAGGCGGGAGCCGGCCTTGACGTCGAGTTCGTTCCAGCCCATGTGGGGGACGCGGGCGTCTTCGGGGAAGCGCTTCACTTTGCCTTCGAAGATGCCGAGGCCTTTGACGTCGGGCGCCTCTTCGCTCTCTTCAAACAGCGCCTGCAGGCCGAGGCAGATGCCGAGGAACGGCGTGCCGCCGGAGATGCAGGTGAGGAGCGTGGAGCGGACGCGCATGGCGTCGAGCGAACGGAGCAACTGGCCGAAATGGCCGACGCCGGGGAGGATAATCTTGTCGGCACTGGTGAGGCCGGCGGCGTCATCGACAAGCGTGAATTTGGCGCCGATGGCTTCGAGCGTGTTCATGACGCTGCGAAGATTGCCGGCGCCGTAATCGAAGACGGCGATACCGCTCATTAGTTTGTTCCTTCGAGGAGGCCCTTGGTGGAGGGCAGTTGATCCTTGAGGCGCGCGTCGGTGGAGCAGGCGAATTTCATGGCGCGCGCGAAGCCTTTGAAGATGCTTTCGAGCTTGTGGTGGTTCGAGCGGCCGTACATCGTCAGCACGTGGACGTTGGCGCCGGCGTGGACGGCGAAGCCGTCGAAGAAGTCGTGAACGAGTTCGGACTGGAGATCGCCGACGAGGCGGGTCTTCACCTTGTCGTTGTAGACGAGGGCGGGGCGGCCGCCGAGATCGATGGCGGTGACGGAGAGCGTCTCGTCCATAGGCATGACGAAGTAGCCGGCGCGGTTGATGCCTTTGCGATCGCCGAGGGCCTTGGCGAACAATTGGCCGAGGACGATGCCGACGTCTTCGACGGTGTGGTGCTGATCGACGTCGAGATCACCGGTGGCCTGGAGTTCGAGATCGAACCCGCCATGCTTGGTGAACAGTTCGAGCATGTGATCCAGGAATCGAATGCCGGTCGATATCGTGTACTTGCCCTTGCCTTCAATTCTCAGCTTGCCGCGGATCTGGGTTTCCTTGGTGATCCGTTCTACGGTCGAGGTTCTCATGCGGGTAAGATTCGCTCCAGTTCGTTGATGCTTTCGATGATGGCGATGGCGCCTTCGGCTTCCATCAGGGCGACGGTGCGGGCGTGGCCTTCGTCGCGGCGATTGCCGACACCGATGAAGGGGACTCCGGCGGCGCGGGCCGCGCGGGCGTCGTCAACGGTGTCGCCGATATAACAACTTGCGTTGCCGATCTTCAGGATACCTTCCGGATCGGGCTTGCCTTTGGTGACGTCGTCATCACCAATGACTGGATTGAAGATTAGATGGGTGGCGAAGCGGTCGAGCGTCATCTGCGCTTCATCGCGGAGGCGGCCGGTGACGACGGAGAATTCGTATTTCTGATTGAGCCGCGCCAAGGTGTCCGACGTGTCGATCCAGACTTCGCGCTGCATCAAACCGTCGTTGCCGTTGGGGCCGAAGAAGAGTTTTTGGAAGGCGTCGATGACCGTTTGATAGTCGATTTCCATGCCCAGGTCGGCGAGGATTTTCTGGGACAGCAGCCAGTCGTTATTCCAGCCGCCCTGGTTCTTGTAGTCCTGAATGGCGGCGCGTTCGATGGTTTTGCCGGAGAAGTGCCTGACGGTTTGGACGATGGTTTCGCGGTAGCTTTCCGTGACTTCGACCAGCACGCCATCCATGTCGAACGCGATCATTTTGCGGGGCGTTTCCAAACGGCCTCCAGTTCGGTGAGGAATTTGCGCATCTGTTCGCGGGTGCCTACGGTGACTCGGACGCAGCCGGGAAGTTCGTAGCTGCGGTCTCGGACGAGGATGCCCTTTTCGCGGAGCGTGTCGCGGATTTCGACAGCGCGATCACCAGCGGCGAAGAGGACGAAGTTGCCCTGGCTTTTGATGTAGGGGATGCCGAGTTTTTCGAAACCGACGTAGAGCAGTTCGCGAGCGGCGAGGACTTCGCCGACGTATTCGGAGATGTATTCGGTGTCGCGAATGGCGGCGCGGGCGGCGAGCACGGCGAGCGAGTTGACGCTGTAGGGCGACTGGGCCTTCTTCATCCAGGCAACGTTTTCCGCCTTCGAGAACATGCAACCGACGCGCATGGCGGCCATGCCGTAGACCTTGCTGAAGGTGCGGCTGACGAAGAGGTTCGGGTAGTCGTTGATGAGCTTGAGCGCGGTGACGCCGCTGAACTCGTAGTAGGCTTCGTCGATGAGGACGGCGGCGTGGGGCGCCTTCTTCAGGATGCGGGTGATGCCTTCGAGATCGATGCCGGAGCCGGTGGGGTTGTTGGGATTCGAAATCAGGATGAGCCGGGTTTCCGGTTGGATGGCGGCGAGCAGCTCCTGGAGCGGGAAGGCGAGCGTGCCGGGGCGGTATTCGAGTTCGCGGATGGAGGCGCCGGCCACTTCGCAATAGAAGCGGTACATGGCGTAGGAGGGCTTGAGGATGATGACGTCGTCGCCATCGTCGATGTAGGTATTGACGAGGACCTGGATGGCCTCGTCGGTGCCGTTGGTGATGGCGAATTCGGTCTGCTCCACCTTGAAGAATTCGGCCAGCTCTTCGACGGCCTTGCCGTATTCGGGGTAGACGGCGAGGTCGTTTTCAACGAGGTGTTCGGCGATGAACTGGGTGACTTTTTCACTGCAGCCGAGCGTGTTTTCGTTGAAGTCCAAGCGCAGGCGATCCATGCGGCCGCCGGTGGGCGGGTGGTAGGGCGCCATACGCTCGACGGCGGGACGGGGGCGGAGTGAGGGGCCTTTGCTACCGCTTGCCACGGCGGACCTCCACGCTGCGGGCGTGCGCTTCCAGGCCCTCAGCGCGGGCGAGGGTGGTGATGGCCGGTTCCAGTTTGGCGAGGGCGGAGGCGTTCAACTCTTGCGTGGAGATGATCTTGACGTAATCCAGGGCGGAGAGGCCGCCGCGGAGCTTGGCCGCGCCGCTGGTGGGCAGGACGTGGTTGGGCCCGCTGGCGTAGTCGCCGGCGGCTTCGGGGCTGTAGGGCCCGATGAAGATGCTGCCCGCGTGGCGGATGCCGGGGACGAGTTTCGCGCTGGGGATGGAGAGGTGCTCGGGCGCGAAGCGGTTGGAGATTTCGACGGCTTCATCGAGCGAGCGGACGAGGATGATGGCCGAGTTCTTATCGATCGCCTTGCGGGCCGTGGGGGCGGTGGGGAGCGTGGTGAGTTGGCGCTCTATTTCGCTTTGGACGGCGAGGGCGAGTTGTTTGGACGTGGTGAGCAGCACGGCGCTCGCGTCGGTATCGTGTTCGGCCTGGGCGAGCATGTCGGCGGCGATCCAGGCCGGGTTGCCGGTTTCGGCGATCATGAGGATCTCCGTGGGGCCGGCGATGAAATCGATGCCCACTTCACCGGCGAGCAACTTCTTGGCGGCGGCGACATAGATGTTGCCGGGGCCGACGATGCGGTCCGCTTGGGGGATCGTTTTGGTGCCGTAGGCGAAGGCGGCGATGGCCTGGGCGCCACCAATCTGGAAGACGTGGGGCGTCTTCAACAGGGATGCGGTGCCGATGATTTCGGGGACCAGTTTCGGGGTGGTGACGCAGACGTTGGGCACGCCGGCGACGAGCGCGGGGATGACCGTCATCAACACCGTGGACGGCAGCGGGTAGCGGCCGGCGGGGATGTAGGCGGCCACGGTGTCGAGCGGGCGGACGACTTGCCCGACCTTGAGGCCGGGGGCGATGGTGGCCGATTTGGCAACTGGGAGTTGCAGTTTGGCGTAGGCGCGGATGTTGGCCGAGGCGGTTTTGACGGCGGCGCGGAAGTCCTTGGAGAGGGCGGCTTCGGCGGCCTTCATTTCGGCTTCGGTGACGCGGAGGGAGGGACGGTCGAAGTTGTCGAATTTCTTCGCGTATTCGATGACGGCCTTGTCGCCGCGTTTACGGACGGCTTCGAGGATGGGCGCGACGACCAGCTCGGCTTCGGTGAAGCGGGCGGCTTTGCGGGCCAGGATGCGGCCCACCTGCGTGTGTTCAACGATGCGTATCATGCGTGGCTACTCGATGATCTTGTTGAGAGGATATTCGACGATGCCGCTGGCGCCGGCCTGCTTGAGGCGGGGGATGATGGTGCGCACGGTGGTTTCGTCGAGGATGGTGTTGACGGCGACCCACTTGTCGTCGGCGAGGGGCGAGATGGTGGGATTTTTGAGGGCCGGGAGGATGGCGATGACGGCGTCGAGATTCTTGCGCTCGACGTTGAGGATGAGGCCCACTTTGCCGAGGGCGGCGATGGCGCCTTCGAGCAGCATCTTGATGTCGGCCAGCTTCTGCGATTTCCAAGAATCGGCGGCGGCGGCTTTATTGGCGACCAATTGCGTGTTCGACGTGAAGAGTTCTTCGACGATGCGGAGCTTGTTGGCGCGGAGCGAGGAGCCGGTTTCGGTGACTTCGACGATGGCGTCGGCCAAGTCGGGCGGCTTCACTTCGGTGGCGCCCCAGCTGAATTCGACCTTGGCCTTCACGCCATTTTTGCGGAGGTATTTCTTGGTCGCTTCGACCAGTTCGGTGGCGATGATTTTGCCTTCGAGATCCTTCACCGTTTTGACGGGCGAGGACTCGGGTACGGCGAGCACCCAGCGCACTTTGCCGAAGCTCTGTTTGGAGTAGACGAGGTCGGCGATCTTGACGACTTTGGCGCCGGACTCCTGAATCCAATCGAAGCCGGTGAGGCCGGCATCGAGCACGCCGTCTTCCACGTAGCGCGCCATTTCCTGAGCGCGAATGAGCATGCATTCGATTTCGGGATCATCGATGACCGGGAAGTAGGACCGGCTGGAGGCCTGGATATGGAAGCCGGCCTTCCGGAACAGTTCGATGGTGGCGTTTTCGAGAGAGCCTTTGGGGATACCGAGTTTGAGCTTGTTCGACATGGAGATTCCTATTTGTTGTAGACGGCGCCGGGGTCGTAGGTTTGGGTTTCGGTCACTTTCCATTCGCCCTCTTCGAGCGTGCGGAAGAAACAGCTTTCGTAGCCTTCGTGGCAGACGCCGGGGCCGACGGCTTCGACCTGGACGAGGACGGCGTCTTTGTCGCAATCCGTTTGGATGGATTTGACCAACAACTTATGGCCGCTCGATTCGCCTTTGAGCCAGAGCTTCTTGCGGGAGCGGCTCCAGAAGATCGCATAGCCACGTTCAACGGTGAGGCGGAACGACTCTTCGTTCATGTAGCCGACCATCAACACGCGGCCGGTTTTGTGGTCCTGGATCACCGCGGTGATGAGGCCATCCGTTTTTTGAAAATCGAGGTCCATAGGAGTGGTGTGAGTGGGTTGTAGAAAGAAAAAGCCCGCCGAGGAAACGGCGGGCCAGATTACGGTTTCATGCTGCGGTACTTCAGCGCAATTTCAACCAATGGCCCAGCGAATCGCCGTGTGGCGATGGTGGTGATGAGGGCCATGGGAATGCAGCAGCATCGGAACCCTGAGTATAGCAAATGGACCCGGGAATTGACACTTCCTTTGCAACGCCGATAGACTCAGAACCGAATGCTGCTGCAGAAGGAATTCGTCGCCTACCTTGCCGGACACGTTGTGACGGGTGTTTCGGCGGGCTTAGTGGAGATCATCAATCCGGCTTCGGCCAAGGAAACGGTGAACCAAGTCATCCTGGAAGAACTGTCGGTGGAAGATCAGTTGAACGATGAAGTTCGCGAGATTCTGGCTCAGTACAACGAGTACATGCGCCGGGAACAGGTGAGCTTTTCCGACATGTTCCGCAAGGTGAAGAACCAGTTGATCGCGGAGCGGAAGATTGTGCGCGCGTCTGGACGGGACACGGGCGACGGGATGAAACTGTCGCGCGATAAGATCACCGACATTTCGCACAAGATTCTGACGGCGATGCGGAAGGGGCGCGACTTCCGGTTGAAGAAACCGGAGAACGACATCCGGCTGAACATCGTGAAGACGTTCACCGAGACGCTGCTGGCCGAGGACAAGATCGACAAGGCCGCGCGGCAGAAGATCCAGTCGCAGAAGCGCGAGATTCTGGAAGGCAGCGAAGAGTACGATTTGTTGCACCGCCGGTATTATGCCGAGGAGATGAAGAAGCTCGGCATCGATTTGACTCGGGCGTAAGATGGCGCGGGGGGACATCGTTGTCCTGGGCAGTTTGAACATGGACTTTATCGCCCGGGCGGAGCATCTCCCCGCACCGGGCGAAACTGTCTTGGGCGGCGGATTTCAGATGGTGGCGGGCGGGAAGGGCGCCAACCAGGCGAACGCGGCGGCGCGCTTGGCGACTGGGCCGGGCGTGGTGCGATTGGCGGGGCGGGTTGGCAATGACCCCTTCGCGGCGCAGTTGCGCGCGTCCCTGGGCGCCGCAGGGGTGGACACGGCGGCTGTGGTCGCGACTGGCGAGGCGCCCACCGGGATCGCGATGATCTGGCTGGACGCGGCGGGGCAGAATTCGATTCTGGTGGCGCCGGGGGCGAACCTGCTTTTCGATGTGGAGAGCGTGGAGGCGTTGCGGCCGCTGTATCGCGAGGCGGCGTGCGCGCTGTTCCAGTTGGAGACGCCGCTGGCGGTGGTGCGGCGGGCGATGGCGATTGCCCGGGAGGAGGGAGCGGTGACGATTCTGGACCCGGCGCCGGCGCAGGAGTTGCCACGGGAAGTTTTGGAACTGGCCGATTGGGTGACGCCGAACGAGACGGAGGCGCGGATGCTGGCGGGGCGGGAGTTGGACCCGGAGGCCATGGAGGCGGCGCTGTTAGCGATGGGGGCGCGGGGGGTGGTGTTGAAACTGGGGGCGGCGGGATGTTTTTCGGGCGGGGCGTTTTCGCCGGGATTCGCGGTGGACGTTGTGGACACGACGGCGGCGGGGGATACGTTTAACGCCGGGTTCGCGGTGGCGTTGGCCGAACATAGAAACACCGCGGACGCACTTCGCTTTGCGAATGCGGCCGCGGCGTTATCGGTGACCAGACTGGGAGCACAAACCTCCGCGCCTTCACGGGCGGAAGTGGATGCTTACTGTTCTTTCTTGGTGCCGTAGACGACGGCGTTCACTTTACCGGCTTCGATGGTGACGGTCTTCGTGAATTCGCCGTAGAGCTGCGACTGGACTTTCAGTTCGTAGGTACCGGCAGGGACGAGCAAGCCACCACCAACGTCGTTCAACTCATCGACGTGGCCCATGAACTGACCGTTGAGGTAGATGGCGCCGATGTCACCGGCCGCGACGGACCAGAACGATTCGCCTTCCCCGCCCTTCAGACGAAGGCGGCCAAACGGACCCTTGGGCGGCTCCTTCTTCTTCAGCTTGGCGGAGAGCTTGGTGGTCTTTCCAGCCTTCGCGTCGATCTTGGCGGTGAAGTCCTCATAGCGAGGATCCTTCAACGTGATCTCGTGGGAGCCGGGTTCGATGGGGTACTTTTCAGGC
>JBIKOG010000465.1:0-2848 GCA_044358225.1 Bryobacteraceae bacterium | reverse complement strand
GAACCACTCGATGTTCGACGTGACGGCGTCGCGGTATCACATCTTTGACGGGATCACGATCCGGAATACCGATATTGGGATTATGGCCGGGCAGAAGGAGGTTCTGGGCGCCGTTGGGCTGACGGTGAAGAACTGCCGGTTTGAGAATATTGGCTTTGGGGTGTGGACGGAGTTTGCGGGGTCGAGCGATTTTTATATCGCCGATAACTTATTTATTGGGCGGGAGGACCGGTTCCGGTTGAACGGTTGGACAGGGTTCATGTGGCAGCCGATTGGGAACTACGGGTCGCATGAGTTGCGGAGCTATTACGCGATTAAGGTGTATGGGCCGGGGCATGTGATTGCGCACAACGCGATTGCGTATTTCCACGATTCGGTGGGGATTTCGACGTATGGCACGCCGCCTTCGGATCCGGACCAGCGGGCGTCGTCGATCGACATTTACAACAACGACTTCCACATGAACAATGACGACTACGTGGAGACCGATGGGGGCGTGCATAATGTGCGGGTGTTCGACAACCGCGGGGTGAACGCGTTCCACGGCGGGTATTCGTCGCAGCCAACGTTTGGCGGGCCGATCTACTTCATTCGGAACATTCTCTATCACACGACTTCGACGACCAGTTTCAAGTTCAGCGCGCATCCGGCGGGGCTGTTTGTTTACCACAACACGATCATCAACGAGCACGCGGTGGGCGAGCCTTATTCGAACGCGCATTGGCGGAACAATCTGATTTTGGGGAAGAACGCGGCGGGGGTTGGGGTGATGACGTGGGCGAACGCGACGGACGCGTATTCGACCGATTACAACGGGTTCCGGCCGAACCCGGGGGCAGCGGCGCAGTACCGGTTCTTCGCGCCGCCGAAGGGGCAGAAGGTGTATGAGCCGAAGGGGGAGGGCTGGAAGACGTTTGCGACGTTGAAGGAGATGGCGGCGGCGACCGGGCAGGAGACGCACGGGATTGAAGTGGACTACGACATCTTTGAGAAGCTGGAGCCGCCGACGGCGACCAACCGGCATAAGGTTTACCATTCGATGGATTTGAACTTCAAGCTGAAGCCTGGGAGTAAAGCGGTGGACGCGGGGGTGGCGATTCCGGGGGTGAACGATGGGTTTGTGGGGAAGGCGCCGGACTTGGGGGCGCTGGAAGTGGGCAAGCCGGAGACGAAATGGGGACCGCGCTGGCTGACGTGGGCGCCGTTCTACCGGTAGGGTTGTCACGTTTTGTTGGCGATCGCATCTTGGTGGGTATGCTATTTCAGGTACCCACAACGCGGACGATGGACGAGATTCAGACGGAGCTGGAGGCGTCAGCCGCGCGGAACAAGTTTGGCGTGATTGCGGTGCACAATCTGCCGGAGATTATGGCGCGTAAGGGCGTGGAGCTGGCGATGGAGTGCCGGATCTTCGAGGTGTGTAATCCGCTGCAGGCGAAGAAGGTGTTGGAGGCGGATGGGGCGATGTCGACGGCGTTGCCTTGCCGGATTTCGGTTTACGGGAAGCCGGGGGCGTATCAGTTGGCGACGATGCTGCCGACGGCGATGATGGGGATGTTTGGGAAGCCGGAGCTGGACGCGGTGGCGCGGGAGGTGGAAGGCGTGATTGTGACGATGATGAAGGACGCCGCTGGCTGGTGATTCGTGGGATGATCGGGGCGATGCACTCTCCGATCTGTGGGCGTTATGAGGTGTTGGAGAAGCTCGGGTCCGGCGGGATGGGAGAGGTGTATCGGGCGCGGGATTTGCAGCTGGAGCGGTTCGTGGCGCTGAAGATTTTGCGGGCGGACCGGGGCGGGGAGCGGGAGCGGTTTTTGCGGGAGGCGCGGGCGGCGTCGGCGTTGCAGCACCCGCACATCGTGACGGTGCACGATGTGGTTTGTGAAGACGGCGTGGATGTGATGGTGATGGAGTTGGTGGAGGGGCGGACGCTGGGGGCGCTGATTCCTCGGGGCGGGATGGCGGCGGGGCAGGTGATTGGGTATGCGTTGCAGATTGTGGATGCGTTGGAGGCGGCGCATGCGGCCGGGATTGTGCATCGGGATTTGAAGCCGGGGAACATTATGGTGACCGGGCGGGACCAGGTGAAACTGTTGGACTTTGGGCTGGCGAAGATGGTGGGCGTGGAGGGCGAGGCGTTGACGGTGGAGGGGGCGGTTGTGGGGACGTTTTGCTACATGTCTCCGGAGCAGGCGCAGGGGCGGGCGGCGGACGCGCGGAGCGATGTGTATTCGTTGGGCGCGGTGTTGTTTGAGCTGGCCACGGGGGAGCGAGCGTTTGGGGCGGAGGATGGGGTGCTCGAGCGGGTGGAGGCGGGGCTGGCGCAAGTGATCCGGCGGTGTATGCGGAAGGCGCCGGGGGAGCGGTTTCAGACGATGGGGGAGGTGCGGGAGGCGTTGCGGGTGGATTCCGATTTGCTGGCGGAAACGGTGATTGTGCCGCCGAAGCGGCGGGCGGTTTCGTGGTGGTGGGTTGCGGTGCCGGTGGTGCTGGTGACGGGTTGGTTTGTTTTGCGGCCGAAGCCGGTGGTGATTGTTCCGGCGCCGGTGGCACGCGTGGCGCTGGACAAGCCGCGGCCGACGGCGGAAGCGCCTGCGCCGGTGGTGGCGGCGCGGGTGACGGTGCCGGAGGGGACGCGGGTGCGGCTGGCACTGCGGACGGAAATTGACCGGGATGCGCAGGCTGGGATGGCGTTGGAGTTCACGGTTACGGATGGGGTGACGGTGGGTGGGCAGTTGGTTGTGGCCGAGGGGGTGGTGGCGCGGGGCGTGTTGGTGGGGTTGGAGAAAAAGAAGAAGTGGGCGGTGGTGCGGCTGCTTACGGTGGAGGGGCTGGCGTTGTGGGACGG
>JBIKOG010000211.1:0-13522 GCA_044358225.1 Bryobacteraceae bacterium | reverse complement strand
TACGGGATTTCCACCGTTCCCACAGCCAACGACGACGACGAGTTCATAATCAGAATGAGAACACAACCAACCCCGTGTCCCTCGTGTCCCCAATTCTCCGTGTCTCAGCTCAGGGTGGCAGTTCAGGAATTCTTACGCCGTGGTCCCCTCGTTATGGCCCTTTGAAATTGCAAGTTCCCTGGTCGTCGCCGAACGAAGACAACGAATTACAGCCTCCGAATCGGAGCAATTCGTCCAGCAACTGCGGCGACTCCAGATCCACATCGAACGCCGCGAATCCCTCTGGCTCTGGCAAGCCATCCTCCCGCTCGCCCGCCAACATCGCCTTTCCGCCTATGACGCCGCCTACCTCGACCTCGCCAAACGCGAGGCCATCCCGTTAGCCACCCTCGATGCCAACCTCCAACAGGCCGCCCTCGCCCTCGACATCCCCGTCATCACCTAGCCACAGCCGCTAATTCTTCTTCCACGAAATCCCGTCCACCACCATCTGCGTCCCGGTCCCCGCCGGAATTTCGTAGATCAAATGCCGCGTCGTCGCCCCATTCGCCGTCAATTCCAGCGTGTTTCCGGCCAGTTTATACGCCCCACGCGTGGTGTTCGCCGACGTCGCGCCCGTCCCGCCGGCACGTACAGAACCCACCTTCTCCACCGTGTAGCTCCCATCGGGACTAAACACAAAAGTGGTGGCCGAGGCGATCCCCCCATACGCCTGCGCCGACGTGTACTTCCCGTTCAGCTTCGCGTTCGCCGGATAGCTCGACGTAATCCGCTGGCAATCCACGCCGCCTATCTTCCAGTTCCCCGCGCCCGCCGGCGCAAAGTCCGCCGTCCATGGCTTCCCCTTATTAGGAGTCAGGTTCAACTTCCCACCCGCCACCGCATACTTCCCGCACTCGCCCGGATATTTCGCGCACACCGGCTCCATCCCCTTCGGGCTCAACTCTTCCTTCGGCGCATCGTTCAAGTACCGCCCGTCCGCCAGGAAATACCAATGACGCGGCGCGAAGTTCCGGGCAATCACCTGATACTCCAAATAGACACACAGCCCGTTCAACGTCTGCGCCGGCGCAGCAATAGAGGACAAGAAAAGCGCCACTGCGCCCAACCCCAGATTCCGATTCATTGATCAATGATAACCGGAGCCCCCCTCTAGCCAAATCTGCCAGCGAGATATTTAAAACCCGCACAGAATTCCGACATCCCATATAATGAGGGTTCTAACGGTTATGAGTTCGTCGGCCACCACTCCGGCGCGCGAAGCGCGCATGTTCGATGCACCAGTCCTGAAGAAGGCCGTAATGGCCCTTTCCGGCTTGGTTTTGTTCGGTTTTGTGCTTGTCCACATGTTGGGCAATCTCCAGGTCTACATGCCACCGGGACCCGACGGCCGCTACGCCCTCGACGTCTACGGCGAGGCCCTCCACAAGAACGCCGCCATCCTCTGGGGCGCCCGTTCGGTGCTACTGTTGGCCGTTCTGGCCCACATTTTGAGCGCCCTGCAGCTCTCCCAGATCAAGAACGCCGCCCGCCCCACGCCCTACGTCAAGCACACTCCCATCGTCTCCACCTACGCCTCGCGCACAATGTACTGGAGCGGCCCCATCATCCTGACGTTCCTCATCTACCATCTCCTCCACTTCACCACCGGCCAGGCCCACCCGAACTTCCAATACATGCACGTTCACGAAAACGTGATTAGCGGCTTCTCCGTCTGGTACGTGTCGCTCTTCTACATCGTCGCCATGTCCATGCTCTGCATGCATCTCTACCACGGCGTCTGGTCCATGTTCCAATCCCTTGGCGTCTCGCACCCCTCCTACACGCCAAAATTGAAACTGGCCGCCAAAGCCTTCGCGGCCATCATCGCCGCCGGCAATATCTCGATTCCCCTCTCCGTTCTCGCAGGATTGGTGAAGTAACCATGCCTCTCAACTCCCGAACCCCTTCCGGCCCCATCGAAACCCGCTGGGACAATACGAAGTTCGAAATGAAGCTGGTCAATCCAGCCAACAAGCGCAAGTACAACGTCCTCGTTGTCGGCTCCGGCCTCGCCGGTGGCGCCGCCGCGGCCACCCTCGCCGAACTCGGCTACAACGTCAAGTGCTTCTGCTATCAGGACTCACCGCGCCGCGCCCACTCCATCGCCGCGCAGGGCGGCATCAACGCCGCTAAAAACTATCAGAACGACGGCGATTCCATCTACCGCCTCTTCTACGACACCGTTAAAGGTGGCGACTTCCGCGCCCGCGAATCGAACGTCTATCGCCTCGCCCAGATCTCGGTCAATATCATCGATCAGGCCGTGGCCCAGGGTGTCCCGTTCGCCCGTGAATACGGCGGCACCCTCGCCAACCGCTCCTTCGGCGGCGCCCAGGTCTCCCGTACCTTCTACGCCCGCGGCCAGACGGGCCAGCAGCTTCTGCTCGGTGCCTATCAGGCTCTCGAACGCCAGATCGACGCCGGTCGCGTCAAGATGTATCCGCGCACCGAAATGCTCGACCTGATCGTCATCGACGGCAAGGCCCGCGGCATCGTCACGCGCAACCTCGTCACCGGCCAGACCGACGTCCACATCGCCGATGCCGTCGTCCTCGCCAGCGGTGGTTACGGCAACGTTTTCTACCTCTCCACCAACGCCAAGGGCTGCAACGTCACCGCCAGCTGGCGCGCCTTCAAACGAGGCGCCTGCTTCGCCAACCCCTGCTTCACCCAGATCCACCCCACCTGCATCCCGGTCAGCGGCGACTATCAATCGAAGCTCACCCTGATGTCGGAATCGCTCCGCAACGACGGACGCATCTGGGTCCCGCTCAAGGCCGGCGATAACCGCCCGCCCCAGCAGATCCCCGAGTCCGAACGCGACTACTACCTCGAACGCATCTATCCCAGCTTCGGCAACCTCGTCCCGCGCGACGTCGCCAGCCGCGCCGCTAAGCGCATGTGCGATGAAGGCCGCGGTGTCGGCCCCTCCGGCCTCGGCGTCTATCTCGATTTCGCCGCGTCGATCGAACGCCTCGGCAAACAAGCCATCGCCGAAC
Source organism: Bryobacteraceae bacterium (assembly GCA_044358225.1). GTDB lineage: Bacteria > Acidobacteriota > Terriglobia > Bryobacterales > Bryobacteraceae. The sequence goes on along the minus strand of JBIKOG010000211.1, from coordinate 10,481 downwards.
GCTACGGCAACCTGTTCGAGATGTACGAGCGCATCACCGGCGAATCGCCCTACGAAGTGCCCATGCGCATCTTCCCCGCCGTGCACTACACGATGGGCGGCCTCTGGGTGGATTACCACCTGATGTCCACCGTCCCGGGCCTCTTCGTCCTCGGCGAAGCCAACTTCTCCGACCACGGCGCCAACCGCCTCGGAGCCAGCGCCTTGATGCAGGGCTTGGCCGATGGCTACTTCGTCATCCCCTTCACCCTCGGCAACTACCTCGCCTCGAACAAGTTCGACAAGGTAAGCGAAGATCACCCCGAAGCCAAAGCCGCCAAGGCCCAGGTCACCAGCCGCGTCGAAAAGCTGCTTTCCATCAAGGGCAATCGCACCGTCGATAGCTTCCACCGCGAACTCGGCAAGATCATGTGGGAACACTGCGGCATGGCCCGAAATGAGAAGGGGCTCCGCGGCGCGATCGCCCAGATCCGCGCCCTCAAAGAGGATTTCTGGAAGAACGTCAACGTTCTCGGCGAATCGGCGGACCTGAACCAGAGCCTCGAAAAAGCTGGCCGCGTGGCCGACTTCCTCGAGCTCGGCGAACTCATGTGCATCGACGCCCTTGAACGCAACGAAAGCTGCGGCGGCCACTTCCGCGAGGAATACCAAACGCCCGAAGGCGAAGCCATGCGCGACGACGTAGCGTACGCCTATGCCGCCGCCTGGGAGTACAAGGGCGAAGGCCAGCCCGCCGAACTCCACAAAGAAGACCTCACATTCGAGTACGTTCACCCGTCTCAGCGGAGCTACAAGTAATGCGCTTAACACTCAACATTTGGCGCCAGAAGAGCCCCACCGATCAGGGCAAAATGGTCCCCTATTCGCTCGACAACGTCAGCGAGCACATGTCGTTCCTCGAAATGCTCGACGTGCTCAACGAACAGCTGATCGCCAAGGGCGAAGAACCCGTCGCCTTCGATCACGACTGTCGCGAAGGCATCTGCGGCATGTGCGGTTTCGTCATCAACGGCGTCGCCCACGGCCCGCGCCGCGGCACCACCGTCTGCCAGCTCCACATGCGCTCCTTCAGCGATAACGAAGAATTGTTCCTGGAACCCTGGCGCACCTCGGCGTTCCCGGTGATTAAGGATCTGGTCGTCAACCGCGGCGCCTTCGATCGCATCATCGGCGCCGGCGGCTACATCTCCGTCCCCGCCGGTAGCGCGCCCGATGGCAACGCCATCCTCGTCCCCAAACAGGACTCCGACATGGCCATGTCCGCCGCCGCCTGCATCGGCTGCGGAGCCTGCGTCGCCGCCTGTCCCAACGCCAGCGCCTCGCTGTTTACCAGCGCCAAGATCAGCCACCTGGGCCTGCTCCCGCAAGGTCAGCCCGAACGCCATTCGCGCGCGCTCAAGATGGTGGCCCAGGCCGCCGAAGAGGGCTTCGGCAACTGCACCAACATCGGCGAATGCGAAGCCGTCTGCCCCAAGGGCATTCAGCTGGAAAACATCGCCCGCATGAATCGCGATTACCTCGTCGGCGCCATCACGTACCGTGAGCCGCAAGCCGAAGCCGGCGCCGGTTGATCGTCATTCCCACTGACTAACTCCTTGCGGGCACCGGCACAAACCGGTGCCCGCTTCCTTTGGGCCATACCCTGGAGTACACTCGTTCCCATATGGACGGCGTATCCTCAAACTTGATCTGGTATATCGGCCTCGCGGCATTTATTCTCTTCCTCCTGTTGTATAAGTGGACCTTCCGCCTGCTCGGCGTCTACATCATTCCCGATGACGCCATCGGCACCGTCGTCAAGAAATTCGTCCTCGTCGGCGCCAACACCCAACTGCCTCCCGGCAAGATCGTCGCCCTCAAAGGCGAAGCCGGCATCCAGGCCGATACCCTGCCCCCCGGCCTCCACATCGGCCTCTGGCCCTGGCAGTACGACATCTCCATCGTCCCTCAAAAAGTCATCCCCACCGGCCAGGTCGGCGTCGTCGAAAGCTGCGACGGCCGCGTCCTTCCCGATGGCCGCATCATCGCCCGCCAGGTGGAATGCGATAACTTCCAGGACGCCCGCGCCTTCCTCGAAGGCGGCGGCGAACGCGGCCCCCAAATGGCCCTCCTCTCCCCCGGCACCTGGCGCATCAACCCACTCGTTTTCAAGGTCACCCCCGTGCCCATGACCTTCGTCGAAGCCGGCGAAATCGGCGTCGTCGAAGCCCGCGACGGCAAGCCCCTCACCGGTGGCCGCATCATCGGCCGCCACGTCGAGTGCGACTCCTTCCAGGACGCCCGCGCCTTCATCGACGGCGGCGGCGAACGCGGCCCGCAAATGACCATCATTCCCCAGGGCACCTACCGCATTAACCCCATCCTCTTCCGCGTCGAAAAGGCGCCAGTCACCGACGTCCCCGATGGCAAAATCGGCATCATCACCACCCGCGAAGGCACCCCGCTCAAAACCGGCGACATCGCCGGCCCCGAAGTCCCCGCCCACAACATGTTCCAAGACCCCATGCAGTTCGTCGCCAACGGCGGCACCAAGGGTCTCCAGGAACAGGTGCTCCTCAACGGCCGATACTTCATCAACCCCAAGTTCGCCACGGTTGAATTCGTCGATCAGACTAACGTGCCCATCGCCAACGTCGGCGTCGTCGTCGCCTATGTCGGCCGCGAAGGCCGCGACGTCACCGGTGCCGATTTCCGCCACGGCAACCTCGTCGCCCGTGGGGAAAAAGGCGTCTGGGTCGACCCGCTCGACCCGGGTATGTACCCCATCAACCCACACACCCACAAGGTGAAAATCGTCCCCACCGCCAACGTCGTCCTCAACTGGGCCACCGGCCGCACCGAAAGCCACAACCTCGACGCCAAGCTCTCCACCATCACCGTCCGCTCCGCCGACGGCTTCTCCTATAACCTCGACGTCTCGCAGATCATTCATATTCCCCGCAACGACGCCCCCCGCGTCATCGCCCGCTTCGGCAGCATGGAAGCCCTCGTCACCCAGGTGCTGGAACCGACGATTGGCAACTACTTCCGCAACACGGCCCAGGGCTCGGACGTCATCGACTTCCTCACCAAACGAACCGAGCGCCAGAAAGAAGCCAAAGACGCCATCGCCCGCGCGCTAGCCGAATACAACGTCGGCGCCGTGGAAACGCTGATCGGCGACATCAACCCGCCCGCTGAGTTGATGAAGCCGCTGACGGAACGCAAAGTCGCCGAGACCCAAAAACACACCTTCGAAGTGCAGACCGAAGCCCAGGCCCAGCGCCAGCAACTGGAGCAAGCCAAGGCATTGGCCGACACCCAACCCGAAGTCGTCGCCGCGGAGCGCAAGGTCGCCATCGCCAAGTTCAACGCCGAATCGGCCGTGGCCTTCGCGCGCGGCGAGGCCGAGGCCAAGACGATCAACGCCAAGGCCGACGCCGAAGTCACCCGCGTCACCGGCGACGCGCTGGCCAGCAAGACCCTCGCCTTGGGCGAAGCCGAAGCCAAGGTCATCAAACAGAAGATCGACTCCATGGACGCCGCCAACTACGCCATCGTCCAAGTGGCCAACGCCCTCTCCGCCGCTGGCGAAAAGGGCATGAAGATCGTCCCCGACGTCCTCGTCAACGGCGGCACCGGCGCCAACAGCGGTGGGTCGATCGTCGACGTCCTAATGGCGAACCTCATCCGCGACAATCTCAAAGGCAAATAACCAAACCGGCGCGACGCCATTCGCTCGAACTCAGAACAAAGGCTGCCCCAGCTTCGCCAGACTCTGGCGAAGCGTGCCGATATCAATCCTTGCATTCACCGCCAGCAAATCGAGATAGGCTCTCCGCAGATCCGGGACATCGCCTCGTCGAAAAAGTCCCTCAAGCAGCCCAACGCACCCCAGAGCGTCCAGCCCTCGACGCTTTGCGTATCTCCTGCCCCGCCGTTCGTCCATCAGTACAATCGGCACGTTCATCTCCAGCGCAAGTTGGACCGCGCTGGTCTCGCCGGCCCCAAGCCCGTGCTCAGCCCGCGCCACCAGTACAGCAGCGGTGTCCTCCACAGCGACCACTCGAATCCACTCCATTGCGGCGACCGTGGCAGCACCTGGCATACCGGTGCCCTGAACTACCACTTCTGCATGCACCTCACGGGAGATGTAGACCCTCTCAAACAGATTCCTAATCTTCCCCAACTCGCCGATCCGCGCAAGCGTAATCAGCGGCGAAGCATTGGAAACCGCAATCACAGTTTCAGACGCTCAAGGACCAGCCGGTCTTCCTCCAATTCGGCGATGCCGTAATGGAGAGGTACCTGCCGCTCACCGGCAAAGACCAGAAACGCCTCGACCGGCGTGTCACACAGTTCCGCGGCCCTACCCAAAGAGATCTTGTCTTCGCGAAAGAGCTCTAACGCCAGCAAGCGTGCCGCATCCGCCGAAGGGTCCAACTGGCTCAACTGCGCGGCCGCCGCCAACTCTTCGGATAACCGCACCAAAACGCTGGACATACCCACAAAGTAGCACAGCCCGAACCCCGCCCCTCCGCGTTACAATTCCCCCATGCACCGCCGCGCCCTTCTCTCCCTCCTTCCCGCCGCCCTTTCCGCCCAACAGCTCAGCAAATCGTTCGATTCCCACGGCCCCGTCGTCATCGAAAAGAAGCGCGAAGGCAAACCCCGCGCCGGCCAGGTCGTCGTCGCCATCCAGCCCCACTCGGACGACATCCCCATCTTCGCCGCCGGCCTCTACGCCAAATTGATCGACGAAGGCGCCACCCCCTACATGATCCGCGTCACCAACGACGACATGGCCGGCCCCGGCAACTACGCCGAAACCGTCACAGCCAACAAGCGCGACCAGGACGCCCTCGACCGCGTCTTCGGCATCAAGAAAACCTACGACCTCAACTACAACAACCACATGATGGACAACATCGCCCGCAGCGAACTCCGTCAGCGGTTTATCTTCCTCTTCCGCCTCCTCAAAGCCGACATCGTCATCACCTACGATCCCACTGGCCACTACGAAGAGAACCCCGACCACTACGTCACCAGCGCCTGCGTCGAAGCCGCCGCCTGGATGGCCGGCGGTGCCAAGGACTACCCCGAACACTTCGACGCCGGCCTGAAGCCCCACAGCGTCCGCGAAAAATACTACTTCGCCCGCTTCCAGCAGCAGGTTAACCGCATCATCGACATCGCCCCGTGGGTGGAAAAGTAGATCGACGCCAACTGGGAAAACAAAGCCCAAGGCCCAGCCGGCGAAACCGGCGCCCGCCTCCGCAAAAAACTCGCCGCCGAAGGCAAAACCCTCCCCCTCCTAGGCAACGACGACCGCACCGCCGCCCGCGAATACATCCGCCAATTCGTCCTCGACCGCGACCGCGCCATCGGCAAGGAATACGGCCTCCAATACGCCGAACAGTACCACTACATCGGCCCCGAACCCGACGAAGTCGGCGACTACATCAAACAGAACGCCCGGCCCCGCTGACCGCACACTCGAACACGTACAATGAAGCGAGAGAGTCTCGAGAGCAAACACATGCCCCTCACAATTCCGCCCGCTTTGGAAGAAAAGCTCCGCCACCGCGCCGACGCCGCGGGCATCTCTGTCGAGTCCTATATCGAAAGAATCGCCGACGAGGATCGGCAGTCCGAGGCGGAATGGACCTCGCTCATCACCGAAGGCTTAACCTCTGGGGCCCCGTTACCAACTGGCCCTGACTACTGGGCGGAGAAACATCATCGCCTTACGCAAAGGCTGGCCGCTGCTGGCCAGAAATGAGTAGCGTCACCGTCCGGCCCGCGGCCGATCGCGACCTGGACGACCAAGCCTACTTCTACGCAACCTCCGCATCAGCCGACCTTGGTCATCGATTCCTGGTCAACGCCCACCAAACGTTCACAATCCTTGCCGCCAACCCACTAATGGGTTGGAAGTTTACCACCGGCCCGGCCTCCTGGCGTTCCCTGCGAGTGTTCCCCGTCGAAGGCTTTGACCGAATTCTCATTCTCTACGCACCGCAGCCCAACGGAGTCGAAATCGTGCGTGTCGTCCACGGCTCCCGCAATCTGGTTTCCTTCCTCCGCCGTCACCGTCCCGACTGAAAACTCCCGCTCACCCCCTCAATCAGACCCGCTCACAAGTTTCCCATCCCTCCCCCTCCACCCCCTCGCTATCCTGATAAATACTTATCATGAAGCTCGCAATCCTAGCCCTCCTGGCCGCCGCAGCCGCCTTCCCCCAATCCCAAATCCAAGGCCAAATCTCCGGCCCCGATAACAAGCCCATCCCCGACATCACCATCACCGCCACCCCCGGCAACCACCAAACCAAATCCACCGCCACCGGCGCCTTCACCCTCACCATCCCCCCCGGCCAGTACCTCCTCACCGCCACCGGCCGCGGCTACCTCCCCGCCCAGCAGGAAGCCGCCCCCGGCGACAACATCACCCTCAAACTCAACACCCTCCAAACCGCCGTCGACGTCCGCGAACCCCTCGACGACTTCCTCGCCACCGCCTCCGTCTCCATCTCCAAATCCCCCGAAGCCATCCTCAATAGCCCCTACGCCATCCAGGTCCTCCCCAAAGCTCTCTTCGACGACCGCGCGGTCCAGGACGTCAAAAGCCTCTACCGCAACATCAGCGGCCTCACCGATTCGGCCTACTCCGCCATGACCTTCCGCGGCTTCACCCAACGAGAAGTCCTCTTCAACGGCGTCCGCGGCAACCCCTACGGCAGCCTCGAAAACGACATCAACGATGCCGGCTTCTCCACCAGCCAGGGCCGCCTCTCCAACGTCGAATTCGTCGAAGTCCTCAAGGGCCCCGCCGCCGTCCTCTTCGGCGCCGGCGAAGCCGGTGGCGTTGTCAACTTCGTCACCAAAAAGCCCCGCAACGTCCACTCCGTCGAAGCCGGTTTCCGCACCGGATCCTTCGCCCAGAAAGGCGGCAGCCTCGACCTCTCCGGCCCCATTAACAAAAAGCTCTTCTACCGCGCCGCCTGGTTCCAGGAAGACCGCCGCCTCTTCCGCTACAATTCCCGCAACGAAAATGCCCACCTCGCCACCGGCCTCGCCTGGCGTCCCAAGGACACCACGTCCCTCTCGCTCGACTACGAATACATCGACCAATATCTCCCCGGCCAGCGACTCCGCGGCATCCCCATCAACGCCGCCGGCACCTTCCTCACCGCCGCCGAGCCGTCGGACTCCTCCGCCCTCCAGGCCCGCACCTTCCAAACCCGCCTCGACCACGCCTTCACCCCGGCCACCCGACTAGACGCCACCTTCCGCTTCCTCAACTCCGACCGCCCCGAGCTCTACCACGAACCCCGCGGCATCAACCCCGACGGCCGCACCATGCGCCGCGAATTCCGCAACCAGTTCCGCGCCAATAACGACGCCTCTCTCACCACCAACGCCTACCACCTCTCCAACCGCCACAACATCGTCTACGGCTACGAAATGGTCCGTCAGGATTGGTCCGGCCGCTACGGCACCGCCCGCGAACGCTCGCGCGGCGGCCCGGTCCCGGATATCGACATGCTCGCCCCCATCTACAACGCCCCGGGCAGCTACCCCGTCACCTTCACCGCCCAGCAGATCACCTCCACCCGCAACGGCTTCTTCCTCCAGGATCAGATCACCATCACCCCCCGTTTCCAGGTCCTCCTCGGCGGCCGCGTCGAACGCATCCGCGATGAAGGCACCGCCCCCATGCCTCTCCAGTTCTCCGCCACCGCCGTCACCGGACGCGCCGGCGCCGTCTACCGTGCCATGTCGAACCTCTCCTTCTTCGGCAGCGTCAGCAATAGCTTCAACCGCGCCCCCGCCCTCGCCCAGACGCCCCTCGCCAACGGCCCCCACGACCCCGAAACCGGCCTGCAATTCGAAGGCGGCGCCAAGTCCGAACTCGCCAACCGCCGCGTCCTGCTCACCGGCACCCTCTACCGCATTCGCAAGAACAACGTCCTCCGGCCCGACCCCGCCTTCGGCCCCCGTGGCGACAACTTCGCCGCCGTCCTCCCCGTCGGCCGCGTCGTCAACCAGGGCTATGAACTCGACGCCACCGGCCGCGTCACCCGCGACCTCTCCATCATCACCAACTACGCCTTCCTCGACTCCACCATTCAATCCGACCGCTTCACCCCTTCCGCCGTCGGCCAGCCCATGCCCAACGCCGTCCGCCACTCCTTCGGCCTCCACACCCGCTACGAAATCCGCAAAACCCGTACCGCCATCACCGTCGGCGCCGAAGCCCGCGGCCGCTTCTTCGAACCCTACGCCTTCACCCGCTCCGCCGGCTACAACGTCTGGGACGTCGGCTTGTTCCAACGCGTCCATCGCAACGTCGAACTCCGCGCGACTCTGGAAAACGTGGCCGACCGCGTCTACGGCACCGCGCTCCTGTTCGCCGCCCGCGCCGGCAACATGCCCGGCGCCCCGCGCACTGCGACGTTCTCCATCCGCTTCCTCCTTCCCAACAAGGACTGACGCCCGCATGCGCGTCCCCTCCATCGATCTGCTGCGCGGCCTCGTCATGGTCCTCATGGTCATCGACCACGCCCGCGAATACTCCGCCGGCCCCGGCCGCGTAGCAGATCCCATGGACCTCTCCCAAACCAGCCCTCTACTCTTTACCCTCCGCTGGATCTCCCACTTCTGCGCCCCCGTCTTCGCCCTGCTCATGGGCGTCTCCGCGGGCTTCAAACCGGACCGCCGCCGCCTCTTCACCCGCGGCCTCTGGCTCATCCTTCTCGAATTCACCCTCATCGATTGGGCCTGGACCTTCAACCCGCTCTGGCCCCGCAAATTCTGGCAAGTCATCGCCGCCCTCGGCGCCTCCAACGTCATCCTCTCCCTCCTGCTCCCCCTCGGCCGCCCCGCCCTCCTCGCCATCGGCCTCGCCATCGTCGGCCTCCACAATCTGCTCGATCCCATCAGCCTCCCCACCAACTACCTCTGGGCCCTCCTCCACCAAAAGGTCGTCCTCCCCCTCCCCTTCGGCTTCGAATTCCGCACCACCTATCCCGTCCTCCCCATCGCCGGCGTCGTCCTCTGCGGCTTCGGCATCGCCCCCTGGTTCCAACGCGCCGATGCCGCCCGCCGTCTGGCCGCCACCGGGCTCAGCGCAACGGCTCTCTTCCTCCTCCTCCGCACCACCAATCTCTATGGCGATTCGAGCCCCTTCACCGGCACGCTCGCCTCCCTCGGCAACGTCACCAAATACCCGCTGTCATTGCAGTTCATCTGCATGACCCTCGGCCCCGCGCTCCTCTTCCTCGCCGCCACCCACAACCGCCGCGCCCCCCAATTCCTGGTCACCCTCGGCCGCAATCCCCTGCCCTTCTACATCGGCCATCTCTATCTCCTCCACGCCCTCGCCCTGCTCTGGGCCTTCGGCCAGGGCCATGGGCCCGCCCCGCTCTCCGTCCGCTTCGGCGGCATCCCGGAAGCCTTCGGGTTCCCCCTCTGGCAAACCATCCCATTCGCCCTCTTCGCCACGGTGCTCTTATACACTGGGATCACCCATGCGCCCGCTCCTGTCGCTTCTCTTCTGCACCTCTCTCCTCCTCCCCGCCCAAACCCCGCCAAAACGGCCTAAAATCCTCGGCGTCGCCCACATCGCCCTCTACGTCCACGACATCGAAAAGTCGCGCCAATACTACCGCGATCTCCTCGGCTACGAAGAGGTCTTCCTCCTCAACATGGCCGACGGCAAACTCTCCCTCACCTTCGTCAAAATCAACGACCGTCAATACATCGAACTCTTCCCCGAAACCCAGGCCGAAACCGACCGCCTCAACCACATCTCCATCGAAGTCGATGACGCCGAAGCCATGCGCGCCTACCTCGGCTCCAAGGGCATCAAAGTCCCCGATAAAGTCGGCAAAGGCCGCATCAAAAACTCCAACTTCAACGTCAAAGATCCCGAAGGCCACACCCTCGAAATCGTCCAATACGAACCCGACGGCTGGACCATGCTGAACCGCGGCAAAGCCCTCAACGGCCCCCGCCTGTCCAACCGCATGATGCACTTGGGCATCCTGGTCGGCAAGCTCGAACCCGCCATGAAGTTCTACCGCGACATCCTCGGCTTCGAAGAAATCTGGCGCGGCGGCCGCTCCGAAAAACGCCTCGATTGGGTCAACATGAAAGTTCCCGACGGCAACGACTACATCGAGTTCATGCTCTACGCTCAAATGCCCGGCGCCACCCAGCGCGGCTCCCAACACCACATCTGTCTCGAAGTCCCCGACATCGAAAAGACCCTCACCACCCTCAAGTCCCGCAACCTCTACTCGAAGCCCCTGGAAATCCGCACCGGCATCAACCGCCGCCGCCAATTGAACGTCTTCGACCCCGACGGTACCCGCACCGAATTCATGGAACCGAAAACCGTCGACGGCAAACCCGCGCCGTCCTCCACCGCCCCGCCCCCGCAGTAAATCCCCCACCCAAACCCGGGGGCGCGTGAGATATACTCCGCGTCACAATCATG
>JBIKOG010000085.1:0-28701 GCA_044358225.1 Bryobacteraceae bacterium | reverse complement strand
GCCCGCTTCTGTGCGCTCGGCTTGAGATCGCGATATTTGTGGTGAAGACCTAGCGGAGGGCTTCCATGATTCTATGGGGTTTAGCTTTGTTTCGCGGTGCGAACTGCGAAAGTCAGGCTAACCCGCCGCCACGCCAGCCCCACCAAACCCACCCCAAGCAGCACCACCGTGCCCGGCTCCGGCACGTCACCCACCGTCGACGTCCGCACCAGCCAACTCCCCATCTGCGGATCGGCGACCGAGTCCGGCCAGTTGTTATTCACGATGAACCACCCCGTCGGCCCCAGTTGAATCATCCCAAAAGCCAGACGCGACCCACCGCCCCCCGGCGTCGAGGTCAGCCCCTGCGTCCGCGGACACGGCCCGCCAGAACAAAACACGTTATCCGTTATCCCGAAGTACCCAAAAAACTGCGCCGCCGCCGTGAACCCGGCCGCGTCACCCGGTGCCACCGTCGTCGGATTTCCGAAGTTGCTGTTCACCATCGAAGTCACCTCCGTCGCCGTCGCATAACGGAATCCGTAGGTGGTCAGAACACCCTGCACAAACACGTTGTTGTAGGTGTTCCCCTTTGTGTAAACCGGGGTCAACCATTCCAGATTCGTAACCGTGTCCCGAACCAGAAGCCCGTCGTTAGCGGCCAGAAAATCCTGCTTCAGCAGGCCCGCGGACGCCGTAGTAGCAACGGCGGCGGCAAGTAAAAACGTACGAAAAATAGCAATCATGTCACTCTCCACCTGAGACAGCGAAAATCCCAGATGGAGAGTGACACGAAAAAAATCAACCGAACGGCGAACCCGTATTTTTCCCCGGCGGCCGCGGCAGCTTTTTCATTGCCCGGATTCCCCACGTCGCGAACGCCGCGCAGAACACCGCAAACACGATCATGAAGTACACCACGTACTTCCCGGCAATCCGTCGCGGTTCCTGTTGTTCGATCTGGGCCATGATCAACTACCTCCTAGCTTAGTGTCGGAAATGACGAACGCCGGTCAGCACCATCGCGATGCCCAACCGGTTGGCCGCCGCAATCACATCGGCGTCTTTCACCGACCCGCCCGGCTGGATCACCGCCGTAACGCCATGCGCCACCGCGCCTTCCAGCCCATCCGGGAACGGGAAGAAAGCGTCCGACGCCAACACGCAACCTTCCAACGGCAGGACGCTCTTCTTCGCCCCGATCTCCACCGAAAACACGCGGCTCATCTGCCCGGCCCCGGCCGACAGCAGCTGCCCTTCACGCGCATACACAATCGCGTTCGACTTCACGTGCTTCACAACTTTCCACCCAAACGCCAACCCGCGCCACTCTTCCTCGGTCGGCTGCCGTTCGGTCACAACTTTGGCCGTCGCCCGGTCCAGTTTGGCGTAATCCGGCGTCTGCACCAGGAACCCGCCACTGATGCCCTTCACCACAAAAGCATCCTCGACAGCCTTCACCTTCACCAGCCGCAGATTCTTCTTCGCTGCCAGAATCTCCAGCGCCCCGGCTTCAAACTCCGGCGCCGCAATGGCCTCAATGAAGGTCTTCACAATCTCGCCGGCCGTCTCGGCATCCACCGAGCGATTAAACGCCAGCACGCCGCCAAACGCCGACACCGGATCGGCGTCAAACGCCATCCGGTAGCTGTCGGCCAGCGTCGCCTGCTCCGCGCACCCGCACGGGTTCGTGTGCTTCACAATCACGCTCGCCGGGCCGGCGAATTCGCAAACCAGCTGCCACGCCGCGTCCAGATCCACCAGGTTGTTGTAGCTCAGCTCTTTGCCCTGCAGCTGCTCTCCGCCCGCCACGCCGCTCTTGCCCGCGGCATACAGCGCGGCCTTCTGGTGCGGATTCTCGCCGTAGCGCATGTCCAACACGCGCGGCACCCGCAGGTCCAGCGTCCTCGGCAGGTCCAACTGCACGTCATCCCAGCCTTCGTCGGTGGCGCTAATATCGGCCAGCCGGTTCGAAATCGCCCGGTCATACGCCGCCGTCATGTGAAACGCCTTCACCGCCAGGCTCCAATGCGTCTTGCGCGATAGCGACCCGCCCGAAGCCTTCAGCTCCGCCAGCAATTCCGTATAATCACCCGGATTCGTGACAACCGCCACGTCCTGCCAGTTTTTCGCCGCCGCGCGGATCATCGTCGGCCCGCCAATGTCGATATTCTCAATCAACTCCGGAACCGTCGCGTCTTTATTCGCGGCGATCTTCTCAAACGCGTACAGGTTCACGATCACCAGATCGATCGTCGGAATCGCGTGCTGCTCCAACGCCTCCATGTGCTCGGGCTTGGAGCGCATCGCCAGAATCCCACCGGCGATATTTGGATGAATCGTCTTCACCCGCCCGTCCAGCATCTCCGGAAAATGCGTCACTTCCGAAACGTCGAACACCGGAATCCCGGCGTCCTTCAAAAGCTTGGAGGTCCCGCCCGTTGAGATCAGGTCGATGTCCAGTTCACGAAGCCCGCGTGCGAATTCCACAGCACCGGTTTTGTCAGTAAGGCTCAGGAGAGCGCGTTCAATCTTTGCCATTTTGTTGGTAGTGGGGGAACTACCAGAATAGCGGGTTCCACCCTACTCGTTCACCAATTCCCGGAACCGTTTGATCACTTTCACCACATACTGCCGCGTCTCTTTGTACGGCGGAATCCCGCCAAACCGGTCCACCGCGCCCGCCCCGGCGTTATAAGCCGCCAGCGCCAACGCCAATCCATTCCGCCGGCCTTCGTACTTCTTTACCAACATGTCCAACAGCTTCGCCCCGCCCAACACGTTCTGTTCCGGGTCGTGCGCGTTCACATTCAACGATTTCGCCGTCCCCGGCATCAGTTGCATTAGGCCAATCGCGCCCACCCGGCTCCGCGCGTTCACCTGATACCCGGATTCGATCTCCATCACCGCCTGGATCAACTCCGGCCGCAAATCATGCTTCCCAGCCGCCGGCCCAATCAGCCGCGCCGCCGGCCCGGGTACGTTAAACACGGTAGTCTCTTTCACCGTCACCGCCGGGGCCTCCGGCGCTACCTCCGCCGCATCGATCATCAAGGACTGCCCGCCGCTCCGCACAAACAGCGTCCCGCCGTCTTTGCTCAAATCGTCGTAGACAATCCGCTGGCCGCTCTTCAGCACCAGCACCTTCGGCTTCGGCTGCTCGGATAGCGGCACCTCGCCCAGCAGGCACACGCCTGCCGCGAAGAGAATTGCCGTAAGCTTCCGCATGATTCTATAATCGGCAAGCCAGCACCGCAGGTATATCCGGCAAACACCTTAAGCCACCGCCAAGGAGAGTAGCATGCCCATCTTGAAGTGGTTCCTCCTCGCCGCTGCCGTCACCACCGGCGTCACTATTCCCATCCGCTCCCGCGTCGAACTCTTCCGCGGCTCCAACGAGTGGCGCGAAGTCACCGTCAACGAAACCCTCAACCCCTCCCAAACCGCCATCATCCTCTGCGACCTCTGGGACAAGCACTGGTGCCGCGGCGCCAACGCCCGCGTCGGCGTCCTCACCGAACGCATCAACCCCGTTCTCCGCGCCGCCCGCGCCAAAGGCATCCTCATCATCCACGCCCCGTCGGACACCATGGACTTTTACAAGGACGCCCCCCAGCGCCGCGCCATCCTCTCCATCCCCAAAGTCGCGCTCCCCACGTCCCTCGACATCCCCACCCCAAAACTCCCCATCGATGACTCCGACGGCGGCTGCGACACCGAAGGCGACAAGTCCTACAAAGCCTGGTCCCGACAGCACCCCGCCATCGACATCGGCCCCAACGACCTCATCTCCGACAAAGGGGAAGAGGTCTACAGCGCCCTGAAACTCCGCGGTATCAAACACCTGCTCGTCGCCGGCGTGCATACCAACATGTGCATCCTGAACCGCACCTTCGCCATCCGCCAGATGACCAAATGGGGCGTCAAATGCATCCTCCTCCGCGACCTTACCGACGCCATGTACGACCCCAAAGACGCCCCCTACGTCCCCCACGACCAGGGCACCAACCTCGTCATCCAGCACATCGAACAGCACTGGGCGCCAACCGTGCTCTCCACCGATCTACTCACCCGCCTCCGCTAGAAACGAAAAAAGCGACCGGTAAGGTCGCTTTTCAGATCTTTATGGCGTCCCCAGGGGGATTCGAACCCCCGTTATCGCCGTGAAAGGGCGGTGTCCTAGGCCGACTAGACGATGGGGACGCAGTGAGACAGAAGCGGCGGCGCGAAGCCGCCACTTCATCCAGAATAACGTACGCCGGTACCCGGCGTCAAATTTACAGCGTCTTCAGATAGGCGATCAGATCGGTCTTCTGCGCCGGCTCCAGCTGCTCTTCGTACGGCGGCATCCCGTTCCCGCCCTTGTTCACCTTATCGATGACTTTGACGTCGGTCGTCCCGGCCTTCTTGAACAGACCCTTCAACGAAGGCGCATTCCCGCGCTTTTCGTCGTTGTCCGTGTTGTGGCAACCCATGCAGGCGGAGTTTTCAAAAACTTCCTGACCCTTCTTCACGTCACCTTTCTTGTCCGCGCCGAAGGCAACGGCGCTCATCAACATCGCGCTAAAGCCAATGGCAAGAATGCGCTGGGCAAGTTTCATGGAAAAACAGTCTCCTGACCTATCTGAATTCATCAACTATTCTACAATTGCCACGATGCTCCCCGCCATCGCCGTTTTCGCCAAGGCTCCCATCCCCGGCCGCGTTAAAACCCGGCTGGCGGTAACCCTCGGCAACACCGAAGCGGCAAAGATCTACGAGCAAATGGTATCGCTGTTGCTCCAACGCCTGCACGATGCCTCGGACAAACTTCCCTGCAATGTGGAACTTCACACCGACATCCCTACAGACGCCTGGAACGCCTTCCCTGTTACACGCCACCTCCAATCCCCCGGCGATCTCGGCCAGCGTATGTTCAATACCCTGCAAAACGGCCTGAAATCCGGCCAGTCACCCCTGTTAATTCTCGGTGGCGACGTCCCCACCGTCCCCATCCCCCACCTCCAGGCCCTGCTCGAACGCCCCGAAGACATCGCCCTCGGCCCCGCCGAAGACGGCGGCTATTACGCCATCTCCGCCCGCGCCACCCACCCCGACATGTTCGCCGGCGTTGCGTGGTCCACCCCCAACGCCCGCCAGCAAACCATCACCGCCTGCCACCGCGCCGGCCTCTCCGTCTGGGTCGGCCCAATGTGGTTCGATATTGATGAACCCTCCGACCTGGCGCGCATCTAAAGGAAACATATGGCACTCAAAGTAGGCAGCAAAGCACCCGACCTCAAACTCACCGACGAAGCCGGCAACCCCTTCAAGCTCTCCTCGCTGAAGGGCAAAACAGTCGTCCTCTACTTCTACCCCAAGGCCGACACGCCCGGTTGCACCACCGAATCCTGTGAATTCCGCGACCACACCGCCGACTTCGCCGCCAAGGACGCCGTCATCATCGGCATCTCCCCCGACACCGAGAAGGCGCAAACCAAGTTCAAGACCAAGTACACCCTCCCCTTCACCCTTCTGGCCGACGCCGAATCCAAAGGCGCCGAAGCCTACGGCGTCTGGGTGGAAAAGTCGATGTACGGCAAAACCTACATGGGCGTCGCCCGGACGACCTTCATCATCGCCCCCGACGGCAAAATCAAGAACATCTTCGAAAAAGTAAAGCCCGCCGGCCACGCCGCCGAAGTCCTCGCCGCCCTCTAGGTTTTCCCTGGGAGCCGTGCTACCGGGGAAGTCCTGAATTTGGGATTTCCCCGATCCCCACCCCGGCACAAACCCTAAACCGCCCGAGCCGCTCCCGCCGCCTGATAATCCACACTCTTCACTGCCACCCCAGCCGGCCGAGCCTCAAAAATTAACTGATACCCAAACAGCGTCGGAAACAACCCCGTCAAAACCTTCAAAATCGAACTCCCCACCCGATCCACCAACCCCCGCGGCTTCACCCGCAATCCCCGATCCAAAGGAATAATCGAATACTGCTCACTCACAACCCGATAGCCGTTCCCCTCCAACAACTCTCGCGCCGTCTTCCGCGTAAAGAACCGCACGTGCGTCCGATCCATAATCCCCCGATCGGCATACTCAAACCGCCCAAACAGCAAATTCAACCGCACAAAAATATTCGCCACATTCGGCAGCGAAACAATGATCGACCCCCCCGACGGCCGGATCAGCGGATACACATCCCGCAAAACCCGTTCCGGATGGTTCAAATGTTCTAGCACGTCCAAAAGTAAAACCTTATCGAACTCCCGCTCCCGCAACTGCCCCGCCACCGGACCCAACCCCATCTGCAAATCCGTCTGGTAATACTCCCGCATCGCATCGGCATGAATCGGCGCCTCCAACGCGTCGATCCCCGTCACTTCATTCCCGTTGTTGTGCAGGTGCTCCGCAAAAAAACCTTCCCCGCACCCCACATCCAGCAGCCGCTGATTGTTCCCCGCCATCCGTTCCGCATAGTAATGGCTCGAATACGGCGAATCCTTCAACGCATAGTGGTGGAAATACTCCGCAAACTCCGGATATGCATGCGCCCCGTTCACCGCCGAACGATACCGGTAAACAGCCTTCACCACATCCTCGGCATACTTCATGCCATTGACGTAGCAGATCTCATCCCCGTAGTAAGTCGGAATCGGAATCTCATGAATCCGGAACCGCTGGTGCTGCAGCTTGATGATGATCTCGGTGTCGAAGTGAAACTCATGCGTCATCTTTGAGAAATCCAGACAACGCAACGCATGCAAATCGTAGGCGCGATACCCCGAGTGAAACTCGGTCAAATTCAAGTTCAGCGCCCGGTTCTCAAAGAACGTCAGAATCTTATTCCCGACGTACTTATATAACGGCATCCCCCCCGCCAGCGGCCCGCCAAACTCCTTCATCATCCGCGACCCGAACACCGCGTCCGCCTTGCCCGTCACCAACGGGTGGTACATGTGCGCCAGAATCTCCGGCGCATACTGCCCATCCCCGTGCAGCAGCACAACAATGTCGAACCCCTTGTCCATGAAGTACGTGTAGCCCAGGATCTGATTCCCGCCGTACCCCTGGTTCACCGCGTTCTTGAACACCTTGATCTTCGCGTTCGGGTTGACCTGCAAATACCCCAACGCCAACTCAAACGTCTCGTCTTGACTCGCATCGTCGAAGACAACAACTTCCTCAACGTTCTCCCAAACCACCGCCGGAATACGTTTAAACACCTTCGCCAACGTCGTCGCCGCGTTGTAGGCAACAATCAAAATCCCAATCCGCTTCCCCCTCGCATCAGCGAGCTCCGGAGACGTAGGCGGATATTTCGTAGGCGTACTCAATGGACCGATCCTCAACCATCATACCGCCCCCAAAAAGATTCCCCTTGACATCTCCAATCAGTGTGCTAAAAATCTAGCATAGAGGTGCTAGAAAATTAGCATGGCTGAAAATCACAACCCCATCCCCGTCCTCTCCCGCCGCGAACGCCAAATTCTCGATGTCCTCTTCCGCCGCAAGGAAGCCACCGCCCTCGAAATCCAGGCCGAACTCGCCGACGCCCCCAGCTACTCCACCGTCCGCGCCCTCCTCCGTATCCTCGAAGACAAAGGCCACGTCCGCCACCGCGAAGACGGCCCCCGCTATATCTATGTCCCCGTCATCGCCCCCGCTGAAGCCAGCCGCTCCGCCCTGCGTCATGTCCTCGACACATTCTTCGAAGGCTCGGCCGCAGGCGCCATGGCCGCCCTGCTCGGGGACGACGGCGCCGCCATCACCGAAGACGAACTCAAGCGCATGGAATCCCTGATCGCCAAAGCCCGCAAAGGAGGCAAGTAATGCTGGTACTCCGCGTCATCATCGGCACCACGGCCCTTCTCCTCGCCGCCGGCGCCGCCACCCGCCTCTTCTCCCGCCGCTGGTCCGCCGCCGAACGCCACGCCGTCTGGACCGTGGCCCTGATACTCTCTCTCTCCCTCCCCCTGCTCCTCCGCTATGAGCCTCCAGTCGCCGTCCTCTCTGGCCCCGTCCTCGAAGTCCAGCGGCTGACGATCACCGTCACCCCCGACGCTCCCCGCGCCATCGATTACGCCGCCCTTCTCCGCTACGCCTGGCTAACCGGCGTGGCCTCAGTCGCCGCCTGGTGGCTCCTGGGCTTCGTACGCGTCACCGGCATGGTGGCGTCGTCCACAGAACACTCCACCTACGGCGGCGTCCCCGTCCGAACCTGCGCCGGCCTCCGCATGCCCGCGGTGGCAGCAGGGCCCATGATTCTCCTTCCCGCCTCCGCGGCCGAATGGCCCGAAGAGCGGCTCGAAATGGTGTTGCGGCACGAGTTGGCGCATGTGCGCCGGCGCGATCTTTTGTGGCGGCTCGCGGGAACGCTGGCCTGTTGCCTGTACTGGTTCCATCCGCTGGCCTGGTGGGCCGCGGCCCAACAACGAAAGGATAGTGAAATGTCTTGTGACGATCAGGTTCTCTCCAACTGTTCCTCGGAACAATACGCCACCGGCCTGGTAGCCGTAGCCCGCGAAGCCGCCGGCCACCGCACGCCAGCCGCCGTCATGGCCATGGCCAAGCCCCGTGAACTTGAAGGCCGCCTCCTCGCCGTGCTCGACGCCACCCGCCGCCGCCAGGCCGCCTCAGCCCTAACGGTCATCTCCACCTTAGCCATCGGCCTGCTCACAGTCTCCCCGCTGGTCGCCTGGCAGGACCCCGGCGTGCAAATGAAGGGAACCGTCCGCGACCTCGTCGGCGTCATCCCCGGCGCCAAAGTCGTCCTCAAAGGAGTCAGCGACTACACCTTCGAAACCGGCCCCGACGGCTCCTACAGCGTTTCCGGCATCCCCGAAGGCCTCTACACCATCAACGTCATGAAGCCCGGCTACGCGCTCTTGAGCATCGCGGGCCGCAAGATCGAAGTCGGCACCACCGCCCGCGCCGATCTCTACCTCAGCCTCGGCAAAGTCCAGGAAACGGTCACCGTCGACGGCGGCAAACCCACCGGCGACGCCCCCGCCGCCGTCTCCGGCCCGCCCTCCCGCATCCGCGTCTCCGGCAACGTCCAAGCCGCGAAATTGCTGAAGAAAGTAAACCCCTCCTACCCCCCCGAAGCCAAGCAAGCCCGCGTCCAGGGCGTAGTCCGCATGCGCGCGGTGATCGGCAAGGAAGGCGACATCCTAGGCCTCACACTCCTCATGTCCCCCTCCCCCGAACTCGCCCGTTCCGCCATGGAAGCGGTGAACCAATGGAAGTGGCAACCGACGCTCCTAAACGGCCAACCCGTCGAAATCCAAACCGACATCGACGTCAACTACACCCTCACCAAGTAGCGTTACGATAAAGGTGCCATGGCCCTCGTCATCGAAAACGAAGAGCTCCTCCGATTGGCCGCCGCCGAAGCGGCCAATCGCGGCATCACCGTCTCTGAGCTCGTCGAGGAAACCCTTCGCAGTGCGCTTGAGGAATCCAGCCGCCACGCCGCCGCGAAAGCAAAGGCTGACGACATGATCGCCTGGGTCCGCAAGCTAAACGAGGGCCGCCCTAAGGACGATACCGTCACTTCGGATCACTCCTGGCTCTACGACGAAAACGGCTTACCTCACTAGGCCCGCGAATGGTGATCGACTCATCTGCTCTGGTCGCAATCATCCTCTCCGAACCGGAGATGGAAGTCTTTGCAAACGTCGTTGCCGAAAATGACATCGTCAGGCTATCAGCCGCCAGCTATGTCGAGGCCTACATGGTGTTAACCATGCGCGGTCGGCTACCCAACGAAGACGCACTGGATGAGTTCCTCAGTCGATACGGAATCCAGATCGAAGCGTTGACCCCCGAACAGGCGAAGTTGGCCACGGCGGCCTTCACGAAGCATGGCAAAGGCCGCCACCCCGCCTCCCTCAATTACGGCGACTGCTTCACCTATGCCCTCGCCAAAGCCACCCGCGAACCGCTCCTCTTCAAGGGCAACGACTTCTCAAAAACCGACCTGCCCCCCGCCGTCAAGTCCCCGCAGTAACTACCCCTTCGCCGTCAACCGCAGAATAAACTGCTCCATCACAATCCGGTCATCCGGCCGCGTATCCCGCAACCCCTTATCCGCCTGGAAAATCAGCTTAATCGCCGCCCGCATCTGCGCCGGCTGAAACGCCGAAGCCGTCTGCTGAATCTGCTCCGCCCGCGCCCGCCACATCGGCACACCCTGCTTCGAAAAATGCCCCTGAATCGCCTGGGCATTCATCAACTTCGCCTCCTTCGCCGCCAGCGCAAACCGGAACTGCGTCGCCAAAAACGCCAGCGCCAACGGCAAATACTCCCCATCCCGGACCAGCGTGTCCAGCACCTCCAACGACGCCTTCCGGTCCCGTCGCCCCAGCGCCGCCACCAACGCAAAAATCGTCGATTCCCGCGCATCCGGCACCAACTGCTGCACATGCTGAATCGTCGCCGCCGTCGTTAACAGCCGCAACTTTTCCAACTCATTCGACAACCGCGTCGCGTTCGATCCCGTCGCCTCAATCAGCAAATCCAACGCGTCACTCGCAATCGTCATCCCCAACTGCTTCGCCAGCCGCTGCGCCAAACTCCGCGCCTCCAACGGCCCCGGATGCGGAAATTCGACAACCGCCTTCACCGGCGCATAATACTTCCGCACCCGCTCCAGCTTGGCCTTCTCGTCCCCGTCAAAGTCATACCGCGAACACTGCAAAACCAGCGTCACACCCGGCGGCGGGTCTTTCAAAAACCGCACCAACCCCTCCGGCGGCTCCGTCGCATCCCCGCGCGGCAACGCCCCCTCCGCGCTCGTAATCCAAATCAACCGCGTACTCGCAAACAGCGACATCGAACATGCATCGTCCAACGCCTCCGTCAGCGAAACCTCGTCCAGATCCAGCCGCGTATACCCCTGCTCCCGGTCTTCCTCCGGCAAGGCCTTCTCAATCAACGCCTTCCGGCACTCATCCCGCCGCCACGCATCCGGCCCCAGAAACAGGTACGCCGGCGCCACCTTCCCCGCCTTCAATTGCGACAGCAAATCCTCCGGCGTCACGGCCTAAAACGCCTCCAAAATCGAGCTCAACAACGTACGCGCCACATCCCGGCTCAACCGCTCCAACGACTGCTCCATCTCTTCAAAATACTGCTGCTGGTCCACCGACACTTCGTACCGTTCCCGGAAGTCAAAACTCGGCCGGTTGTACAGAACCTTCCCCGTTGCCCGTTCCGTCAACAGCAACTGGATCGTCGCCTGAATCTGCACGCCCGCCGCGCGCCCCGTCGCCGGATCGAAAATCGTCGGAAACGAGGTGAACGTCAAAATTGTTCCCTTCAATACCGCGTCCGCCTGCGTGGGATCGGTGATGATCTGATACTTCGTCCGCGCAATAAACTCGCGCGTAATCGCCCCCGCCAGCCGGTCGGCAAATTTATACCGCGCCGTCAAGTTCTTGAACGCCGGAATCGCAATCGTCTGAATCGTCTTCGGCAACAAGTCCGACTTCCCGCCCACGTGATACCCGCAGCCGGCCAGCATCGAACTCAGCCCCAACAACCCCCGCCGCGTCATACCAGTTCCCGCAAGACCTCAATCGTAAGATCCGCCTGCAGCCGGAAATTATCCGCCGCCAGCCAGAACCACGCCCCCGTCGGCGTATTCCGGTCCGCCTCGATCGCGCCGACAGCATAGCCCGATTGCCCCGCCGCCCCCGTGTTCGTCGGCGGGTCCAACGACTCGTCCCGCACGTCCACGCCCTCTTCCTTCAACTTCGCCACAATCGTCTTCAAATTCGGCCGCTTCGCAAACTCCACCCACACGCTCGCCGCATACCCGTGGAACGTCGGCGCATGCACCAGCCGAACGCTCGGCACCGGCAGCCCGGCCCCGTGCAGCTTCGCCAGCGCCTGCAACTCGCGCCCGATCCGCGCCTCCCGCTCCGGCAAGCTGATCTTCGAATCTTCCCCGGTCCGCGGCAGCAAATTGAAGCTCAACTGCGCGTCAAAATGCTCCTTCGGCAACGGCTTAAAGGACAACAACGCCACCGTCTGCTTCTGCAACTCGTCAATCGCCTGCCGCCCGCTCTGGCTCGCCGGTTCAAACAGCGTCACCACCGCCCGCGCCACCGCCGCCTGCGCATGCAAATCGTTCAGAAAACTCGCCAGCAGCCACGTCCCCGCCTGCGGAATCAAATGGATCGGCGCCTCCACCGGCGTCGCTTCAAACGCCGGCGCCCGCAACACCGCCCCGGCTTCTTTTTCCAATGCGCCCGTCAAATCCACCAATGGCGTCGCCGCGTCGGCCTGCTGAATCCGCGCCCACGCCTCCACCGCGAAGTTCGACGCCACAATCGCCGTCGCCTCTTCAATCATCGTCTCGTCCACGGCGGCCACAACTTCAATCTCGTCTTCCGTCGCCGCAAACACCGCCGCCGCGTCTTTCTCAAGCGTCGCCGACTGCAAACGCGGCCCCACATCACCCACCGTATACCGGTCGCGAACCTCGCGGCCGAGCAGTGTATCGGCTCCAATCAACAAAACTGATTTAGCCAACTTGTGTCTCCGGTCTCTGTGCGGGCGTGGCCGATTTCCGGCGCATCAATCCGCCAATGCGAACCAAAATCCCACTCGCCACATACGTCGTGCCCAGCGCCAACAGCGCCGGTTGCGAAAAATTAAACAGCAGATAAATGAACGAGCCCAGCGTGATCACGCTCTTGAACGACCGTGGGCTCAGCAAATTGAAGTCTTTGAAGCTCCGGTACCGCCACGTACAAACCATCAGAAAAGCCAACAGCCCGATCAGCGCCATCCAAGCCACCGCGAAATACCAAACCCGCAACGGCTGCGAATCCAGCGCGTAAACCACCGCCGCCACCATCCCCGCCGCCGCCGGAATCGGCAGCCCAACGAAGTACTTCCGGTCCGGCCGCCCCGGGTTCTTCGGAATCGGATTCTCCGAAAT
Organism: Bryobacteraceae bacterium; assembly: GCA_044358225.1. GTDB lineage: Bacteria > Acidobacteriota > Terriglobia > Bryobacterales > Bryobacteraceae. Next base: position 15,788 of record JBIKOG010000085.1, on the reverse strand, counting down.
GTTGAACCGCGCCAGCCGCGACGCCCCGCACAGCAAAAACAAAAACGTAATGAAATACGTGCCCCGCTGCAACTGCACCCGCATCGCCGGATCGACGATCGACCAATCCACAAACTGCACGCCCCACGCAAACGCCAGCACGCCCGGCGCAATGCCGAAGCTGATCACATCGGCCAGCGAATCCAACTCCCGCCCGAAGTCCGAAACCGTGTTCGTCATGCGCGCAATGCGCCCGTCCAACCCATCCACAAACACCGAAATGCCAATATAAATCGCCGCCAGTTCGAAGTGCTTCCACGCATCCGCCACCTGCAGCGTAAAGTCCATCGACCCCCGGAACGTCTCCATAATCGCCAGAAACCCCAACAACAGATTCCCCGCCGTAAACAGCGTCGGCAGCGCGTAAGCGGCCCGCCGCGGACGCCGGTCCGGCGACTTCGGGTCTATCAGGCTCTCGGCGAAATTGAATCGCGACATGGGCTACTTTCTCCGCGCAATCACGCCGGAACCGGCCGAAACGCGCTCCCCTTCTTTCACTTGCACCGTCCACTCCGGCCCAAGGAACATATCCACCCGCGACCCGAATTTGATATACCCAACCCGCTCGCCGGCTTCCACAATATCCCCGGCCTTCTTGTAGCAAATGATCCGCCGCGCAATCAGCCCGGCGATCTGCGAAAACACGATCTTCGTCCCGTTGCCCTCAACGGTGATGAAGTTCTGCTCGTTGTCCGTCGTCGCCTCCGGCTTGCTCGCCACCAGAAACTTCCCCGTCTGGTAGCGGACCTCGGTAATCTTCCCCGCAATCGGAGACCGGTTCACATGAACATCAAACACATTCAAAAAAATACTCACCCGAGTCTTCCCGCCCTCAGGTTTAATGGCAACAACCACCCCATCGGCCGGCGAAACCGCCACCGGCCCCGACGGAATCGCCCGGTCCGGATCGCGGAAGAACCAAAGGCAAAAAACAGCCAGAATCACAAAGGGAATACTGAACGCCGGTTTCGTCAGATACCCCGTCAGGGCGCCGCCAGCCAAAAGGCCGAGCGCGTAGTAGATGCCGTCGATGACCATGTTTGAGATCGTTGCCTAAAGAGTTATTCTCTCAGAAACGGTCATGAGGCTCACAATTGCTTTTCTCGCCCTGGGAGTCGTGTACGCACAAGCTCCCATGAAGGCCCTGAACCCGAAGGTCCAGAAGGTCGTCGACGAAGTCTCCCCCGACCGCGTCGCCGCTCTCATGCAGCGCCTCGAAGGCTTCGGCACCCGCAATCTCTTCTCCTCCCAAACCGATCCCAAACGCGGCATCGGCGCCGCCGCCCGCTGGATCCGCGACGAAATGGCCTCCTACAGCCCCCGTCTCCAGGTCCGCCTCGATGAACACGATGTCAAGAAGGCGGCCCGCGTCTTCCGAGATGTGCACCTGATGAACGTCGTCGCCGTCCTCCCCGGCACCACGCAGAAGGATCGATACGTCTTAATCACCGGCCACTACGATTCGCTGAATATCATTCGCAAAAAGGAAGGCACCATCGAAAAGATGGACCAGGAGGGCACCGTCGCCGCCGACGCTCCCGGCGTCTCCGACGATGGCTCCGGCACCGCCGCCGTCATGGAACTCGCCCGCGTCTTGAGCCAGTACGAGTTCGAAAAAACGCTGGTCTTCATCGCCTTCGCCGGCGAAGAGTACGGCCTCGTCGGGTCCAACCTCTACGCCAAGCGCTCCGCCGCCGAAAAGCAAACCATCGACGCCGTCCTCAACAACGACATCATCGGCAACGACCTTGCCGGCAACGGCCGTACCGCCAACTCCGCCCTCCGCCTCTTCAGCGAAGACCCCATCGATTCCCCCTCCCGCACCCTCGCCCGCTACGTCAAGGAAATCGGCGAACGCTACGTCCCCTCCATGAAGGTCAACCTCGTCTTCCGTGCCGATCGCTTCGCCCGCGGTGGCGACCACACCCCCTTCGACCGCGCCGGCTTCCCCGCCGTCCGCTTCACCACAACCGCCGAGTTCTACGCCAACCAGCACTCCGCCACCGATACCTTCGCCAACGCCTCCCCCAAGTACACGGCCTCCGTCGCCAAAGTAAACGCCGCCGTCGCCGCCACGCTCGCCCTCGCCCCGCCCGCCCCCGACATCGCCGTCAAAACCAAGTCCATCACCAGTGGCCTGGAAACCGTGGGCCCCAACCTCGCCCGCGGCAAGTCCGGCTACGACGCTCTCCTCAAGTGGAAAGAGCAAGGCGACGTCACCGATCTCGCCGGCTTCTCCGTCGTCTGGCGCGACTCCGTCTCCCCCTACTGGGAAAAGGAGTTCTGGGTCGGTCCCGGCAAGGAGTTCCGCCTGGCCGATGTATCGATCGACGATATAGTCTTGGGCGTCAAGGCTGTCGACAAAGAAGGCAACGAAAGCCCCGTCAGCGTCTATCGCATCGTCCCCCGGTTGATACCCTAAAGGGAAAATGGCGACACGCAGAACGTTCCTCCAACTGGCCACCGCCTGGTGGTCCGCCGCGGCCCTGCAAGCCCAGCAGCAACCAGCGACATTCCTGAACCCCACGGAACTCGCAACCCTCCGCCGCCTGACCAACATCCTCATCCCCGCCGACGAGCGCAGCGGCGGCGCCAACGCCGCCAAAGTCGAACTCTACATCGATAGCGTCCTAGCCCACGCCAATCCAGCCCTGCAAAAGACCTGGCGCGCCGGCATCAAGCGTTTCGAAAAGGCCGACGAACCCAAGCTCCAGAAGATCGCCACCAACGAATTCACCCCCCGCACGCAAGACGAAAAGTTCTTCGTTCTGCTGAAGGACGCCACCGTCGAAGGCTTCTACACCTCGCAAGAAGGAATCCTCAAGGAGCTCGGCTACCGGGGCTACACCCACCTCCGCGAATTCCCCGCCGCGGACATGTCGCTCGTCAAAGTGCCACCGGGCTACCACGCCCGCCTCCGGGAGCGCAGCTAACATGGCCACTCAATTCGATGTCTGCATCATCGGCTCCGGCGCCGCCGGCGGCATGACGGCCTACGTCCTCACCAAAGCCGGTCTCAACGTCGCCATGCTCGAAGCCGGCCCCCGCCGCAAACCGGAGGAGATGCCCGTCCACCGCGTCCGCCGCTGGAACCTCCCCCACCGCGGCCTCCGCGGCGATTACTTCCAGGAATACCTCGAACACACCGGCTTCTTAATCGACGATAAGAAGGAGCCCTACGGCTGGGCCGGCAAGGATCCGTTCCAATTCGTCCGCGTCCGCGCCGTCGGCGGCAAAAGCCTCTTCTGGGCCGGCGTCACCCCGCGCCTCGGTCCCGAAGAGTTCCAACCGTTGGACGATTACGACACCCGCTGGCCGCTCAAATACGAAGACGTCGCCCCCTGGTACGACCGCGTGGAATCGTTAATCGGCGTCTCCAGCTCCGGCGAACCCCTCGGTGCCTTCCCGTTAAACAACGGCCTCCCACCGCTCAAACCCAAAGCCGCCGAACTCGAATTCGCCAAAGTCTGCGGTGGCATGTCCCGCGGCCTGAAGATGATCCCCGTGCCGAAGGCAATCCTGACGAAGGATCACAACGGCCGTCCGGCCTGCCACTACTGCGGCCCCTGCTGGCTCGGCTGCGACTCGGGTTCGAAGTTCGATTCCCTCCGCGTCTTCGTCGAAGCGGCGGAGAAAACCGGCCGCCTGACGCTGATCCCCAACGCCCGCGCCCGCAGCGTGGAAGTGAAGGAAGGCCGCGCCGCCAACGTGCATTACTACGACACGGTGGCCCGCTCCTACAAGGACATCCAAGCGAAGGTGTTCGTCCTGGCCGCCGGCGCCATCGAATCCGCCCACATCCTCCTGAACTCGAAGGTAGCCAACTCCAGCGGCCTCGTCGGCCGCTATTTATCCGAACATCTCTACGCCAGCATCGGCGGCTATTTGCCACAACTGATGGGCCGCAACATCCGCAACGAGGACGGCAACGGCGCCCATTCGTTCATCCCGGACATGACGAAGAACTGGCGCGGCAAGAAGTTCATCCGCGGCTACCAGATCTTCCCCAACGGCGGCATGGGCGAAACCACCTTCGTCGGCAAGCAACTCCCCGGCTTCGGCCAGGACTGGAAGAAGACGATCCGCGAATATCACACCGCCGGCGTCAGCGTCTTGTTCCAGGGCGAAGTCCTCCCCTACAAAGCCAATCGCATCGAAGTCGACGAGACATTGAAGGACGACGCCGGCATCCCCGGGGTTCGTTTCCACTACGCCTGGCACGAAAACGAAGACGCCATGTTCCGCGACATGATGGGCGTCGGCGAAGAGCTGCTAGTCCGCGCCGGAGCCGAATACCTGAAGCCCCGCAACCCCAAGCCCATGAGCTACGGCCACAGCATCCACTACGTCGGCACCGCCCGCATGGGCACGGACCCGAAGACCTCGGTAGTCACCCCCTGGAACGTCACCCACGACGTGCCGAACCTGCTCATCAACGACGCCGCGCCCTTCGTAACCGCCGGCAACCAAAACCCGACATTAACCATCCTCGCCCTCGCCATGCGCTCCAGCGAACGCCTCGCCGACCGCATGAAACGGGGAGAAGTCTAACCCATGCGCCTCCTCCGCCCCTTCTGGCCCACCCTCAAATACTGGATGGAAGTCGAAGTCCACGTCTTCGGCTTCTCCATCGCCGCTAACGTCCTGTTAAGCTTCTTCCCCTTCCTCCTCGTGCTCGTCTGGTTCTGCCGCTCCATCGGCTGGGACACCGCCGAACAAGCCGTCTACTTCGCCATGGGCGACCTCTTCGGCAAGGAAGTCGAAACCCAAATCCGCAGCGGCATCAACTGGATCCCAAACCGTTTCTCCCACTTCAGCTACACCTCCCTCTTCCTCCTCCTCTTCACCGCCAACGGCATCTTCGAGCCCATGGAAGTCGCCCTCAACAAATGCTGGGGCGTCAAAAAACACCGCAGTTTCCTAATGAACCAGCTAGTCAGCATGGGCCTCATCTTCGCCTGTGGTTCGCTAGCCCTGTTGTCGATCATCCTCAGCGCCCTCAACTACGAATTTCTAAAGGGCGCCGACAGCACCATCGTCGGCAAGACCGCCACCTGGACCAGCATCTTCTTCTTCAAAATGGCCGCCATGCCCGTTCTGATGCTGGCGCTCTTCCTCATCTATTGGATCCTCCCCAACACGAAGGTAGCCTGGCAGCGAGTGGTCCCCATCGCCATCGTCGTCGGCATCGTGCTCGAAGCGTTCAAGTACCTCATGAAGTGGATCTGGCCAACGTTCCTCCGCAAGCTCCAAATCGAATACGGCCCGTTCTACTGGGCAGTAATCATCGTGCTGGTCAGCTTCCTGGCGTCGATGATCGTCCTAGCCGGCGCCGAGTGGGCCTCCCGCGGCGCGGAGACTCCCCTCGAACATGGGCAATAATGGGGTGCGGACGCCATGTACACCTCACTGAGCATCAAGAACTTCCGGGCATTTGAAACCCTGGAAATCGAAGGCCTGAAGCGCGTCAACCTCTTCACCGGCCGCAACAACTCCGGCAAGACCTCGGTGCTCGAAGCGGTGTATCTGCTGGAAGGCAAGTTCCCGGCTTCTCGCGCCCGCCAGTTATTCCGAAATCGCGGGCTCGCTGATGCGGGAATGGTTCATAAAACAGCCTTGGATATGCCTTGGGCTACCCTATTTCGGAATCTAGCCGTCGAAGTAGATATCGAACTGGCGGGTGGTCCAACGATGATGACGTTGTCCACAAATTCGAACCCGAGAACCTCTGAGTTGCTGAATGCAGCAAGAGACTTTTCGCCGAACCCATACATCCGCAATCTGCTGCTTTCTTCGAAAGACGGACAGCGAGGTGACATGGTCTTTATCCAAGACGGCAAGGTCGAGCACTTCGGTGGGGACGATACGTTCCTGAATCTCACTAGTTTCTTGCTGGCAGGAGTGAAGCGGAGTCAGCAGGTGCTAGCAGTCCAGTTTGGTGAGCTCGCGGTTGAGAAGAAGGATGCCTTGCTACTGGAGGCTCTGCAGCTAATTGAGCCCAGGTTGCGGGGATTGTCGACAATATTATCCGGCGGAGCCCTTCTAGTTCACGCGGATCTTGATGGAACGGATCGGCGCCTTCCTCTAGCCGTCGTTGGTGATGGCATGGTGCGCCTTCTCGACATCATCATTGCGATCTACCAAAACCAAAACCGCGCCGTAATGATCGACGAAATCGAAAACGGCTTCCACTACTCCGCCCTCCCAAAAGTCTGGGAACTAATCCACAAACTCGCCAACCAATACAACGTCCAGGTTTTCGCCGTTACCCACAGCCACGAATGTGCCGTCGCCGCTCACGAAGCGGCGAAAGCGGAAGACTACGACTACCAATACTTCCGCATCGAACAAAAGAACGGCGTCGGCCACGCCTTCCCCTTCGACCAGGAAGTGATGCAAACTGCGATTGACGTCCAAATGGAGTTCCGATGAGTTTCCGGCTCGAAAAGCCCTACCTTCTCGTTGTAGAAGGGAAGGACGATCAGGCCATTGTCGAACGACTCCTGAACCACCTAAACCTAAACCAGGTTCAGGTCGTAAATGCCACCTCGAAGACGAAGATCCGCGCAACGGTCAAAGGCCTCACCCTGGCGGATGGCTTTCAAGATCGCGTAGCGGGAATCGCCATCCTTCGAGACGCCGACACCGACCCGGAGGCCGCACGGCGAAGTTGTGAAGACAGCCTCAAGAAGATCGCGAAATCCACCGCCTTCCTTGTAGTCCCTGAATCGGGCGAGGGAATGCTCGAGGACGTGTGTTTACAGGCCTTCGCCGACCGGCTCGAAATGCAATGTGTAGATGACTTTCTCTCCTGTGTAGCCGCCAACGGCCCAGCGATCACAAACAAGCAGAAATTCCGCATGAAGGCCTTCCTCATGCTCCACGACGAGAAGACCACCCAAAATGTTGGCTGGGCTGCCGATCGCGGCATCATCAACCCCGCCCACGAAGCCTTCGCGCCATTGCGTGAGTTCCTAAGAACCTTCACGTCTTCCTAACCGCAAACCGCATCCCGCTCCACACCTCATCCACCGCGCAAATCTTAAAATCCACCAGCCCCACCTCCAACGCCAACTCCCGCACCAAATTCCCATTAATATCCGGCTTCACCCCCGGCCGCGTCTTCGGCCAAATCACCCAAACGCCCCCCTCCTCCGCCCGTGCCCGAATCCCCTGCAAAGCCTTCTTATACTCGGCTAACGACCCCACAAACCACAACGTCAACCCCGCCTTCCCCCCAAACAAAACCCCCGGCAACAAATTCTCAAACCCATCCGGCCCATTCACCAGCCGCACCCCCGCCTCCTTCACCCCCAATTTCTTCCCCAACGGTGCCGCCGGCCGCGCCGCCGGCACAACAGCCTCCCGCACCGGCCCCCCAGCCAAAACATCCTCGAGCACCGGCCCAATCTTCTCGTACGTAGTAAACCGCGCATCCGGCAACGCGTCTTTCACTCTCTGAACCTTCTCCGGAATCCCCCCCACAAACACCAACGGAATCAACCGCGTCGATTTACTCCCCCGCAAAAACGTCCCCACCTCCAACCCATGCGCCGGCAGCCGTCCCAGATCAATCACCACCACATCCGGCGGATTCTCCCGAAACTCCTTCATCGAAGCGCTCTGCAAAACCGAAAAGTCGACCTGATACCCCAGCTTCTCCAAAACCGCCGCCCGCTCAGCGCACTCTTCCTGCTTCCAATGGATGAGACGAATTCGAATCATTGCCATATAATAGTGGGTTCGACAAGTCGACAAACGCGAGGTGAGTGCCATGCCTGAGCACAAGAGTACAGAACAGCCCGATCTAACCCGCCGCGACGCGGCCAAGTTGGCCGTCGGCGCCACAGCCGCCGCCGCCATCATCGGCGCGCCCTGGATTCAAAAGGTGAAAGCCGCCAACAACCAGGTCCAAATGGCCATCATCGGCACCGGCGGACGCGGTCAATATCACATCACCCACCTGAATGGGCTCGACGGCGGCCGCCTCATGGCCTCCTGCGACATCTATCAGCCCAATCTCGACAAAGGCGTCAACAGCTCCAAGGATAAGCCCAAGGGCTACAAGGATTATCGCGAAATCCTCAACCGCAACGACATCGACGCGGTCCTCATCGCCACCCCGCTCTCCACCCACTTCCCCATCACCCGCGACGCCCTCCTCGCCGGCAAGCATGTCTTCTGCGAAAAGTCTCTCGTGCACAAGCCCGAAGAGATCCACATGCTCCGCAAAATGGTCAACGAGCGGCCGAAGCAGGTCCTGCAGGTCGGCCTCCAGCGCCGCTACTCCCGCTTCTATCAAACCGCCCGCCAAATGGTCGAAAAAGGCCTGCTCGGCGACGTCACCAACGTCTACTCCCAGTGGCACCGCAACCTCATCAACGTCCCCAGCCAAACCTGGACGATGAAGAAGAACGACCCCCGCGGCGAAGAAGCCAACTGGCGCCTCATGTCCAAGTACTCCGGCGGCCTCGTCGCCGAACTCGGCTCCCACCAAATGGACATCGCCGACTGGATGTTCGGCTCCCATTTTGAAACCGTCAACGGCGTCGGCGGCATCGACTACTTCAAAGACGGCCGCGACGTCTTCGACAGCGTCCAGCTCATCTTCCGCTACCCCAAGGGCCAGCGCCTGATGTCTTCCTACATCTCCACCAACCAGCACCTGCCGCTGTTCGGTGGCGCCCGCGCCCAGTTCGGCGAGCTCATCATGGGCACCGAAGGCACGATTCACATCACCGTCGGCACCGACGAAGAACCAGCGCTCGGCATCTGGTACCGCGAACCGGCCAAGAAAACCCCGGCCGCCGGCACCTCCAAAGCCGCCGTCGCCAGCGCCTCCCTCGCCTCCACCGGCAAAGGCGCCAAAGCCCTACCCATCCTGCTCAGCAAGGACGAAATCTCCGAACAGGACAGCTTCATGCAGAAGGAGCTGAAGTTCGCCCGCCGCTGGCTCTATTCCAAGGGCGTCATGGTTCCCGAAGAGGACAAGAACCCGGTAGATCAGCAGATGATCGAGTTCTGGGACTGCATCCGCACCGGTGCCAAGCCCAAGGCCAACCTCGAAATCGGCCTCTCCGATTCGGCCGCCGTCATTCTCTCGAACCTCTCGATGAAGGAAGAACGGCGCGTGTGGCGCAAGGAAATCGACACGCTGGGCAACCCGGACGCCAAGCCGGCCGCCCCCGCGAAAAAGGGATAACCGCCTATGCCGCTCACCCGCTGGCGGGAGCGCGCAGCAGCAACGATCGAAAACGAAGCGCTGCGCATCACGGTACTACGGGAGGGAGGCCACGTCGCCGAAATCCTTCATAAAAAATCGGGAGTGAACCCCCTCTGGGTTCCTCCCTGGTCAACCATCGAACCGTCCAGTTACGACCCGGCCAAGCACCCTGAATACGGCGGCGATGCCGAAGCGAAACTGCTCTCCGGTATCCACGGCCATAACCTGTGTCTCGACCTCTTCGGCGGCCCCACCCCCGAAGAAGCCGCCGCCGGCATGACCACCCACGGAGAGGGTTCTGTGGCGCCATTCGCGATTACCGAAGCCAATGGAGAGCTGACGACCAGCGCCACCCTCCCGCTCCACGGCCTGGCCTTCACGCGCGTGCTGAAGCTGGAAGGCGAACGCGTCCACTTCCACGAAACCGTGGAGAACCTGACGGCGCTCGACCGGCCCATCGCCTACACCCAGCACGTCACGCTCGGCCCCCCGTTCCTCGAATGCGGCAAGACCGAATTCCGCATGCCCGGTACGTTGTCGATGACCTACCCAACGGACTTCGCCGGCCCCAACGGCTACCTCCCGCTCGGCGCGAAATTCGATTGGCCCCACGCCCCGCGCCGCGATGGCAAGGGCACCGTCGACATGCGCCGCCTGCAAAACGTGAAAGCGTCCGCGGCCTTCAGCACCCACCTGATGGACCCCCATCGGGACCGCGCCTGGTTCCACGCCTGGTCGCCGTCGTCGAAGCTCCTGTTCGGCTATGAATGGAAGCGGACAGACTTCCCCTGGATGGGCATCTGGGAGGAGAATCACTCCCGCGCCACCGGGCCCTGGAACAGCCGGACGCTCACCCGCGGTATGGAGTTCGGCGCCTCGCCCTTCCCCGAAAGCCGCAAGGCGATGATCGAGCGCCGCGAGCTCTTCGGCGTGCCCGGCTACCGCTGGCTCCCGGCCAAGGCCAAGATCACAGTGCAATACTCCGCCTTCGCGCGCCAAGCCGACTCGATCCCCGAGGGCCACTAACCCAACCCCGCAGCGACAAACCCCTCGGGGACAGCCGCGGGCCGCAGGCCGGCTGTCCCTCAGACGCCACACCCGCCCGCAAACGCCGCACCTGAAGCCCCCCCAAGGAGAAACCACCCCATGAAGCTCGCCGTCCTCCTCGTTCTCGGCGCCCTCGCGGCCATGCCGCAGCAACTCGTCCTCCGCGCCTCCCGCCTCTTCGACGGCCGGTCGGAGACGCTGCAGTCACCGGGCTTAGTGGTGATCGAAGACGGTCGCATCACCGGCGTCGGGCCCACCGCCGTCCTCAAGCCGAACGGCAAGGTCATCGACCTCGGCGACTCGACGCTGCTCCCCGGCTTCATGGACGCCCACGTCCATCTGACCGGAGAAATGGGGCTCGACAGCCGCCAGGGCATCATCGAAGGCCAGGCCCGCACCGCTGCCGAAACCGCGTTGCTGGCAACAAAATATCTCCGCGTCACCCTCCACGCCGGCTTCACCACGGTCCGCAATCTCGGCGCGGAGGACTTCGTCGATGTCGCTCTGCGCAACGCCATCAACCGCAGCGCCATCGAAGGCCCGCGCATCCTCGCCGCGTCGAAGAGCCTTGGCTCCCTCGGCGGCCACTGCGATGGCATGAATGGCGTCGCGCCGGACTTCTTCGGCCGCGAACCGGATTGGAAGGATGGCGTGGTCAACGGCGCCGAAAGCGCCCGCCAGGCGGTGCGCTACAACGTGAAGTACGGCGCCGATGTCATCAAGGTGTGCGCCACCGGCGGCGTCCTCAGCCGCAACAACGACGTCGATTCCCCGCAGCTCACGCAGGTGGAACTCGACTCCATCATCGACGAAGCCCACGCCAAGGGGAAGAAGGTGGCCGCCCATGCCCACGGCGCCACCGGCGCCAAACGCGCCATCCGCGCCGGCATCGATTCCATCGAGCATGGCAGCTTCCTCGACGACGAAGCGCTGACGCTGATGAAAGAAAAAGGGACCTTCTACGTTCCCACGCTCCATGCCCTGTGGAGCCTGGAAGAGGCGCAGAAGAAGGGCAGCGTCATGGACCCGCGCACGAAGGCGAAGATGGCCATGGCCGGCCGCCGCATCGGCGAGACCTTCCGCAGCGCCGCCGCAAGGGGCATCCGCATCGCGTTTGGAACCGACGCCGGCGTCGGCATCCACGGCACCAATGCCGAAGAGTTCGTGCTGATGGTGAAAGGCGGACTGAAGCCTATCGACGCCCTCCGCGCGGCGACCTCGGTGGACGCCGAACTGTTCGGCATCGCCAGCGACGTAGGGACGCTCGAAACCGGCAAGATCGCCAACATCGTAGCCGTCCCCGGTAACCCGGTAGAAGACATCACCAAGACCCGCAGCGTGTTCTTCGTGATGAAAGACGGCAAGATCGTTAAGCACGCCAAGTAGGCGGCGCCCGCCAGACCGCCACCGCCTGCAACAAACAGCCGGCCCCTCGGGGACATGCCACCCCGCGGCGCCAGCCGCGGGAGCGTGTCCCCACCACGGGCCGCAACCACGTCCCGCCCGCGTTCTGTTTTGAACGCGTTCAACTGAACATGTTCAAAAACAAGAAAGCGGGACGATATGTACATCCTCCACACGTATTTGCTGTACCTCACCATCTCCATCGGGATCACCATCTGGGTGGCCCGCACCTTGCATGCCAACGGCCGCACGTTTCTGCTCGACGCCTTCCACGGCAACGAGTCGCTGGCCGATTCCGTAAACCACCTCCTGGTCGTCGGCTTCTACCTGCTCAACCTCGGCTGGATCATCTTCACTCTCCGCACCCGTCAGTTCGTCGAAGACGGCCGGTCGCTGGTGGAACTGGTCAGCGATAAAGTCGGCTTCGTGCTGATCGTCCTCGGCATCATGCACTTCGCCAATATCCTGGTCTTCAGCCGCATGCGCCGGCGCGCGCTGGACCGCCTGCCTTCGGCCCCTCCGCCCATCCCGCCCACCGGTAACTGGGGTCCGGCGCGATGACCCGGCTCCGGCTCTACTACGACGCGCGGTGCGGCCTCTGCACCGCGCTGGTGGCCTGGCTGGGCCGCCAGCGCCACTTGATTCCAATCGACTGCGCCCCCAAGCCGCCCGGCCAAACCGACCTCGCCGTGCTCTCCGATTCGGGCGACGTCTGGACCGGCGACTCGGCCTGGCTCATCGTCCTCTGGGCGCTCGACGACTACCGCGACTGGTCCTACCGCCTGGCCCGTCCGGAACTTCTGCCGCTGGCGCGGCAGGCGTTCGCTACACTATCGAAGAACCGCGCGACGCTCTCCGAATGGCTGGGCCTGCGCGGCGGCGATGAAGAACTCGCCGCCAGGCTGCGCGATGTTTCACTACCGGGGTGTTCGTTATGAGAGAAAAGAAGTCGGCGGAGACGCGGGCGAAGATTTTGGAGGCCGCGCTGGAGCTGTTCCGTGAGAAGGGCTTTGCCGAAACCAGCATGCGCGAAGTGGCCAACCGGGCCAAGGTCGCCACCGGCCTCGCGTACTACTACTTCGCCTCCAAGGACGTCATCGTCCACGACTTCTACCAGAAGGCGAAGGACGATCTGGCGCCACTGCTCGACGCGGCGCAGAAGGGCAAGAAGCTGGAGACACGCCTCTCCGCGCTCATCTCGGTGAAATTCAAATACTTCGAGCCCAATCGCAAATTCCTCGGCGCGCTGATGGGCCACGCGGCCGATCCGGCGAATCCGTTGTCGCCCTTCGCGCCCGAATCGAAGGAGGTCCGGGAGCAGGACCTGGCGCAGTTCGAACGCGCGCTGGCGGAAACGGAAACTTCGGTCCCCGCCGACATGACCGCGCACCTGCCCAAGATCCTGTGGATGTACCAGATGGGGATGATCCTGTTCTGGATCTACGACCGCTCCGAGGGCCAGGCGCGAACGGCCAAGCTGCTGGACGCGAGCGTCCGTATGGTGGGCGTGCTGATCCGCCTGGGTAGCCTGCCGCTGATGAAGCCGGCGCGGAAGACGGTGTTGGAACTGGTGGAGATTCTGGAGGGCTAGCCGAGGATCCCGGCCAGCTGCGCCGGTTCCATGTTGCCACCGGTGACGATGATGCCAATCCGGCGGCACTCCTTCGGGAGCTTGCCGTGGATGACGGCGGCCACCGGGACGGCGCCGCTGGGCTCGACCACCAAATGGACCTTGGTCGCCAGCCAGCGCACGGCGGCGCGGATCTCGTCCTCGCTCACCAGCGCGACCGCTTCCAGGTGCTCCTTCATGATCGGGAACGTCAGCTTGCCGGGAGCGGGGGAGCGGAGGCCATCGGCGATCGTGTCCGAGGGCGGGATCTCCACGCGTTCGCCGGCTTGGAACGACAGCCAGGTGTCGTTGGCGATCTTCGGTTCGCCGCCGAAGAGCCGCGTTTTCGGGCTCATGTGGCGGGTGATGAGGCAGCAGCCCGACATGAGGCCGCCGCCGCCGAGCGGGGCGATCAGCGCGTCGAGGTCGGGGACCTCTTCCAGTAGTTCCATGGCCGCCGTGCCCTGGCCGGTGATGGTGAGCATGTGGTCGAAGGGCGGGATGATTGTCGCGCCCGTGTCGGCCGCGAGCGCTTTGCAGATGGCTTCGCGGTCCTCGGTGAGGCGGTTGTAGCTGATGATTTCGGCGCCGAAAGACGCGGTGTTATCGACCTTGACCTTCGGGGCGTCGTGGGGCATGACGATGCGCGCTTTGGTGCCGGCGCGCTGGGCGGCCAGGGCCACGCCGGCGGCATGGTTGCCGGAGGAGTAGGCCATGACGCCTTTGGCGAGGGCATCAGCGTCGAGCGTCTGCACAAAGTTAGTGGCGCCGCGGAGCTTAAAGCTGCCGCCGTCCTGCAGGTTCTCGCATTTCAGGTACAGTTCCAGCCCGCACACGTCGGCTTTGACGACGGGCGTGCGTTTGACGCGGCCGCGGATACGCTCCGCGGCGGCAAGGACATCGGCGGCGGTGATGGACATTAGTGGCGGGTTTCCAGGTAGAGGCCGGTGGTGGCGTCGACGAACACGGAGTGGCCGGAGGTGCCGACCGAATCGCCCCAGATCACGCGCCAGGCTGGATTGGCGTGCTTGTCGCCCAGTTCCAGCAGGTAATTGATGCGCATGTTGGGGTTTTTCTTCATGTATTCGACGCTCTTCTCTTCGGCGATTTTGAGGGCTTCGGTGGTGTCTGTCTTGAGCGCGGCGATCAGGAACGGCTTGCTTTTGGCCGAGGGGGTGAAGGACTCTTCGGCTCCGGGGAAGACGCCTTCGTGCAGGTTGCCGCCGGCCTCGACGGCCGACCAGGTATAGGTGCGCTTTTTGAGCTTGGAAGGGGAGACGACGGTGACCTGCCAGGCGCCGTACTTGCCGGGCTGGGGCTTCACTTCATTGATGGGGATGTTGGAGACGGAGAGGCACTGGACGTCGGGCGCCCAGCTGCGGGCGGCGACGTAGATTTTAAAGAAGGCGTTTTTGCCGGAGAGAGGCTCTTTTTCCTTCTTCGGCTCCTCCTTTTTGGCGACGGGCTTGGGCGCTTCTGAACACCCGGTCATGAGCAGAAACGCTGCGGTAAGGATGACACCAAAGATTCGCATGAAGACTCTCCTTCCAGTTTACCTACACCATAGAAGCGCGGGAGCGGGTGCTCGTTACAAGCAGATGGCGGTGGCCTTGCTGGGCTGGAGGGTTTTGCGGGTTTCGGGCGGATCGATCCAGCCGTCGATCTCGACGGCGGTTTTGGCGGGTATTTTGAGAGTACGGATTTCGAAGGTGGGGTAATCGGGGGAGGTAGCGCGGAGGGTGTAGGTGCCGGGCGCGAGACCGTCGAAGTGGAAGGAGCCTTCGGCTTCGATGGTGAGCGGGCGGGCGCCTCCTGTGAGTGTAATGGTGGCGGGGGCGGAGATTTTGCCGCGGAGACTGGCTTCCGGCGCGGGCGTTCTGGTGTAGCGCGGCGCGGCGAATTTCATGCCGCAGTAGAACACAGACGTTTTGAAGCCGACGCGGAGGGTGATGGGCGGGAGTTCCTTGACGTCCTCGGCGGCGAGCGGCATAGGGCCGATGCGGCCGATGAAAAATCCGGGGGATGAGATGCGGAGGCCGTAGATGCCGGCGGGGAGGTTGGGGGTGGTGTAGCGGCCGGTATTGTCGGTTTGCACCGTGCGGCCGGGGAGGTATTGGACGGTGGCGTTAGTGATGTAGGCGCCGTTTTGGTCGACGACGAGGCCGGTGAGGATGGCGGCGAGGAGGAGAAGCGTCATCGGGACCTCCTGCGGCAACCTGAAAACAGACCTTACTGGTTTATTATCAACAGACTATGGGAGGCTCCTGCAAATTTGTGATTCGCGAAATCGAGGTCCCGAAAGTGGAAAAGTCTGCCGCTTTACCGCCGGGTTGGCGACAGAGGACAGACCTTCTACCTTTCATTATACCAAGTCGTCTATTGGAGGTCGGTTATGGCGATTGTGGGGAGTGGCGGCGTTAGAGTATAGTCGTCAAACGGTACCTCACCATGAAGACTCTGTTGCGA
>JBIKOG010000005.1:0-92185 GCA_044358225.1 Bryobacteraceae bacterium | reverse complement strand
CAATTATACCAAGGCTGGGCTGGGGTCACTGTGCGGAGCGCTGGAGGAACTGAGTTGCACCGCCAGATGCACGCTGACAGCACTCCGTACAGTTCCTTGCATCGGGGCATGAGGCGCATACTTTTGTGTCGCCGCAGTAGCAGAGAACCGAACCTCCCGTTCGCTGGGCGGCGGGGGAGGCAAGCGATGGCACTTGCAGGACAGGCAGTCCTTCGGGCAAACGGGTCAACTGGCGAGTGGTGACGGCGGCGGGACTCGTCGAAAATGCGGGGACAGCGGGCGCCTGAGTTTGGCGGAGAGCTCCGGTTTGGCTGGATCGGACACTCGTGCCGGAAGCGGGTTTGCCCGGGGAAGGAGGGGCAAGGAAGAACACCTGGCCGTTGGGGTGGGCGCGCAGTTCATCCTGGGTACAGCGCACGTTCCCCTTTCCGTCCGTTCCGGCGCCAATGTATCCGGCGGACATATTCCGCCAAACCCCTACGCCGTCCGACTGAATAACAAGTTCCTGTTTAACGCCGCCGTTGCAACGATGCCACGGCTCGGCAAACGACGTGGTGGCAGCGGCAAACGCCAGCAGCCCAAGCGCTAAGGCTCGGAGGGTGTGAGATTTCATTGTGAATTCCTTTCGTACGGGCACACAAGGCGCCACATACGGTAGTGCGGCGGGGGAAATGAGACGGGGTCAAGAACTTTTGACCCGAGATTGAACGCGGAGTCGCATTCCCTGGTGTGCGGCCGTTTTGCACGGAAATAGAGGAGATGGGAAATGAATCGACGAGTGATGATGATTTCGATCGGCGGGCTTAGCTTTGCCGGGGACTGCGCGCTGGCGCAGGCGCTTGAGCCGGCGAAGAGAGCGCCGATAGGTATGGAAATGAGGGAAGGAAGAGTGCGGTTTTCGCTGGCGGCAGTGAATGCACGGGTGACGGCGGTGTCAGCGGCGCAGGCCAAGGGGGACCGGGCGGCGGTGGCGGAATGGAGTCAACTGCTGCAGGACTGGCGCGTATGGCTGCCACAGCATTTTGAAATGCAGGAGAACGAGCTGGCGGCAATGCGGCGGATGAATCGGGAAACCGTAATGAAGATGCAGAAGGAACTACAGGCGGCCGGACGGGGTCGGCGAACGATCCGGATTTTGGCGGCGGATGCGGCGACGGCCAACTACGGGCAGGGGAATATGGCGATGGCGAAGGCGGCCCCTTGCAAAGAGGTGGTGGTTGACATCGGATACAACTTCAAGGAAGCGGTGCTGAATATGAAGTGGACCTTCAAGTTCTGACTATTTGGACGGGCGATTGTGGGGAGTGGCGGCGTTAGAGTATAGTCGTCAAACGGTACCTCACCATGAAGACTCTGTTGCGACTTACGACCCTCTTTGGACTTGCTCTGCTGCCGGCGTTTGGCGCCGAGGAAAAGGAGTTGAAGGACGCCGACGGGAAGACGATCATCCGCTATGTGGCGGAGGCGCCGGCGAATCCTACGGGGCAACTGGGGCTGTTTCTTTGCTTTCCGGAACACGACCGGCCGACGGGCGACGAGATCTACCCCGTGCGCGAGGCGTTGAAACGGCAGGGTTTATTGGACCAATATGTCCTGATTGGGGGGCATCCGCAGGGGCAGAAGTTCGGGCCGATGGACCATGAACCGATTCAGAAGCTGCTGGCGTGGGCGTTGAAGACGTATCCGATCAACCCGCGGCGGGTCTACATGTACGGCAAGGGCGAGGGCGGGAAGATTTCGGGCGAGATGGCGATGGCGTATCCGCACCTGGTGGCGGCGGCGATTTCCTATTCGTGGACCTGGTGGAAGATGCCGTCGAACATCGATAAGGCGGTGGATCCGGAGAAGGGGCCGCAGTTCTATATGGTTCTGGGGCGGCGGGACTTGTCGCACCACCTGACCAACGTTCGCGATGGGTACAGCCGGACGCAGGCGAAGGGGTTCCGGGTGATTTACCGGGAGTTTGATGACCACGGGGCGCGGACGTATCATCCGCCGAGCAACGATGAGGCCATTGGCTGGGCGACGCGGTTGCGGAACCGGACGTTGCCGTTGTCGGCTGCTGAGAAGGGTCTTTTGGCGAAGGCTCCGGTGATGCGGAATGGGTATTATCCGGATCTGGCTCTGGTGGGGGACGCGGGGGCGGTGGAGAAGTTGTTTGCGAGCAAAGACGCGGCGGTGCGGGCGGCGGCGGCGAGGACTTGCGCGGAGGTGAATTTGGGTGAGGGGACGATGAAGGCGTTGGCGGTGTTGGCGACCGATTCGTCGGCCGCGGTGCGGCGGGAGGCGATCCGGGCGTTGACGGTGAATGCGAATTGGCGTTCGGCGGCGGCGCAGTCGGCTCTGATTGCGTTGACGGAGACGGGTGTTGATCAGGCCGACCGGGTTGGGGCCGTGGATGGGTTGATCTATGCGGCGCGGTTTCAACTGCGCGGGGTGCGGCAGGATCCGGCGATTTTCCGGGCGCTGGTGGGGTTGTTGACGAACAAGGACGACGAGTTGCGGACGATGGCGGCGAATTTTCTGTCGCCGGTGCGGGATCCGGAGTTCCGGGGGGATATCGGACGGCCGGAGCGGAAGGCGCCGGAGGGGGGATGGGATAAGTGGCTGGACGGGATTACGGCGAAGGCGGCGGGGTATCGGCATGATTATTCGGCGTGCGGGGCGGGGACGGACTTGTTTTGCGAGGGAGGGCGGTTGTTGGATTCGAAGCCGGCGGAGGCGTTTGCGTTGACGTTGCGGGCGGCGGAGGCGGGGTCGGTGCCGGCGATGGCGATGGTGGGGATGCTGTACGCCGTTGGGAATGGGACGCCGCAGAATATACCGGAGGCCGCGAAGTGGTGGCAGAAGGCGGCGGCGGGCGGGCATGGGTTGGCGGCGACGAACGCGATGATGGTGTTTAAGGGCGGCGGGGGCGTGAAGGCGGATGCGGAGACGGTGGCGCGGTTGACGAAGCAGGCGACGGAGTTTGCGAAGGGGCAGGTGCAGTAGGGATTTTCCGGGTCGGGAAATTCCGGTAGCACGGCCCTGTGGGAAAGCTGTGGAAAAGGAGGGGTATGAGGTTGCCGATTGGTGAGTTGTTGACGGATGCGGGAGCGGCGGCGCGGCCTTCGCGGGTTTCGCTGGACGGGCGGTTTGCTACTTTGGTGCCGCTGGTGGCGGATTTGCACGCGGAATCGCTTTGGGCGGCGGGGTTGGATGATCGGGCTAACGATTCCCTTTGGCTTTACATGGGCGATGGGCCGTTTGCCGATTTTGACTCGTTTCGGGCGGCAGTGGCGCGGAAGGCGACGGCGGAAGACGCCGTTTTCTTTGCCATTATTGTGGACGGACGGGCCTTGGGATATGTGTCGCTCATGCGGATTGATGCGGCCAATCGGGTAGTGGAGGTTGGGAACATCCTTTACACGCCGTTGCTGCAGCGGACGCCGGCGGCGACTGAGGCGATGTTTCTGTTGATGCAATATGTCTTTGATGGGCTGGGGTACCGGCGGTATGAGTGGAAGTGCAACTCCTGCAATGAACCCTCGCGGCTGGCGGCGGCGCGGTTGGGTTTTGTGTATGAAGGGTTGTTCCGGCAGCACATGATTATCAAGGGCCGGAATCGGGACACGGCTTGGTTTTCATTGCTCGATAGCGAATGGCCGGGGCGGAAGAAGGCGTTTTTGGAGTTTCTGGATGTGGGGAATTTTACGGCGGAGGGACGGCAGATTTCGCCATTGCGGCGGGGGTAGGATGGGTCATGCGACTCGTCTTGATTGGCTTGCTGGCGGTGGGATCGGTTTTTGGACAGGGTGGGGGATTCCCGCTTTCGGCGTTTTTGGCGCTGATTCGGGATTACCTTTCGCTTGCCGAGACGCAGGTGCAGCAGATCCGGCAGCAGAACGCGGAGTTTGAAGATTGGCTGGCGCCGAAGTATGCGCGGATGGCGTCAGTGCTGCCGTTTGAGATTGCCGCGGAGACGGCCAAGGAACCGATTGACGAGGCAGCGCTGGGGGCGCGGTATGCCGAAATGGAACGGCTGCGCAGGGAGATCGCGGCGCGGCGGGCAGGGGTGATCGCGGCGAACTTGCGGGTGTTGACCGAGGCGCAGCGGACGAAGATGAAGGCGTTGGAAGAGGCGTTGCAACTGGTGGACACCGGGGCGCAGGCGGAGGCGTTTTTACTGATGCCGAACAGGTGCCGGGATGGCGCGGCGACGTCGACGGATTCGGTGGTGCAGGACCCGCTGGGCGGGATCCGGTATGGGAACGTTTGCACGCCGGGTTTGCAACGGGCGGGGGCTTTTGCGCGGGCGCGGTAAATGGTAGCTTGTTGGTCATGCGGTATCTCTACCTTTGTCTTTTTGTTGCCGGCTCGCTGTGGGGGCAAGGGGGCACGTCGCCCATTTTGCGACCGTTTCCGCAGTTTTTGGGGGAGATTCGCACGTATCTGGCGCTGACCGATGAGCAGGTGGCGAAGATGCAGCGGCAGATTGACGACTACTCGCGGTGGGCGGCACTGCGGCAGCGGCGAATGAGCGAGGTGCAGTTGGAGATTGCGGTGGAGACGGCGAAGACGCCGCTGGATCCGGCGGCGCTGGGGGTTCGGTATGCGGAGGTGGAGGCGATCCGGCGGGAGATTGCCGAGCGGGGCGACGCGCTGGTACCGGCGAATGTGGCGGTGCTGACGGAGGCGCAGAAAGTGAAGCTGAAGGCGCTGGAGGAGGCGTTGAAACTGGTTTCGACGGGGGATCAGGCAAAGGTGTTGAAACTGCTGCCGGAGGATTGTTCCGGGGCACGGTTTGGGCTGGGAGTGAGCGGGGGATTCATTTTCGACCCGGTGGGTTCCGGAGCCGGCGTGTCTATTCCGGTGTTTGGGGGTACGACGGGGTGTTCGGCAGCGTTTTTGCTGGGGCCGGGCGGGTTCCAGCCGTAGTGCGGGGGCTGGTTTTATTTTTGGGTTTTGGATTGCTGGGATGGGGCCAGGAGTTTGAGCGGATTATTCCGTATTTGGGGCTGACAGAGGGGCAGTTGGACCAGATCCTGCAGCGGGGCGTTGATTTTTTAATTTGGGAGTCGGGGCGGCAGGAGCGCGTCCACGATTTGCGGACGGAGATTGCGGCGGAGATTGCGCGGAGCCCGCTGGACCCGATGGCGTTGGGCGTGCGGTATGTGGAGATTGAGACGATCCGGCGGGAGATCGTGGCGCGGCGGGCGGGGCTGGTGCCGGGAAATGTGGCGCTGCTGACCGCGGAGCAGCGGGGGAAGTTGGCGCCGTTGGAAGCATCGATGCGGTTGCGGGGGACTTGGGCGGAGGTGGAACTGTTGGGGTTGGTGGCTGTAAAGTGCCAGGCGATGATCCAGTGCATTCCTGCGCCGTACCGGATTCCGAGGCCGCTTGTACTGGATTCGCTGCCGGTTCAGGCGGCGAAGGATTATTTGGGGTTGACCGATAGCCAGATTGGGACATTGCGGGAGCAACGGCGGGCGTTTTGGACTTGGGCAGGGCAACGCGATGAGCTGGCGGAGGAGGTGGAGAAGCAGATTGCGATGGAGACTGCGCGGAGCCCGCTGGACCCGATGGCGTTGGGGGTGCGGTATGTGGCGGTGGAGATGATCCGGCGGGAGATTCAAGAGGAGGAGACGGCTTGGATGGCGGCCAATTTGCGGCTTTTGACGGAGGGGCAGCGGGGGCGGTTGGCGGAGTTGGAGCGACAGATGAATTTGGCCGATGTGGGGGACGAGGCGCGAGCATTGCAGATATTGGCGCCGGATTGCACAGGGCGGTATTTCGTTACGCCGTTCCTGGGTCAGGTGGGCGGGCTGGATACTTGGTGCGATGCGTCTACGTTCGTGCCGGTACCGTGATGGAAAGGGAGCCCTCTTATGTGCCGGAGTATTAAGCCGTTATTCAACTTTGACCCGCCGGTGACGGAGGCTGAGATCCGGGCGGCGGCGTTGCAGTTTGTACGGAAGATCAGCGGGACGACGAAGCCATCGAAGGCCAACGAGGCGGCGTTTTTGGCGGCCGTTGAGGATGTGGCGGGGGTTTCCCGGAAGTTGCTGGGAGAGCTTTCGACCACGGCTCCGAAGAAGAATCGGGAAGAAGAAGCCGCCAAGGCGAGGGCGCGGCGGGCGCTGGGCACCACTTAGACGCCGGGTCCGCCGATGGGTCGGGGGCCATATAGGGGTCAACGAGCGGGAGACGGCGTTTCCCGATCAGCATGGCGGCGGAGGTGAAGACACCTTTCCGGCAGTATTCCTTGACTTCGATACGTTCGAAGTCTTCGGCGGGAAAGGTGGTTTGGGACTGGTGGAAGACGTTGCGCACTTCGTAGACGACGATGCGACGGGCGTCGTCGATACGCTGAGAACGGCGGTCGGTGCATAGCCGGGCGGCGAAGAGGGACGCGAGGGTGAGAGGGGAGAGGTCATCGAACTGGCGGGTGGTGGCGACGTTGGCGCCGGTGCGGCAAGCCTCAATGGACATGGTGATGACTTCGGGCGGGGTGCGGGTGGCGGTGGGTGCCAATGGAGGCGCCAGAGGCCGCAGGGGGAGACGATGCTGGTGGAGGAGCTTGGCATAGGGAAATGGGGGTCGGGCGCGGCGAGGGTGGGGGCGGATTCGCGGTCGAACAGGTCGGTGCGCCAGATCTGTCGCGCCATGGTTTCGGTTCGCTATTTTAGTCGACAGGCGCGGTGGTGTAGACTGCGGCCATGCGGATTTGGCTGTTTTTTCTGGGACTGTGCGTTTGGAGTGAGCCGTTGGTGATCGGGCACCGGGGGTGCCGGGCGCTGCGGCCGGAGAACACGATGCCGGCGTTTGCGCACGCGCTGGCGGTGGGCGCGGACGTGCTGGAGCTGGACGTGGTGGTGACGCGGGACAACGCGTTGGTGGTGCATCACGATTTAGCGTTGGAGGGGCGGGCGGTGCGGACGATGACGCTGGCCGAGGTGATGGCGTTTGACCGGGGCGGGACGCGGAGCGCGGGGTTTGCGCGGCAGGTGTTGGTGCCGGGGGTGAAGATTCCGCGGTTGGAGGAGGTGTTTGCGTTTGCGAAGGCGCGGGGGGCGCGGCTGATGGTGGAGACGAAGGTGGATCCGGGAGTGGACGCGGATTGGTTTGCGGGGGCGGTGGATGGGTTGATCCGGAAGCATGGGTTGAGCGAGAAGGTATTGCTGCAGAGTTTTGATCATCGGACGTTGCATGCGATGCGGAAGTTGAACCCGGCGGTGGGGCTGGTGCTGTTGAACCCGGCAAAGCGGTTGGACGATTATGTGGGGCCGGCGAAGGCGTTGGGGGAGCGGGCGATTCAATTTGTGAATTTCCGGGTGATTGATGCGGAGATTGTGAAGACGCTGCATGGGGCGGGGGTGAAGGTGTTTTCGGGGACTACGGATGATAAGGAGGCCTGGGGGCGATTGCGGGCTTTGGGGGTGGATGGGATTTTGACGGATGATCCGGAGGGGTTGCGGGGAGTACTGGGGAAGTAGGGGAAATCGGAAATCTGGGATTTTGCTGGTGTCACGGTACCAAGGGAAATCCGGGTTTGGGGTGGGGCGAGCTGCGGTTGGGGTGAGCGCGGCGGGATGCTGGGCGTATGCGATGGCTGATTTTATTGGCGGTTTTGCCGGCGTATGGCGAGGGCGAGCGGGCGCGGGTGGTGATGACGGAGACTCGGGGCGGGGTGATTATTGAAGATCTGGTTTATCGGAACAGTTTCAAGGAGTATGACTCGGCTTATCGGGTGTGTCCGGTGAAGCGGGCGGGGGTGGCGGCGGTGCTGTTTGCACATTGGCTGGAGCCGACGCATTCGACGTCGAACCGGACGCAGTTTTTGGATGAGGCGATTGGGTTGGCGGGGAAGGGCGTGTGTTCGCTGTTGGTTTCGACGATGTGGGCGGGGCCGGATTGGTTTCGGCAACGGGACCCTTCGAAAGACCGGATTGCGACAACGCGGCAGGTGACGCGGCTGAAGGATGCCGTGGATTTTTTGTTGGAAACCCCGGGTGTGGATGGGATGCGGGTGGGGTTTGTAGGGCATGATTTTGGCGGCATGGCGGGGGCTGTGCTGGCGGGGCGGGAGCGAAGGGTTTCGTGTTGGGGGATTCAGGCGGCGACACCGCGTTGGCACGAGTGGTATTTGCTGGGGCGGAAGTTGGAGGGGGAGGCGCGGGAGAAGGTTGTCGGAGAGATGCGGGATATGGATCCGATTGTGGCGATTGCGCAGGCGCGCGGGGTGTTTTTTCTGCAGTTTGGGTCGGAGGATCCGTATGTGCCGAATGCCCGGGCGGAGGAGTTTTTTGCGGCAGTGCCGGGGGAGAAGCGGGTGCAATATTATGAAGCCGGGCATGGGCTGAATGCGGCGGCGGGGCGGGAGCGGGCTGTGTGGATGACGGCCTGTTTGGGTTTGCGCTAATAGGCCTGGAGTTTGCGGCGGGCTGTTTCGAGATTGGCGGGCATCTGCTCCGGCGGGCCTCCGATTTCCAGGACCAGGGCGCCGTTGTATTTGATGGTTGCAAGGGTTTGGAAGAGGCGGGGGTAATCGACGAAGTTGTGGACGAGGGGTTTGTGTTCGACCCAGGTTTCGGGGTCGATGTCGTGGACGTGGAGGTGGAAGACTTTGGGGCCGAGGCGGTTGAGGATGGCGATTGTTGTGTCGTTGTAGGCTTTGATTGACGCCGGGAGGGAGCGGGATTCGGCGGGGATTTTGTTGATTTCGATGTAGCGGCCCTGGTGGCCGACGTCGATGGTGGCACCGATGTTGGGGTGGTTGATGGTTTGGATGAGGGTGACGAAATCGTCGATGGATTGGGGGAAGCCGGTTTCGACGGCGATTTTGACGCCGAGCTGGCGGGCACGGTTGGCCCAGCGGGTGATGATTTCGATGTACTCGTTTTGGCGGGTTTTCCAGGTTTCCTGGGTCAACGGCTGGGGGTGGAGGACGGCCATGGTGGCGCCGAACCAGGCGGAGCCTTCGAGGGCGATGTCGACGGTTTTGATGGCTGTTTTTTGGGTGGGGGCGTCGGGGCTGAGCCAGTTGAGACCGGCGTAGGGGAGGTGCGTGGTGATGGTTTTGAACGGTTTGAGTTCGGTGCGGATCTGTTGCTTTTGGGTGTTGGTGAGTTGGTCGAATTGGAAGCCGGGAAAGACTTTGGGGGTGGGCTCCGGGCGGCCCATGGGGTGGATTTCGATGACGGGGAATTGGAGTTGTTTGAGGAGGGCGATGGCTTGGGAGAGGCTGTAGCCCTGGACGGCGGTGTTGGCGCCGATGGGCCATTGCTTGCGGTAGGCGGCGGCGAGGGCGAGGAAGAGGCGGCGGGTCATTGATTTCTAAACGCTAGCACTTGGAGCCACTGGGGTTCCGGATCTTCCCAGAAGCCGGTGACTTTGAAGGTGGCGGGGGGATTTCCTGGGAGGGGGTCAGGGACATCGGAAATCTGGGATTTTCCTGGTGTCACGGCACCCAGGGGAATCCTAGTAGCCGGCGGGGGCTGGGGAGGCGGTGCTTGTGATAGGGTCGAGGCCGAGGCGGCGGCGGGCTTCGTCCATCATGGCGGCGGTACGGGTGGCACCGCAGCGGGTTACGCCTAGCGCGCGCACCGCCAACAGCGCGTCGAGGTCGCGGACGCCGCCGGCGGCCTTCACTTGGATGTGGGGGGCGGCGTGCTTGCGCATCAGGATCAGGTCTTCGTGGGTCGCGCCGGTGGGCGCGTAGCCGGTGGAGGTTTTTACCCAATCCGCGTTTACCTCATTGCAGATTTCGCAGAGGCGGATTTTTTGATCGTCGTTCAGGTAGGCGTTCTCGAAGATCACCTTCACCTTTTGGCCGGAGGCGTGGGTCTCTTCGACGACCGTGCGGATATCCTCTTTGACGAAGTCCCAACGGCCGCTCAAGACGGCGCTGATGTTTACCACCATGTCGAGCTCTTCGCCACCGTCGGCCAAGGCCTGGCGGGTTTCGATGAGTTTTACGGCCGTTGTGTGGCCGCCGTGGGGGAAGCCAATTGTCGTGCTGGCTTTGACGCCGGTGCCCATGAGTTTATTGGCGGCGTGGCGAAGGACATAGGGGAGAATGCAGACGGACGCGGCGTCGTAGTCGATGGCCAGTTGGATTCCCTCGTCCATGGCGGCGAGGGTGAGGGTGGGATTGAGCAGGGAGTGGTCAATCATCTTGGCGACGTCGGTGTAGGTGTAGTCGAGCATTCGGTTTCTATTTTATAGGTCCAGGTGACAGTGGCGGCGGAGCCAATCGACGAAGAGGGGGGTGCCTTCCGCATTTTCCAGAGGGAAGTCGGCGGTGGGCTGGGGGAGCAGGACGTTGTAGCCGGTGGTGATGAGATCGTCCGGGGTGAGCTGGTGGCGGAACCCTGGGGTGAAGGGGACAGCCGCCAGGCGCTCGTTTTCGCGGTCTTGCGCTTCGAATTCGGCGACAGCGGCGGCGAGCTTGGCTTCGGTTTCTTCGGGGGAATTTCCTTCGGCGCGGAGGGTGCGGCGCCAGGCTTCGATACTGGTTTGCCAGGCGTCTTTGGGCGGGAAGAAGGGGGGCGGGGGCTTGAAGATTGACTTGGGGTCGAGAGGGAGGATGGTTAGGTCGTCGCTCGCGACTTCGCCGATCTGGAGCCACCAGGCGTGGAGGGAGAGGGGAAGTTTTCCCTGGAGCTGTTTTTCGAGGGCTTTGATGGTTTCTGCCGTTCGTTTGTGGGGCGGGCGGATTTTGGCGCCCATCGTGGTGAGTTGGGCACGGGCGCGGCGCATGGTTTCCATCGCAACGGCACGGGCGTCGTCGCGGAGTTTGCGGCTATTGACCTCTTCGCCGAGGGCTTGGAGTTCGGCCCACACCGCTTCGCAATCGCCCTGTTGGTAGCGTTCGAGGTACGTCATTATTTGGCCTGGCTGAGGGCGTAGACGGCAAATGACGCGAGCCAGTGTTCGCCGCCGTAGTTGCCGGCGGTGACGTGGGGGAGAGCGGCGTCGAGCAGTTTTTTGGCCGAGGCGAGCATGTTCTGGGTGCGGGCGGAGTTTTGGGGTAGGGCGCCGGCGACGCCGTAGAGGCACCAGGCTCGGCTGAGGGAGAGGCCGGCGAGGTGGACGATCTGGTAGTCGCTGCGGTCGGAGACAGTGGGCGGTTTGGTGAGATTGGCGAGGCCGGCGGTGGTCATGTACTGCTTGAACCAGTTGGGGAATTCGGCGGGGGGAAGGACGCGGCGCATGAGGTCGGCGACTTCGAGGGAGGGGGAGAGGAAGTCGGTGCCGTCGGGCTCCTGGAAGGCGGTGACGGCGGTGTTGTTCAAATAGTAATCCTTGGCGCGTTGGACGATTTGGGCTTCGAATTTTGCGTCCTTGGCGGCGCGGGCCCAATCGAGGGCGAAGACGAGTCCGAAGGCGGTATTGGGGTGGACGCCGGTACGGTTGGGGTAGGTCTGTTTGGGCAGATAGCCGGACCAGAGTTGGACGATCAGATTTGTGAGGGGCTGGATGTTGCGGGCCCATTGGCGGCCTTGCGGGTCGTCCCAATCGCGGAGCTCTTCGTCTAGTTTCAGCAGCCAGGCCCAGCCGTAGGTCCGTTCAAAGGTCTTGGCGAGTTTGTAGTTTTGGAAGTAGTTGACTTCGCCGGCGATGGCTTGGGGTTGGAAGGATTCGGCCAGGATTTGGCGGATTTGCGGTTCCTTGGGAAGGCCTTTGGTGGTTTTGAGAAGGCGCACGAGCATCCAGTGGCCGTGGACGGAGGAGTGCCAATCGAAGCAACCGTAGAAGGAGGGGTGGAGCTGGCGGGGGGTGAGTTTGGCGTCGGCTGCGCCTTCGATGGTATGGGCTGTTTTATTGGGGTATTCCTGCTGAATGCAGTGCAGCGGGAGTTCGGCGAGGCGGGAGGCGATATCGGGCGTAAGCATTTGGGCGAGGAGGAGGATGGGAAACATAAGAAAGCTGTATGCGCCCTTGGCAGGGCGCATACAGCTTCAATTGGAACACGTTATTCGACGGGGACGATGGGCAGGACCGGGTGTTTGACGCGGAATTTGGCGACGCTCGAGTAAGTGGTGACCGGGGTGGCGGTGGTGTCCCAGAAGGGGACATGCTTGATGCGCCAGCGAACGAAGATGAGGTCGTTGTCGGAGTACTGGTTGGTGGGGAATTCGGCGCGGAGCATGCCGTCCTGATCGAGGCCGGTGGCCGGGATGACGACGCGGATGGCGTTGGCGGGCGGGTTGAATTCGAAATCCGTGGAGGAGACTTCCATGCGAATTTCGGTGATGACGTTGGGGTTGGGATTGAGCAGGTACTTCATTTTGGCGGTGAAATCGCGCTGGTGCAGCATGGTGTAGGGGAAGCCGCCGAAGCGATCGGAGAGATTGCCGCTGACGGTGCCGCCGGACCTTTTGGTGAGGGTGAAGGAGAACTGTTCGTGGGTGCCGGTGATGGGATGGTTGATGCGGATATCGTGAGCCCGGGCGACTTCACGGAGGAGGAAGTTCTCGTAGACTTTGTAGCCGGTGGCATTGGGGTGGGCTGTGCCGTTGAAATCGCCCTGTTTGGCGAAGGCGGTTTTGGGGGTGTTGAACCAGGGCTTGGCGGCGCAGTAGCCATGGGTTTTGGTGAAGGGCTGAATGTCGACGAACTGCCAGCCGAGTTCGGTGGCGATTTCCTTGCGTTCGCGGTTGATACGGGAGATGAGGCTGGTTTCGATGAAGAGGGATTCGTCGGCGGTGACGTGGACGGTGGCGCCACCGAAGTTGGAGGGGCTGTAGCCGTCGCCGTTGGGGAGGATGTGGAAGTTTTCGTCGAACTTGTCGCAGAGTTCGCCGAACTCGTCGCGGGAGCCGGTGGGGTAGCCGACCAGGATGACGCGTTTGGGGTTGAGGCGTTCGCGGATCTGGCGTTCCATGTCGAGGAAGGCGGAGCGGAGGCGGTTGTAGCCGATCAAGTGGGGCATGTAGAAATTGCCGTTTTCCATGACAGAGCGGAGGTGATCGTTTTCGTTGCAATCGCCTTCGAGGGGGTTCATGCAGGTGGAGATGATTTGCGCGAAGCCGACGTCGTTGCCGCCGATGGAGATGACGAGGGTGTCGATGGACTGGCGGTTGCGGGGGGCTTCGGACATCCAGGTTTCGATCTGTTCGATTTGGGGTTTCTGGACGAAGTTGGGGCCGGGGCCTTCGGGGCGCATGCGGCTGATGCCGCTATAGGGGCCGAGGATGCCGCTGGTGATGGTGGCGCCGGTGCAGGAGACGTCTTTGGTTTGGAAATCGTCGACGGTGCGGAGGCCATTGGCGGTGAGGACCGTACGGTTGGGGACGAGGGCACCGAGGAGTTCGGCGACGCGGGCGCGGCCGTTTTCTTCGGAACGGTGGCAGGGTTCGGAGACCCACTTTGGGCCGCCGGTGGTGGAGGGGGCGCCTTCACCGGCGGCGAAGGAGTCGCCCATGAAGGCGATGAGATGTTTGGGGGCCGGGTCGCGCAGGGAGGGCTGAGCGAGCAGCGGGAGGGTGGCGGCGAGGAAGAGTGCAGTCTGTTTGTTCATGCCTGTTAGCGCGCAGGCACGGAGTGGGGTCCTGTTCGGGATTTGTAAAGGGATTGTGAATTAGAACAGGCTATTGGGAGCTATAGATGGCGCGGAGTTGTTCGTATTGTTTTAGAGATTCGCGTTGGAGGGCGGTGTTGCCGGTGGCGGCGGCGCAGCGGGAGAGCTGGTAGAGAAGGGCGGCATCGGAGGGGTCGAGGGCGGCGGCGCGTTGGAGGGCGGGGATGGCCTGTTTGCAATCGTCTTGGCGCTGGTGGATCTTGGCGATGAGGGCGTGGACGAGCGGGGCGTTGGGTTGGAGGCGGGCGGCGATTTGGGCGTGTTGGAGGGCCTGGCGGGGATCGGCGGCATCGAGAGCGAGGCGGGCGAGGCCGAGGTGGCCGAGCCAGGAGTTGGCCTGGGTATAGAGGCGGGCGGCTTCGGCGGGTTGCTTATCGAGTTCGAGGCACCAGCCGAGGTGATAGAGGGACGGGGCGTGGCGGGGATCGAGGGCGAGGGCGGCGCGGAATTCCGTGGCGGCCAGTTCCCGGCGTTGGACATCGTCGAGGTAGTAGCGACCGAGGGCGTAGCGGGGTTCGGGTTTTTTGGGAAGAAGGGTGGCGGCGGCGGTGGCCTTTTGGGAGAAGAGCTTTTTCTGTCCGGCGAGGTAGTAGGCGTAGGCGAGGAGGAGGACGGTTTCGCCGTTTTTGGGATTGCGGGCTTCGGCGAGGCGCAGTTCGCGGATGGCGGCGAAGGTATCGCCTTTGCGGAGGAGATCGCGGATGGGGGCGGGGGTGGGCAGTTCGAGCGGTTGCGCATCGGCGCGCGGGCCTGCGATGATGAAGCCCACCATGGCGGTAGCGCGAAGGATAGTGGCGATTCTGTTCTGCATAGCGGTGCCGCTGGCTGCGCAATTTCAAGCGCCGTTGGAGGCGGAGAGTCCGGAGGAGTTCGACCTCTATCTTACGGTGGAGGGGGCACAGGACGCGGCGGCGGTGGTGAAGCGGAGCGAGGCATTCCGGGGGCGATGGCCGCAATCGAACCTGTTGCCGCGGGTGTGGGAGATGCGGTTTCTGGCGCTGCAACGGCTGGGGAAAACGGACGAGGCGAAGGCGGCCGGGGAGGAGGCGTTGCGATTGGCGCCGGGGAACCTGACAGTGCGGGCAGGGCTGGCGGTGCAACTGGCCAGTGAGGATGGGGCCGCGGCGCAAGGGCATGCGCGAGCGGTGCTGGACGAATTGGACCGGGCGAAGATCCGGCGGGCGGTGCCGATGGAAAAGTATAGAGAGGTGGCGGCGAAGTTGCGCGCGCAGGCGCGCGTGGCGTTGGGGCTGGTGCTATACCGGCGGGGGGATATGGCGGGGGCATTGCGCGAGTTGGAGACGGCCGACCGGCTGGCGCCGGAGCCCGCGTTGAGTTACCGGTTGGGGCGGCTATATGGAGCGCTGGGCCGGACGGAGGAGGCGCGGAAACGGCTGGCGGAAGCGGCGAACGCCCCCGATCCGGAGTTGGCGGAGCGGGGGCGTAGGGCGCTGGCGGAGTTGCGCTAAAACATATACTTCAAAGCCAGCTGGATGCTGCGGGGCGGATCGGTAGAGGTGATCCGGCCGAAGTTGGCAGGGGCATTGATGTTGGCTGCGGGGCCGCCCCAGTTGACGCGATTGAAGGCGTTGAAGAGTTCGGTGCGGAACTGGAGCTGGTGGCTTTCGAAGAGGCGGAAGTTCTTCTGGATGCTGAAGTCTTCAGAGACCGAGCCGAAGCCTCGGAGGAGGTTGTAGCTGGGCGCGGCGTTGCCGAGGGTGAAGGCGGCGGGCTGGGCCCAGGCGTTGATATCGAGCTTGCGCTGGCGGGAAGGATCGCCGGGATCGTAGTCGCTGCCGGTGACGCCGGTATCGAAGTTGGTATTGAGGATGTTGGGCCGGTTGCCGCCTGCGAAGAGGGGGATGGCGCCGCCGCCACCGATGAAGACGGGTGCACCGGTGCGGAGGGTATGGATGCCATTCAACTGCCAGCCGCCGGCGATGATATCGAGCGCGCGGGGAGCGTTGGAGAGGAACTTGCGTTTGCTGCCGAAGGGGAGTTCGTAGGTCCAGCTGACGATGGCGTTGTGCTTGCGGTCAAAGGGGGCGAGACGCCTTTCGAGGTCGCGGTTACGGGTGTCGAGCGGGGCGCCGCCGGCGGCGTCGATTTCGCGATTGGAGTAACCGGCGCCGTGGACGAGGGTTTTCGAGAGCGTATAGGAAAAGAGCAGCGAGAGCCCGTTCGAGTAGCGACGCTGGAGTCGCGTTTGGAGGGCGTGATAGTTGCTGAAGCCGGTGGGCTGGGCCAGGTTATTGATGCCCGTGTATTGGGGGAAGGGGCGGAGGGACTGTGCGACAGAGCCAGTGAAGCCCGGGTAGGGGCGGGTGATGCCGGCGGCGACGGCGGCGGCGGAGGCTACGTCGGAGTTCAGCGTATTGCCGAGGCGAAGGTTGGAGATATCGACCTGATTGATGTTTTCGAGGCCGGAGGGCAGGCGGAGGCTGCGGGAGCCAACGTAGCCCATATCGAGCAGGAAGGAGCCGGGGAGTTCGCGCTGGATATTGAACGTCCAGCTATTGGTGTAGCCGGCTTTGTTGGCGCTGGGGTTCATGTAGTCGATGGTGGCGCCGTTGAGGAGCGCAGCGTCTTTATTGGGCAGAGTGCCGTTGAAGGCGGGGACGCCCTGATCGAGATTGAAGGCGGCGACGCGACCGTTGGAGGTATTGGGGAACGACTGGGGGAAGGTGAAGCCGGCGTTGTAGCGGCCGGGGAACTGCCCGATCTGGGTGGCGTTGCCGGGGGAGTAGAAGATGCCGAATCCGGAGCGGATGACGGTTTTGGGGTTCACGGTGTAGGCGAGGCCGACGCGGGGGGAGAGCTGGCCGTAGTAGTTGGGGACGATGCGATCGCCGAAGAAGCGGAGGGCGCCGGGGCGGCCGGCGGCACCGGGATTGGCCAGAGCAGGGTCGAAGCCGGACTGGCGGCCTTCGGTATCGCGGACGGTGGTGGGAACTTCGTGTCGGAAGCCGAGGGTGACCGTCAGCTTGTTGTTGACGCGCCAGACGTCATCGACGTAGTAGGCGTAGAACTCGTTCTGTACGGTGCGTTCGCCCATGGGGAAGAAGCGGGTGCCGGAGAAGACATCGCCCAACAGGAAGCTGGCCCAGGCGTTGCCGAGCTGATTAAAGCGCGGATCGGTGAGGGAGGAAGTGGAGAGGTTGCTGAAGGTATAGGCACCGCTGAGGCCACCGTTCTGGGTGCCGGCGAAGTTGACGAACTTCATGAGGCGACCTTCGCCGCCGAACTTGAACTGGTGCCGGCCCTTGACCCAGGAGAGGCTGCCGACCCAGGCGTGGGAGATGTTGGCGGAGGGGTCATTGGGCTGCTGGGCGGAGTTACCGATTTCCAGGCCACCATAGGTGTTGTTGATGTTGAAGGTGGGGAAGCCGGGGTTATCGCGGGGGATGCCGGGGAGCTGGATGGTTTCGTTGCCCTTGCGTTCGTCGCGGACACGGGTGGGGTTGGACTTGGTGTAGCCGTAGCCGAAGTGGAAGAGGACGGTGGGGGTGACGGTGAGGTCGTAGTTGGCGCGGTAGTTGCTGCCTTTGGTGGTGGAGAGGAACCAGGGGCCGAGGGGGCCGTTGGCGCGGCCGAGGACCGAGTTAACGAACTGGTCGTTCAGGGAGCGCCACATGACGTAGCTGACACGCTGGCGGGAGGAGAGGAGATGGTCCGCCTTGAGGGACCAGATGTCGTCTTCCACCGGGTTGGCGTTGCGGGCGAGGAAGTTATTGAAGTAACCGGGGAGATCGGGAGTGGGGAGGAGAGGGGTGGTGTTACGGGCGACGCGGGAGAAGCGGCCGGCGGGGATGACGTTGCCGGGGAAGGGGGTGCGGGTGCCGTCGGCGAGGGTGGTGGCGGGATCGAAGATGGGGAGGAGAGCGCCGTTGGAATCGACGTGGCGGGAGAAATCGCCGCGGAGGAATTCCGGGGTGGGCATGCTGACGAGGTTGCCGGGGAGGGGAGGGGAGTTGCGGAGGCCGGTGTAGTTGAAGTTGAAGAACGTGCGGTCCTTGCCGTTGTAGAGTTTGGGGATGATGACGGGGCCGCCGAGGTTGCCGCCGTATTCATTGAAGCGGACGATGGGGCGGGTGCGATTGAAGAAGGGGCGGGCGTCGAGTTTATCGTTGCGGATGAATTCGAAGAGGCCGCCGTGGAAGGTGTTGGTGCCGGAGCGGAGGGTGTAATTGATGACGCCGAAGCCGCGGCCGAATTCGGCGGGGAAGAGGGTGTTCTGGACCTTGAACTCTTCGACGGCTTCATAGGGAGGAGAGGTCTGGCCGAGGAAGCCGGGGTTGGAGGCGAGCTGGGCGGAGATGCCATCAACGAGCACTTCCTGGCCGAACTCGGGGCTGCCGTTGATGCTTTTGCCCCACTGGGTGCCGACGACGCCGGGGGTGAGGAAGATGAATGTTTCGGGCTGGCGGCGGCCGGAGGCGGCGGTGGTGGAGGCGCCGGAGCCGACCTGGATGGGGAGGTCGAGGAGGGTTTGGCGCTGGAGGACGGTGGAGACTTCGGGGGAGGAGGTTTGGAGGGCGATGGAGCTGGAGGCGACGGTGACGGCGTCGGCGGTGTTGCCGACTTCGAGGGTGACAGAGATTTCGGCCTGGGTGGCGGTGAGGATGTTCAGGGATTCGCGGACCACCTTTTTGAAACCGGTCTTTTCCACTTCCATTTGATAGACACCCGGGGAGACGCCACGGAAGACGAAGCCGGCGTCCGTGGATTCGGTGGTGATGACCTGATTGTTGGCCTGGCTCTTGAGGGTGATGCGTGCGCCGGGAACGGCGGCGCCGGAGGAGTCGACTACCGAACCGTTTAGGCCGCCGAGGTTGCCCTGGGCGAGGAGTAGGGAGGATGGGAGGAGCAGGAGAGTGGCCAGACAGAGGTATTGGTGGAAGCGCGAAACCATAATCCTTTGAGTATGGGGGCGAACGCGTGATAATACCAGGATCATACGGTCTGATTGGGGTATTTGGTTTTGTCCATGTTTTTAACAACTTAGGCGAGAACGTAACGGTTGCGTACGGTTACAGGACCTGATAGACTCCCCGGCGGGGAGCAGTCAGCAAGTGGGTAGCGTACCAGTTCAGTCCAATCCGATTTCACCGGAAAAGGAAGCGGCGATTCGGTCTCGGCTGGCGGATATTCTGGCGAGTCCGGAGTTTCGGGCGAGCCAGAAGTGCCAGTCCTTTTTGAAGTATGTGGTGGAGGAGGCGCTTGCCGGCCGGCAAGAGGCATTGAAGGAGAGGGTGATTGGGTCGGAGGTGTTTGGGCGGGCGCCGGGGTTTGAGACGGCGGGGGATTCGATTGTCCGCGTGAAGGCGACTGAGGTACGGAGGCGGCTGGCGCGGTACTACCAGGGGCAGACGGGACCGGGCGTTCGGATTGAGCTGCCGACGGGATCGTACGTCCCGGCGTTTCCGGTAGAGCACGGAGTGGCAGTGGAGGCCCCGGAGGCGGTGGCGCCACCGGCGCCCGAGGGACCGCTGATGAGCCGGCGTGCGATGTGGGGGGCAGGGGGAGTGGGGGCGCTGGCAGTGGCGGCGGTAGCGGCGTGGCGGCAACGGGCGGGGGTGACGGCGTTGGACCGGTTCTGGGGGCCGTTGCTTGGTTCGGCGGCGCCGGTGGTGGTGTGCGCAAGCGGGGGACCGGCGATTTCGGCGCGGACGAACGAGGTGGTGGAGGCGCTGCGCCGGCCGGTGGCGGCGCGGGTGTTCGGGAGCGAAGACTTCCAATTGAGCCGGCAGGCGCAGACATCGTGGCCGACGGCGCAGGCGATTGCGGACGTGAGCCGGATGCTGGGAGTGGCGGGGAAGGATTTTGAACTTCGGGTGGCCGACCAGATGTCGTTTGAGCAGGTGAAGACGCATCCGATTGTGGTGATTGGGATGTTTTCGAATCCGTGGACGATTGAGCTGACGCGGCATCTGCGGTTTTCGTTTGCGCCGACGGCGGACGGACAGTACGTGGTGAAGGATGCGACGAAGAGCGAACCTTTGCGGCGCGTGGAGGGGCTGTACCCCAATACGCCGATGCCACTGGACTACGCGCTGGTGACGCGGCTATTGGACCCGCTGCATGAGCGGCGGCTGGTGGCAATGGGCGGAATATCGGGACTGGGAACACGCGTGGCGGCGGACTTTGCGACGAGCGCGCGGCACTGGGAGCAGTTCGCGCGGATGGCGCCGGCGGGGTGGGAGAACAAGAACGTGCAGGTGTTGCTGGAAACACGAATCGTGGGCGATACGCCGAATCCACCGACGATTGTGGCGCTGCACGTTTGGTAGTTAGAGGGCGATCTTCTCCGGCGCGATGTTGAGGGCGAGAGCGCCGAGGAGACCTGCGTTCGGCCCGGCGGCGGCGCGGCGGACGGCGACGCCATCGGCCGGGAACATGCGGACGCGTTCGTTGACGGCGGCGCGGACGGGCATGAGAAGGAGATCGACGAGTTCGGACATGCCTCCGGAGAAGAGGAGCGCGTCGGGGTGGAGGGCGGTGACGAGGTTGGCGGCGGCGATGCCGAGATAGAAAGCGGCTTCGCGGAAGGCCTGTTGGGCGCGGGGATCGCCGCGGCGAGCGGCGATGGCGGCGGATTCGGTATCGGGACAACCGGCAGCGCGGGCGATGGCAGGGCCGGCGGCGATGACCTCCAGGCAGCCGGGGTTGCCGCAGGCGCAGAGGGGTCCGTTGGGCAGGACCGTTTGGTGGCCGATTTCGCCGGCGGCGGAGAGGGGGCCGAGGCGGAGGCGGCCATCGATGACGATGCCGCCGCCGATTCCGGTGCCGAGGGTGAACATAACGAATGACGGGTATTGGGGGCCGTGGCCGTAGAGGAGTTCGCCGAGGGTGGCGCAGCGAGCGTCGTTGAGCAGGCGGACCGGCATTTGGAGACGGCGTTCGAGGAACGGCCCGGCGGGGACGCCACGCCACTGGGTGGGGAGGTTGGGGACGAAGTTGACCTGGCCGGTGCGGAGGTCGATTAAACCGGGGACGCCGACGCCGAGGGCGGCGGGGCGCTGGCCGGCGCGGGAGGAGAGAGAATCGATGAGATTGGCGATGGTGGAGAGGATTACTTCCGGACCGGCGCCGGGGGGAGTAGGGACGGTTTCGGTGTGGAGGAGCTGGCCGGCAGGGTTGCCGAGAGCGGCGGCGATTTTGGTTCCGCCAAGATCGACGGCGGCAAAGAGGGTTTCCATAGAGGCGCTGTGATATCCTGAGCTTGAACTTTACCGCACGGGAGGTCGTTCCATACATGGGCACGCTAGGAACACAGGAGATGATCATCATTTTTCTCCTGGCCTTGCTGATCTTCGGCCCCAAGAAGTTACCGGAGCTGGGGAAAACTGTGGCCAAAGCTATGGGCGAGTTCCGTCGAGCGTCGTCAGAACTGAAGTCCACGTGGGACCGCGAGATGCAGCAGATCGAAAAGGAAACTGAACCGATCAAAAAGGCTGCGGAAGAGTACCACGAACAAATTCACAACTACGACGACTCCTCGTATTACGACTACGGAGCTTACGACTCCGGCAGTTCGGAATTGACGGCAACCCCATCCACAACTGTAGGCGAACCCGCAACATTGGGCGCTGAACAAACGAATGCGACAGCAAGCACGACGGAACCGGCCGGAGCGCCGGCCGATACGAGCGCGGCAGTGGCAGCGAAGGCACCGGAAGGAACAGTGGCGCAGGGCGGAACACCTGTGGATACTGTAAAACCGGCCGCCGGTTGATTGGGTAGGTTATGTCCGTCCCGGAAGATAAGAACAGGGAAACCCCTGTAGAAAACACGCATGTCCCCAAAGAGGGTCAGCCTCCAGCTGATTCCGGGACGGATACTGCCCATACGAGTTATGAGCAGACGACGGACCACGACTATGATTCGCACTATCATAGCGATGCCGCGTATCACGATGACCCGTATTCGGGGCAATCGTATGGAGCTGAACCTCCGAGCACGTCGTTAGAGACAACGCTGGCGGTAGCGCCGGTGGTAGCTTCGACCGGCGGCGGGAGCGGTAGCAGCACGCCTCCTCCTTCGGAAGAAGAGGAAGACGACGATGACGACGGGATGCTGCGGATGAGCTTCCTGGAGCACTTGGAAGAGCTTCGGAAGCGGATCATCTCGGCATTGATGGGACTTGGCGTTGCGTTCGGGTTGGCGTTGATCTTCGCCAATGAGATGTGGAAGGCGGTGAGTGAGCCGGCCGCGACCGCGTTGAAGGCGTTGGGCTACCCGCCGTATTTGAGCCAGATCGGCCCGATGGATTCCTTCCAGGTGATCTACATGAAGCTCCCGCTGCTGGCGGCTATCTTCCTGAGTTCACCGTGGATTTTGTGGCAGGCGTGGTCGTTCATCGCGCCTGGGCTGTATAAGAAAGAACGGAGCTTCGCGGCACCGGTGATTCTGAGTACGGCCGGGTTGTTTGTATTGGGCGGGCTGTTCGCCTACTTTGTGGCGTTCCGGTTTGGCCTGGAGTTTCTGTTAGGGATCGGCAAGGACATCAACGTCGTTCCGAATATTAACATGGTCGATTATTTCGATCTGTTCGTGAATGTGACGCTGGGTATCGGTGTTGTCTTCGAGTTACCGATCATTATTTTCTTCCTGGCCTTGCTGCGGATTGTTACGGCGAAGTTCCTGTTGGAGCATTCGCGGTACGCGATTCTGATAATCGTGATTGTGGCGGCGCTGATTACTCCGACGCCGGACATCTTCAACCTGATGCTGTTCGCGGTGCCGATGGTGGTGCTGTACTTTGTCGGCGTATTCGCAGCGTATCTGCTGCAGTTACGGCGAGACGAGAAGAGCTTCCCGTGGTTGTCGGTGCTGGTTGTTCTGCTGGCAGTGGCGGGCGTGGCGGCGGCAGTTGTTTGGGCGCTGGTTGCCAAGTACGGCTACAAAGTGGTCCCCTACTGGCCCTTCCTGCTTCGCTAAAGGCCGCAGGAATTGTAAATCGTTCAAAATCGGTACTTTTGGTCTGTAACATCGTGAGACGTTTTCGTATACGATGTTGTGAGAAATCCAGACAATATCGGTGCCGCAGCAGAATTGGCGGGAGGCACCGGTTTGTTTACCGGAGCTGCTTCTATGGACCTGCAAAAGGCCATTCGCGATTTATACGAAGAAAAAGAACGGATTGACGGAGTAATCGCCTCTCTGGAGCAATACTTACGGACGAACGGGACCGTTACGCCTAAGCGGAAGCGCGGGCGAAAGTCGATGGGCCCGGAAGAACGGCAAGAGGTTTCGGCGCGGATGCGGAGCTACTGGGCATCGCGCCGAACCGAGGCGAGTTCTTAGGCCAATTTACTTCTTAAAGAACCACAGCCAGAAATACTGCTCGCCCGCACCGTGCCGGTAGCGGGGTTCGAAGCCGCAGCGTTCGGCCATGGCGACAGCGTCGTCATCGGAAAAGGGAACGCCCAACCACGTATCATCTTCTGTGGTTTTGATTGACGTGTCGCCCTGGACCTGGAATTTAAAGAGGGCTCCGGGGCGAAGCAGGCGGGAGACTTCGCGCACATAGTTTTCAATCACTTCGCGGCTGGGGATGTGCTGGAAGACGATGGTGGAAAAGGCAAAATCGAAGTTTCCGCCGGGGATGACGGAGAGGTCCATACCGTTGTTCTGATAGACGTGGGCACCGGGGTGGTTTTCGACGGCGCGGGTGGCGCGGGCGACCATTTCGCCGGAGACATCGACGGCGTGGACTTCGCCGAAGAGGTTGGCAAGGGCGCGCGTGACGCGGCCGGCGCCACAGCCGATTTCGAGGACCTTCATCTGTTTGGGCTCGCGGCCCTGGCAGATATTGGTCATGTCTGTGAGAATTTCTTCGGCGATGGTGCGTTCACCGGAGGCGAAGAAGGTTTCGTCGGTCCATTCTTCGGTGGCGGTATTGACGTAATACCGGGCATTTTCACGGGCGCGAGCGTCCCAATCGGCTCGCATTTTTTCCAGGGTGTTTTGCAAAGGAAGCTCCGGCATGGTTCCTTTCCATTTTAGCGGGTATCGATGCTATACTGAAAATTAGTCAGTGGGCGGCTAGCTCAGTTGGGAGAGCACCACGTTCGCAACGTGGGGGTCGTGGGTTCGAATCCCATGCCGTCCACCAAACCTCCCCTTTATTTTGCACTGACATCAGAAGTCACATGGTCCTTTCCGACGTTGATATCCGGCGCTACATTGCCGAGGGGAAAATAAAGATCGATCCGGAACTGCCCGAAGACCACTTCGGCAGCTGTTCCATCGATTTCCGTTTGGGGAATGAGTTCAGTGTTTTCGAACACAGCAAGTTCCCGTTTATTGACCCGCGCGATAAGTTCGCGATTCAGGGCATGATGCGCACGATTGTGGTGGAGGACGGGGAACCGTTCATTCTGCAGCCGCGCGATTTTGTGCTGGCGATCACGATGGAAGCGTTGGACCTGGCCGATGATGTGCTGGGGCGGCTGGAAGGCCGGTCGAGCCTGGGACGGATTGGGATTATCGTCCACGGCACGGCGGGGCTGTTTGATCCGGGTTGGACCGGGAAGGCCACGCTGGAGTTGTCGAACCTGGGACGCGTGCCGGTGGCGCTGTATCCGGGGATGCGGATTTGCTCGTTCACGTTTGAACCGTTGAGCACGCCGTCGTCGAATCCGTACCGGACGAAGAAGGGCAATAAGTACGCCGGGCAGACGAGCCCGTTGGCATCGCGGTTATCGGGAGAAGTCAGCACGTTAAAATAGCCCGTATGCTTGCGCATACGTTGGCTACTTTGCGTTTCCGGCTGGGCCGGGCACTGGATGGGGCTTCGGCGGACTTCGGGGCCTATCGTTCGGTGGAGGGTGTGCGCGCGCCGGTGGAGATTCTGTCGCACATGGGCGACCTGATGGACTGGGCGCTGCGGCAGGCGAACGGAGTACCGGAGTGGACGGTGGCGACGCCGTTGGCTTGGGACAACGAGGTGGCGCGGTTCTTTGCGGCGCTGGAGAAGCTGGAGGCGCGCGTGAACGCGGGGCCCGTGGAGTGCGACGAAAATCGTCTGTTCCAGGGGCCGATTGCCGACGCTTTGACCCATACCGGGCAGATCGCGCTGTTGCGACGGATGCATGGCGCGCCGGTGAAGCCAATGAACTACTTCAAGGCGGAGATCTAGCTCAGGGTTTTCCGATATCGGGATTTTCTGGTAGCACGGCCCTGTGGGAAAGCTGTGGGAAAGCGGCTATAGCGCCTGGGCGAGGGTGAGGGCGTCTTCAAAGTCGGCCAGGATATCGCGCCAATCCTCGATGCCGATGCTGACGCGGACGAGGCCATCGACGACGCCGGAGAGTTGGAGCTCCTCGTCGCTGACGGCGGAATGGGTGGTGGATCGGGGGTGGCAGACGAGGGTTTCCACGCCGCCCAGGCTGACGGCGTTGCGGGCGATTTTCAGGTTGCGGAGGAACTCGAAGGCCGCCGGTTTGCCGCCGTGGAGGATGAGGGAAAAGATGCCGCCGGGGTAGTCGCACTGGGCGTCGCGGATGCGGATTTGTTCGGGATCGGTGAAGAGCGATGGGTAGTAGATTTTCTGGACGGCGGGGTGGGT
The DNA here is from genome assembly GCA_044358225.1 of Bryobacteraceae bacterium. Taxonomy (GTDB): domain Bacteria; phylum Acidobacteriota; class Terriglobia; order Bryobacterales; family Bryobacteraceae. The sequence continues at coordinate 67,049 of JBIKOG010000005.1, read as the reverse complement.
GGCCAGGCGTTCGGCGATGCGCTGGGCGTTCTTGGACTGGCGATTCATGCGGAGGTGGACGGTGGGGAGGCGGGAATCGAGGATCCAACATTCGTCGGGCGCGAGGATGTTGCCGAACAGGCTGCGGCGGGCGCGGATGGGCTTCATCACCTCCGGGTCGCGGGCGAGGGCGACGCCGGCGAGGATATCGGAGAAGCCGCCGAGATATTTGGTGGCCGAGTAGAGAGCGATGTCGGCGCCGAGGTGGAGGGGGTGTTGGAACGCGGGGCCGAGGAAGGTATTGTCGACCATGACGAGGGGGCGGGGTTCGCGGGCGGCGGCGGAGGCGACGGCGCGGGCGATATCGGTCATTTTTAGGGTGGGGTTGGCGGGGGATTCGAGCAGGACGATGCGGCAGTGGGGGGTGTGCTGGATGGCGCGGTCGAGCGCGGCGGAATCGCCACCGGGGACGGGGACGCCGAGCAGTCCCCAGGGCTCGAGGAACTTCTGAATGAGCGCCTGCGTGCCGCCGTAGATGGGCACGGTATAGACGATGGCGTCGCCGGGGCGGGTATGGGCCATGATGGCGGTCATGATGGCGGCCATGCCGGAGTTGAAGACGGCGGCGGCGCGGGCGTGGGTTTCGAGCGGGAGGATGTGGGCTTCGACGATCTCGGCGTTGGGGTGATTGAAGCGGGAGTAGACGAGGTCGGCTGTTTCGCCGGGCTCGGGCTGGATGCGGCCGCCGAGGATGGAGAAGGCGCGTTCGGCGGCTTCGGGCGAGGCGAAGACGTAGGTGCTGGAACGGAAGACGGCGGGACGGGCGGAGCCGACGGAGAGGGCCGGGTCGAAGCCGGCGGTCAGGACGGCGGTGGACGGGTGGACTTTGCGCTCTTGGTTGCTCACGCCCCGATTGTACCGGGATTCTCTGCCGATGAGATGATTAGCATGGGTTTGACAACCGCACAACAAGTAGCGCGACAAGCCATGACGGAGCAGATCTCGCGTCTGGTCCACGGCGTTTATGTCTATGCGAGCATGCTGGTGGTGCTGGCATGGACGACGACGTTTGCCGTGGACCACCCGCGCGTGTATTGGAGTTGCGCGGCGTGCATGGCCGGTGGAGCGGCGGTGCGCGTGGCGCTGCGGCTGTTCGGGGAGCGGTGGCGCGGGGCGTTTTTGGAGACGATGTTCCTGACAGCCGTTGGGCTGACTTCGGCGCCGAGCGGTTTCCTGTATTTGTGTTCGCTGCTTTACTACGGGTTTGAGGACTGGACGTTCACGGTGTTGTTGATTTGGACGGTGGGAGGCGCATCGGGCTCCATGGTTTCGTTCGCGCCGACGCTGCGGCTGCTGGTGCTGCATGTCACGTTGCTGTTGGTACCGGCGCTGGGGCTGGGCCTGTGGCAAGGGGACACGCGGGGCATCACGTTTGCGATTGGAACGATGGTGCTGCTGGTGTTTCTGTTGACGCAAGGGGTGTGGCTGAACCGGGCCTACCTGAAGCAACTGGAGGACCGGGCGACGGAGGCGGCGCGGCTGCGGGAGCTGGAACTGGCGAAGGCGGCGGCCGAGGCGGCGAACGTGGCCAAGAGCCTGTTCCTGGCCAACATGAGCCACGAGATCCGGACGCCGATGCATGGCGTGATGGGCATGGCGCAGGTGGTACTGGCCGGAGAGCTACCGGCCGAGAGCCGGGAGAACGTGGAGGCGATTCATGGCGCGAGCGAGACGCTGCTGCATGTGTTGAACGAGATCCTGGACTTTTCCAAAGTGGAAGCCGGGAAGGTGGAGTTGGAGCGGGTGCCGATCGGGTTGCGGCGGATGCTGGATGAGCTGCGGCTGACGGTGCGGCCGCTGGCAACGTTGAAGGGGTTGCAATTGGACTGGACGGTGGAGGACAACGTTCCGGAGCGAGTGACGGGGGATGCGGTGCGGTTGCGGCAGGTGTTGATGAACCTGTTGGGAAATGCGGTGAAGTTTACGACGGTGGGCGCGGTGGGGCTGCGCGTGGCGCGGGAGCCCGGCGGGGAGGCGCTACGATTCACGGTGACCGATAGCGGCATCGGCATTCCGGACGACAAGCAAAAGTTGATCTTCGAGGCGTTCGCGCAGGCCGATGGCAGCGTGACGCGGCGGTTCGGAGGGACGGGGCTGGGGCTGGCGATTTCGGCGAAACTGGTGGCGCTGATGGGCGGGAGCTTGACGGTGCGCAGTGAGGTGGGAAACGGGAGTGAGTTCTGGTTTGCGGTCCGCCTGCCGGAGAGTGCGGCGGCACCGCTGGAGCCGGAGCAGGCGGCGGCGCGGGAGCGGCCGGGGCTGCGGCTGCTATTGGCCGAGGACAACGCGGTGAGCCAGCGCGTGGCCGTGGCTCTGCTGGGCAAGCGCGGGCATCATGTGACGGTGGTGGCGAACGGCGTGGCCGCGATTGCCGCTTGGGAGCGCGAGGAGTTCGACGCGCTGCTGATGGACAATCAGATGCCGGAGATGGGTGGCCTGGAGGCGGTGGGGGCGATTCGCGCGCGGGAGGCACAATTGAACCGTCGGCGGACCCCGGCCGTGATGCTGACGGCGAGTGCGATGCGTGGGGACCGGGAGCGATTCCTGGACGGGGGCGTCGACGGGTATCTGGCGAAGCCGTTCCGGGCCGAGGAGTTGTACGGAGCCCTTGCGGAGGTTACGGCGCCGCCGGGGTGTGCTACTCAGTAGGACATGAAGATCCTGCAGCTGGTTGGCGATTTCGTGGAAGACTACGAGGTGATGGTTCCGTTCCAGGCCCTGACCATGGTGGGCCATACGGTACACGCGGTTTGCCCGGGGAAGAAGGCGGGGCAGTCCGTGCGCACGGCGATTCACGACTTCGAAGGGGACCAGACGTACAGCGAAAAGCCGGGGCACAACTTCGGTTTGAACGCGACGTTCGCCGAGGTGGATGCGGCGGCATACGACGCGTTGGTTGTGTCCGGCGGGCGGGCGCCGGAGTATCTGCGATTGAACGCGGACGTCATCGCCATGGTGCGGCATTTCGCGGAAGCCGACAAGCCCATCGCCGCCATCTGTCACGGCTTGCAGATTCTGGCGGCGGCCGATGTGCTGCGCGGGAAGCGCTGCACGGCGTACCCGGCGTGCGGGCCGGAGTGCCGGTTGGCCGGGGCTGATTATGTGGACATTCCGGTGGACCAGGCGGTGACGGATGGCAAGCTGGTGACGGCGCCCGCGTGGCCCGCGCATCCGGCGTGGCTGGCGGCGTTTTTGCAGGTTTTGGGAACGAAGATCGAACTGTAAACAGCGCTAGCGGGCCAGGCTGATTTCGTGCGCGGCGTTGGCGCGCAAAGCGACGGCGAGGTTCGGCATCATGCCGGCGGCGACGATGAAGAACACGATGGCGGCCAGCACCCAGCGTTCCCGCGGAACCGCGTCGGTGATGCCCTGGATGCCGGTGCGCTGGGTGCCGGTGAACATGCGGGAGAAGAGCCGGAAGAGGCTGACGGCGTTCATCGCCGTCGCCAACGGCAACAGCAGGCCCACTTGCGGATGGCTGATCAGCGTACCGTGAATCAGCAGATCCTCCGAGCAGAAGCCAAGCGTGCCGGGAAGACCGACGAGAGCGAGCCCGCAGACGACAAAGAAGACGGCGAGCCGCGGCGTGTACTCCGAAAGACCCAGATAATGCTCCGTTGTGAACGAGCGGTTGAAGCGGACTTCCATAAGGCGCAGGACGCTGAACAGGCCTGTGGTGGCCACGGCGACGACGACGCAATGGACCAGCGCGCCTGTGACGCCTTCCTGCGTGGCGCTTTCCAATCCGGCCAGAATACAGGCCGACTGGCTTAACACCAGCAGCGCCAGAATGCGGCGGGCGCGCGTTTCGGCCACGGCGCGGATGGCGGCGTAGATGGCGGTGAACAGTGCCAGGTCGGAGAGGATCGGGAACGTGCCCTGCGCCGAGAGAGGGAAGTCCGGGATGACCACGCGGGCCAGAAGAAAGGCGCCGAAATGGCCGTTGATGAAGAGGCAGACGGGCAGCACCGGTCCGGCTTCTGCGGCGTCTTCAATCCAGGCGTGGGCGGGAAAGATGCCCTTGCGGCAGACGATGGCGACGATGAGCAGGGCGAAGGCCGCCTGGCCGCCGTAGTTGTGGCCGGCGAGCGAGGCAATCGAGAAAGGCTTCGTGTCGCCGCCGGCCTGGGCGGCGTTGACGATGAGGGCGATGGCGCCAACCAGAGCCAGACAGGACGCGGCCAAGCCCGCCCGCGGGCGCCAGCTGCCGGTAAAGGGCCCGGCGATAAAGGGCAGGGCGGAGAGGATCCAGGCGGCGGCCAGGACGATGAGATTGTCGGCGCCGTAGGCGGTAAGCGTGGCGGCCAGAACCAGCAGCGTGCTGCCGGTGATTTTGGCGCTGGTGTCCCGGCGCGGGGCCAGGATGAGAATGGCGAGCGTCAGCAGCGAGTAGAGCAGCAGGAACGTCGCGTTGAGACTATCAGCCGTGAACAGGCCCAGCGACCAGGGTTCGGCCAGCCGGGCGCTGCCCGCCGCGCTGACTTCCCGGAATACTTCCAGCGCGCAGAGCGAGGCGCCGGCGGCGCCGAGGACGCCGGCCAGGCGCGCGCGGGCGTTGTTGGTAAACGCGGCCACCGCGGCGACGGCCGGAATGCCGATGGCGGCGGTGATCAGCGGGAACGAGAGATCAGCCATCGATGGCTCCTTGTTTGTTCAGGGTGCGGTCCGCCGGCGCCGAGGCCCATCCGGTCCAGCCGGGCCAGCAAGCCGGACAGCGTCAGCAGTGGCTGCACGAAGCCGCGCTCCAGAATGGTGTCGAGGTGGCCGCGATCCATGGCCAGGCGGTAGAGCCACAGCTGCGCGCGCGGCGGGAACATGGATTCCAGATGTTTGCCGGTTTTCTCCACCTGGCCGCCGGCGGCGGCGTGCACCTGATGGTAGTCGCGCAGCATGGAAGGGGCGCGCAGAAACTGAAGCGTCCGGACCATGGCATGACCGATGATGTGCATGATGGGCACCCACGTCCAGCCGAAGCCAATCTCCATGAAGACGACGCCCACCTGGGCCAGCGCGGCGTAGGCGAGCGAGGTCTTGGCATCGGCCGAGGTCCGGCCGACGATGGTGCCGTGCACCGCCGTCATCAGCCCGATGAGAACCACGGCGCCGGAGGCAATGGGGGATTCCACCAGGATCGGCTGGGCCCGCAGCAGCAGATAGGCGCCGGCGTGGACCGAAATGGCGCCGTAGAAAATGGCGCTCGACGGCGTGGGGCCTTCCATCGCGCGCGGGAGCCAGCCGGAGAAGGGAACCTGTGCCGACTTGCCCGCCGCCGAGAGCAACAGCAGCAGCCCGACGACGGTAGCATCGCCGTTGGAAAGATGCGGCATGCCGTCGGCGAACTCCGACGTGTGGGCGTAGTGATGCAGGGCGAAGGCGGCGGTGATAAGGCCGATATCGCAGGCGCGGTAGATGGTGAAGACGTGCATGGCGCCATCGACAGGGCCGAGCCGGTAGTGGAAGAACGAGATCAGCAACACCGAGGTGAGCCCGACCATTTCCCAGCCGCCGATGATGAGGTCGAAGGACCCGGCGGAGAAGATCAGCAGGGCGCCAAAGGCAAACAGGTGCAGCAGAATGTAGAAGCGGGCGAAGCCCGGATCCCGGTGCAGATAGGTGGCGGAGAACTGGCCGATGAGGCCCACCAGAATGACCGTCAACGCCAGGAACGGCAGCGACAGCCGGTCTGCCAGGAGCACGAGCGGAAAGTGATAGTCGTGGACAGTGAACCAGTCGCCCAGGGGCACGGCGACCGATGCGAGCCCCGCCGCGTGCATGGACCACGCCAGCCACGCCACGGCCGCCGTGGCGACGGAGTAGACGACGGCCGTCGTGCGGGTCAGCGCCCGCTCCGGCGCGTCCCAGCCGAGCAGCCAGAGCAGGGAGAACAGTGCGAACACGGCACCAGGCGCGAGGACGATTCCGAGCAGGATGACTTGAAGTGGCGTCATCGATTGCTCCCATCCGCGGCGGCGGACTGAATGCGGGCCATGGGCAGGTGGTCCATTTTGCCCTGGTACCAGGCGATAGAGGACGGCGCGGTGGGCAGCGGCGGCGGCGACCCTTCGAGGTCTTCGTAGCCCGCGTCGCGACGGACGTGGATGCGGCCGGTGTCCGGGTCCATAGTGGCGATGCGGATCCACCGGTTCACAACAAATTCCTTCACGATGGGGCTGGCCAGGATGACTTTTTCCAGCCGTTCCGGCGTGGTTTCGACGACGAACAGGATGCGCACCGGTTCGTGAATCTCCACCATTTGCAGGGGCAGACCGGTGCGGAGATCGCTGGCCGGGCCGTTCATGACACCGATCAGGCCGGTGACGTTGTGGGGCAGTTTGGAGCCACAGCCGTAGCGTTCGTTGTCCACGCGGGAGAAGTAGTATTCCAGGTTGATGCCGCCGCAAACGGGCACCACGGCGCTCATTAACCGGGCCAGACTTTCGTTGGCGGGATCGCTGTTGGGATCGTAGGAAACCAGAAAGGAACGGCGGTCCAGGAACAGGCCGCGCGTCACCTCACGGCGGCCAACGACGCAGACGGCGTTGGTGGCGTGGCCACATTCCTGGCGGGGCTGGGCCAGATGTTCGGAACGCTCCTCCACGTGGCGGAGCGCGGCCTCCGGCGTGGCCTGCGGCGAGCAAGATTCAAAGCGCCGCGAACGTTCGTGGGCGTTGCGGGCGCGCGCGGTGTCGAAGGAGGCGCGCAACGTGTTCAGGGCGTCGGTGTGCGTGGGCGGCACTGCTTCCAGGTCGAACAGCGTGATGTGATCGCTGCACGTGTCGTGGTCGCCGCCGATGAACCAGGTGTCATCGGGAATCACAATGCCGCGGGTGGCCAGTTCGGCGCGGATCGGCGGGCGGTTGGCCATCATGGCGAACAGACGCGCGTTGGGCCCCCCGCGGCGCCCGCCACAGGCACCGCAGTCGTAGGCGGATTCGTGCGGATTGTTCAGCGAAGTGGACCCGTGCCCGAGGATCACCACCAGCCGCGAAAAGCCCTGCGTCAGGCCGGCGGGCACCAACACGCTGGCCACGCGATCGGCCTTTTCGGTGTGGGAAAAGCCCAGCAGCAGGCCCTCCACTTGTTCCTGGGACGATTCGTCGTCCCGCATTAACGTCAACTCCGTGCGGGGCACCGGGAGGAAGGCGCGGTTCAAAATGTCGCGCAGCTTGCCGTACTGCCGCGGCGCCAACACGCGCGTGATCAGCGGCACCGCCGTCAGCGTGCCCAGCACAGCCGTGCTGAGGGCGCCGCGCACGAGCGACCGCGAACCCACCTGAATCGTTCGCGACAGCCGCGCCAACAGGCGGCGGCGAAACAGCCGCTGTTCCTGCAGTTCCGCGTCTTCGGCGGTGGCCAATTCGCGAATGGCGTGTTGGGGCTTCACGACGACGGGGCAGAGGGAGACGCCACGGGCATCGTCGATGCCCTTATAGTCGACGGCCACGCCGAAGAAGCCGGCGGCGCTGAAGGTTTCCACCAGCGGGTCCACTTCCTCCAGCGCGCGGCGGATGGACTCTTCCCGCTCATCGATGCAGAAGAAGACTTGCGCCAGCGGGCGCAGGCGCCGGTTGGTCGGCGGATTCTCCCGCCGGTTGCTGGCCAAGCCCAGCAGGATCTGCTGTTCGTGCCAGCGTTCATAGGCCAGATGGTAGACGCGGCGGCGTTCGAGAGAATCAAACGACTCGACCTCGACGACGAATCGCGACCAGCGCTGGGGCGTCCAGGAATCGATGATGGTGGCGGTGAGCTTGGCCAGGCGGGCGGCGTCATAGAGGGCGGCGGCGCGGGCGACGCGCTCGGCTTCCGGATCGGCCGGGGGAAGAGGAGGCACGTTTTCCCCGTTTTCCAGCGCCACTTTCACCAGCGTGAGACGAACGGCCAGAAAGTCGGCCAGGGAACAGGGGACGGGATCGTGCGGGAACAACGCCGGGTCATTTTCGAGTTGTGAGAAGAGACCGGGCCAGCCGGGGAGGGCCAGCAACTCTTCGCGCAGGCGCGGCTCCCAGCTGTTCTGGTCCGGCCCAAGGAACGCCATCACCACGTCTTCGGCACTGTCTTCGCGGACGAGCTGCCGGCGGAACTCGTCGCCCACGCCGGAGAGGCCCTGCGGATAGAGCGCGCCCGGCTGCGAAAGCAGCTTGCGGACGGCCAGATAGAAGCCCTCTTCGCGGCCCGGCATGGGCCAATACGACATGCCCTGATCGAGGAACACCGAACAGAGCCGGATGAGCCAGGGATGCACGACTTCATCGGCGGCGCGGCTGGCCGGGGGGCGCATGGAGGGGGCCGGCTCCGTGCGCGCGAGGCAGGCATCGAAGAGAGCCAGCAGGCCCGCGAACGGAAATCTTCGGCCAGATCGCCTTCCTCCATCCGCCACGCGGTCCCCGCGGCATCGAAAGCGCGGACACCGGGCGCAAGCATGGCACGCCAAAGGCTCCGCCGTGGGAGCCCGGGAACAATTTCGGCGTCGGCTTCGCGCGCCAGCACCGCGTCGATATCCTCTGCCCGGATGCGGCCCCGGGAGAGCGCGTCGCGGTACTCAACCTCAGTCATGTAGGGTTCGGTTTGAAAGAGGTTCGCTGCCTCCAGCACCGCTTTTTCGAAGGGAAGATGCTGGAAGGCGTGCAGCGTATTGTGGTGAATGAACACGCCAATCGGGCCCTGCGCAGGCAGGAAGTGCGCCACGTGATGAAGCACGTGGCGCAAGTGTTCTTTGGGGTTGGCGTGTTCGCTCACGATGCCACCGCGGGGCGCGCCTTCCGGCGCACAGCCAGTTGATGGGTGGACAAGGATTCGTGGTCGTCGAGGCCAACCAGGATCAGCTTCCGATCCGACCAGCTCCGCTCGATCCCGTGCAGTTTTTCGAGTACCGTGTGGTCGACAACCCACGCGTTTTCGAAGTTCAAAACGACGGTTTTGACGCTCTCATCGACGGCCAGAAGGCGGGTTTTCAGGCCCAGGTAGTTGGTGAAGATCGCCGCTTCGTGGACGTACAACGTCAACAACGTCCCGTTGCGCTCCTCACGGACAACCGCCTTGAACATCGTGCTCAACCGGGCGCCGTTCTTCAAGTGGAGGGCCATCTTGAAGATCAGCCCGGCGCCGACGCCGATCAAAAGATCAGAGGCCAGAGTGATGAGCATGGTGGATACGAATAGAAAGAGCTGCTCGGCTCCGATCTTGTACACGTGCACAAATTCCTTGGGCGAAGCCAAGCGGAAGCCGGTGTAGATCAGCATACCAGCCAGCGCGGCCAGCGGAATTTTCTGGAGCAGACCGGGGATGAGCGCGAGCGAGGCGAGCAGGAACAGGCCGTGGAAGAAGTTCGACAGGTGGCTTTTGGCGCCGTTATCGATGTTGGCTTTGGAGCGGACGATTTCCGAGATCATCGGCAGCCCGCCGAGCGCGGCGGCGATGGTGTTGCCGATGCCAGTGGCCAATAGATCCTTGTTCATGTCGCTGGTGCGCCGTTCCGGGTCCAGCGAGTCGACGGCGGAGACGCTGAGCAACGATTCAATGCTACCGACCAGGGCGAACATGATGATGTATTTGATGGAAGCCGCGCTGAAGATGGCCGAGAAGTCCGGGAAGGCGATGGTGCTGGCGAGCGAGCCGGGCAGGCGGATCAGAAATCCGGGGCCGATGTGATACAGGTGGTTGGAAAGAAAGTAGTTATGCTCGTGCTCCAGGTCGAAGAACAGGCCGAGCGGCACTGCCACCAGCAACACCACCATCGGGCCCGGGATCTGTTTGATCCACTTGGCTTTCAGCATCGGCAGGCCGAAGAGGATCAGCAGGGAGACAAGGCCGATCAGGCAAACCTCCGGGTTCAGGTTGAGGATGCTGTGGGGGATTTCGGCGAGGAGGTGGAGTGGTTCTTTGCCGGCCGGCGTGACGCCAAGGGCGACGTGGGTCTGCTTGGAGATGATGATGACGCCGATCGCGGCGAGCATGCCGTGGACGACCGAGGAGGGCATCAGGTCGCCCACCTTGCCGGCTTTGAGTAACGCGAAGACAATCTGAATCACCCCGGCGACGACGCCCACGGCCAGGGCCCGCTTGTAGCCAAGAATGTTGTTGCCCGCGCCCAGTTCGGTGACGGCGCCAAGGGCGATGACGATCAGGCCGGCGGCCGGACCCTTTATGGTCAGCCGGGCGCTGCCCATGAAGGAAACGAGCAGTCCTCCGATGACGGCGGTCAATATGCCCGCGGTGGGCGGGAAGCCGCTCGCCATCGAAATACCGAGGCAGAGTGGCAGGGCAATGAGGAAGACCAAAAAGCCCGAGCCGATATCCGATTTCCAGGTGCTAGACAAGATTTTCACGCTCCGTGACACCTAGAATGCCGGGGTTGACCGGATTTACCCATCCCCTCCAGATGGCAGGGAAACCGCCGATTCTCAGGGGTGTCGGGTGCGCCACTCGGGTCGGACCTTCGTGTTTTCATACACTTATAGGAGGGTCCCTCCATTTCCTGCGGCCATGAACCCGGTACGGGCACCAGGGGTTCCCCTGTAGACTGGAGGCATGTACCGGCTGGTCCCGATGTTCGAACAGAACGTTCTGCGAATTCTGGCGCTGGGGTTTGCGTTGGTGGTGGCGCTGGTGATCGCGGCGGCGTATGTGGGGTATCAGGGGTCGAAGTCGATTCATGAGAACGCGCAGGAGCTGGTTCGCGGCCACTTTGTGAGTTCCGGGCGCGGTGCGGAGTTGGAAGGGCAGATTGAAACGCAGTCGCAAGAGCTGCTGGACAGGTTGGAGAGCGTTCTCGGGGTTTGCCTGGTGTTGGCCTTTGCGTGTGCCGGCGTCACGGTTTATACAACCCGGCGCGCGTTACGCAGGCTGGAATGGCAGGCCGAGGAGCTGGACAAAGTGTCGTGGCAGATGCTGCAGGACCAGGAGGTGGTGGCCCGGCGGTTTTCGCATGAGATGCATGACGAACTGGGGCAATCGCTGACCGGGCTGCGGAGTATGTTGAAGCGGATCGACGGCGCGGAATGGATGGAGCGGCGCGCGGAGTGCGTCGGCATTTTGGAAGAAGCGTTGACTGGCGTACGGGAGTTGAGCCAGCTATTGCGGCCGGTGATTTTGGACGATTTCGGGTTGGACGCGGGGCTGCGTTGGCTGACGGAACGGTTTTCGGAGCGGACACAGATTGTGACGGAGTATTGGTCGTACTGTCCGAAGCGGCTGGACGAGGAACAGGAGACGCAGCTGTTCCGGATTGCGCAGGAAGCATTGACGAATGTGGCGCGACATTCGGGCGCGACGGAGGTGGTTATGCGCCTGGACACGAGTGGGGACCGGGTGCTGCTACGCATTGAAGACAACGGGCGGGGTATGCCGGAGGAGAAGCAGAAGCTGCCGAGCCTGGGATTGGTTGGTATGCGTGCCCGGGCCCGGCATGTGGGTGGGGAGTTCACGACGACGAACAGGAAGCAGGGCGGATTGCGAGTCGAGGTGCAGGCGCCGGTGAAATACGCTGAGAGGAAAGTGCAGGATCATGACGTCGAATAAGAAAACACGCATTCTGTTGGCGGACGACCATACGGTGGTGCGGAAGGGGATCCGGATGATCCTGTCGGCGCAGCCGGACCTGGAGGTGGTTGCGGAGGCGAAGAACGGGCTGGAGGCGGTGGCGGAGGCGGAGAGGACGCAGCCGGACGTCGTCATTATGGACGTCAACATGGAGGGGCTAAACGGGATTGAGGGGGCGCGGCGGATTGGGGAGATTTGTCCGCGGACGCGGGTGTTGGCGCTGAGTATGCACCGGGACGCGGTGTATGTGCGGGAGATGCTGCGGGCCGGGGCGAAGGGCTATCTGGTGAAAGACGCCGACGACGACGCGCTGCTGGACGCGGGGCGCGCGGTGGCGCGGGGCGAGGCGTATTTGAGCCCGTCGGTGGCCGATGCGGTGTTGACCGATTACCGGAAGCATGTGACGAACCCGGTGGATCTGCTGACAGCGCGGGAGCGGGAGGTGCTGCAGTTGATTGCCGAGGGGAAGACGAACAAGGACATTGCGAACCAGTTAAGCTTGAGTGTTTACACAGTGGAGGCGCACCGCAGCCGGCTGATGGAGAAGTTGAACCTGCATTCGACGGGCGATCTGGTGCGATTTGCGATTCGAAATGGCTTTATCAGTTAGACAGTTTTTGGGGTTACTGGCGGGCGGGGGGTTGTTGGCCGCGGGGCGGCGGCGGTATTTGCGGCCTGGGGATGAGGCGGCCGGGGATTTTGTGCGTTTTTTGGGGGATTTGCGGCGAGTTGTGGCGGGGAAGGACGAGGCTGGGTTGCGCGGGTTGTGCGCGGCGGATGTGATTACCGGGGTGGACATAGCGCCTGGGCCGGTGGAGTTGGTGAAACGAATGCGGGCGGGGGGCTGGGCGGAGTTGGAGGTGGTTTTGGGAATGGGCGCGGCGCGGTACGAGAAGGGCTTTGTGATGCCGTATTTGTTTGGGAAGTTTCCGGAGGATTTGGAGCCGACCGAGCATGTGGTGACGGTGCGCGCGGGGGCGGTGTTGCGGGTATCGGCTGGGGGGGCCGTGGTTGGTCCCTTGGATTTCGATATTTTGCGGGTTCGGGAGTTTAAGGCGGGGGCGACGTGGTTGGCGGCGGAGCGGTTGGATGGGTTGAAGGGGGTTGTGGCGGCGGGGGATGTTCGGAGCCTGGGTGCGCCGCGGGTGTTTTTTGAGAAACGGGGCGGGGCGTGGAAGGTGACGGCATGGGGCGCTGGGGCGTAGCGAGATTGTTGCACCGGGCCGAGGTGTAGGTTCATCGAACGGGCAGGAGAAATGAACCATGATTGTGCGTAAATCGCAGGCGGAGTGGAAGGGCGACTTGAAGACCGGCGCGGGGAATATCGCGTTTGGTAGCGGCGCGTATACGGGGCCGTACTCGTTTCAGTCCCGGTTTGAGAGCGGCACGGGGACGAATCCGGAGGAATTGGTTGCGGCCGCGCATGCCGGCTGCTTTTCGATGGCGTTTTCGTTTGCGTTGCAGTTGGCGGGATTGACGCCGACGCGGGTGCATACGACGGCGGCGGTGAAACTGGAACCGGCGGCGGGCGGCGGGTTTTCGATTACGGCAATCGATTTGGTGACGGAGGGCGTGGTTCCTGGGATTGCCGATGAGCAGTTCCAGGCGATTGCGGCCGATGCGAAGGTGAATTGTCCGATTTCGAAGGCATTGGCGGCGGTACCGATTTCGCTGCGGGCGACTTTGGTAGCCGAGTAGGCTCAGGAAGTTCCTAAACTACGGATTTCCCTGGTTACCCGGTACCCAGGGGAATCCTATTTGCCGATGCAGAAGGTGGAGAAGATGCGGTTCAGGATGTCGTCGGCGGTGGTTTTGCCGGTGATGGCGTCCAGTGGGTGGAGCGCGCCGTAGAGATCCAAGAGGAGCATTTCGTGGGGGATATGCTCCTCTACCGCCAACTGCGCACAGCGGAGCGCGCCGGCGCACTCCTGTAACAGCTGCTCCTGGCGGAGGGAGGTGATGAAGGCGAACTCGTGCTCGGCCTGGGCGGCGTGGCCGATGGCTTTTAATACCGCTTCCTTCAGGTCTTCGAGGCCGGTCCCGGTGGCGGCCGATACGCTTACTGCTCCTGGGGGGATGGCGGCGGTTATGGGGAGATCGGACTTGTTGGCGACTACGATGTGACGGCCCTGGGCCGCGGCGCGGGTTAGGATTTCTTTGTCGCCTTCGGCGAGTTCCGAGGACGCGTCGAGGACTACGAGCGTCAAGTCGGCATCGGCCATGGCTTGGAGGGAACGCTCGATGCCGAGCGATTCCACCAGATCGCTGCCGGCGCGAATGCCGGCGGTGTCGACAAAACGAACCGGAACGCCGCCCAGAGCGACTGTCTCGCTGACTAAGTCGCGGGTGGTGCCGGGAATATCGGTCACGATGGCCCGGTCCTGCTCCAGCAGGCGGTTGAACAACGAACTCTTGCCGACATTGGGGCGGCCGACGATGGCGAGCGAGACGCCGTTATGTACCAGACGGCCGTAGTTGAAGCTGCTCGCCAATTTTTCCACGGCGGCGGTGAGCGGGTTCAGGCGGGCGAGAATGGCTTCGGGAGGCGCTACTGAGATATCGTCTTCGGCAAAATCGATACCGGCTTCGAGGAGCGCGATCAGTTCCAAAAGCTGGGTTTTGAGAGGAGTCAGGAGCCGGGCTACGGAGCCTTCGACCTGACGGGCGGCGACGCGGGCTTGATAGAGCGTCGTCGAATCGATGAGGTCGCGGACGGCTTCGGCTTGGGGGAGGTCAATGCGGCCGTGGACGAAGGCGCGCAGCGTGAACTCGCCCGATTCGGCCAGGCGGGCGCCGTGGCGGCAGGCTCGCTCCACACAGAAACGCAATACGACGGGCGCGCCGTGGCAGGCGATTTCCACCACATCTTCCCCGGTATAGCTGCGGGGGGCGGCGAACCAGGTGGTGACGACTTGATCGACCACGGCGCCGGCATCATCGATGAGTTCGCCCAGGCTGGCATGGCGTGGGACCCACTCGGTGCCGGCGGGAAAGCGAAGGAGGGCGGAGGCGACGTCCCGGGCGGAATCGCCGGAGATGCGCACGATACCGATCCCTCCGCGGCCGGGCGGAGTGGCGATGGCTACTATGGTTTCCACGGGTTTTTAGGTATTGCGGGGGCGCGGGCCACGGCGTGGGCCGGAGCCACCGGGACCGCCGGGACCGCGCCGATCACGATCGCGGCCGCCACCACGGCGGTCGTCCCGATCCCGGTCGCGCGAATCATCGGGACGATGGGGGCGCGGCGCGGGCTTCAACACGATGTTCGTCGGGGCGGGCATATCGGCCCGGTAGATGACCACCTGGCGGATGGGGCCAACGCCGAAGCTTTCGCTCTTCACCCGCTCTTCGCCGCGAAGGGCGAGGTGGATGATCCGGCGTTCGCGGCTGGTCATCGGGTTGAACTGGAAGTGGTCCCCAGTTTTGATGACGCGTTCGGCGGCGGTTTGCGCGGTCATCCGGAGTTCTTCGATGCGCATGACTCGATAGTCATTGGCATCGAAGCAGAGCAGGGCGTGTTCGTCGGAGGGAACGTGGAGAATCTCGAGCGTCAGATGCTCCAGAGCGAGCATGAGTTCGGCTTTGTTGGCCAGCAGCAGATCTACATCCTGACCGCTGAACTGGACCATCAAATGCGGATCTTCAATTTCGGGATGGACGGTACGGCCGGGCACCACATCGAATTTCATTTCCAGGTGCGCGGCCGCGAGGACGGGCTCCAGAAACTGACGGATACGAGGTCCGTGCTCTTCGGGTGTGTATTTGCGTGGGCCGCTCATGCCGTTGTCCGAAACCGGGCTCCTGTTACTTTCCCTTTTTCTTAGCGGGCACCTGAGGCGATGGGGAGGCAGGTATCATCTTGTTGAACAACAACTGCTTTCCAATGCCAAACAGGTTTCCGGTAAGCCAGTATAACACCAGACCGCTGGAGGCGTTATAGAACAGGAAACCCATCATCAGAGGCATGAGCAACATCATGCGCGCCTGCGACGGATCCATGCCGCTGGTGGGCGTCATCTTCTGCAGGTAAAACTGGCTTCCGATCATCAGGAGCGGCAGGATACGTACCGGAATTGTCTCCGGCTGACTGAGGTCATGCACCCAATACCAAGGCGTCCCGCGCAGTTCCGTGGCGACATTCAGCACCTTATAGAAACCGATGAAGAACGGGAACTGCAACAACATGGGAACACAGCCACCGGCGGGGTTTACGCCGTGCTTGTTATAGAGGTCCATCACCTCTTTGTTCTGATCCTGTTTCTTGGGATCGTTGAAGCCGACGCCTTTGTACTTATCGTTGATCCGCTGAATTTCGGGCTGCAACGACTGCATCTTCTTCATCGACTTCATGCTCGAAAGGCTGAGCGGAATCAAAGCGGTATTGATGATGATGGTGAGAAGAATAATCGACCAGCCCCAGTTATGCACCACATTGGCATCGAGCCAGCGGAGGGCGGCGAAGAGCGGGCGGCCGATCCAGCCGAACCAGCCCCAATCGACCAACGACACGAGGCGCTTATCGGTTTCCCCGAGCAGATCCAAATCCTTGGGACCGACGAACATGGTGAACTGATTGCGGCCGGCGATGCTTAAGCCGGCGCCGACGAAGGGCATGAAGTCGGTGGACTTGGCGGGATAGGGGAGCGCGTCGGAGAGGGCCGTCAGCTCAATCGTCTGGCCGGGCTTGGGCAGGGCGACGGCGGCGAAGTACTGATCCTGGAGACCGGCGAAGACGTAGCTGCCGGCGTTGGCGATGGGACCGCTTTTGGCGCTGGCGCTTTCAAACGTCGTGGGGGACGAATCGCTGGGCGGGAGGTAGACGGCAAACTGGGCGGCGTAGGCTTTGGGCACCGTGTGGTCGCCGAAGCCGCCGCGCCAGATGAGGGCGTGGGTGAGGTTGACGTTCTTCTCCGCGATGGCGCTATCGACTTCGGCGAGGTAGCGGCCGGGGGTGAAGCGGAAGGACTTGTGGGCGACGGTGGCGCCATCGGCGTAATTGAACGTGATGCCATCGGCGGAGCGGGTGACAGTGAACAGCTTGTTGTTCAGGTCGGCAGAGGGTTTCTGGTCCTTGTACTGATAGGTAAAGGGCCGGGAACCGAGCTGGGTGGCGTTTTCGTCGTTGACCAGATTGAGCAGTTTGCCGTTGGCGTCCTTGAACTTCTTCAGTTCCCAATCCATGACGACGGCGCCTTTGTTGGAGAACTTGACGCGATAGAGATCGTTTTCAAAGACCGGGAATTCGGCCTGCTGGGCGACCTGGACGGCGGGGGTGCCATCGGCGGGCGCGGCAGCGGCGGCGGGTGTGCCCGCGGCGGGAGTTGCGTCCTGCTTCTTGGCGGTTTCCGCGGCCTTCTTCTGCTGGGCCGCCGGGGTGGGCGACTTGGGCAGCAGGTACTGCGAGACGAAAATGACGGCGCCCATCAGGACGAACGCCAGCAGCAGACGCTGCTCCATCGAAAATTCTTTTTTGCCTTCAGCCATGGGTGGGAACTCTTATCGTCGCAAATATTCTATTGACACAGATCAATGAACAGGGTCGTAGCCGCCCTGATGAAAAGGATGGCAGCGGCCGAGCCGTTTGAGGCCCAACCAAACGCCGCGAATGGCGCCGTAACGGGAGACGGCGTCCATCATGTACTCCGAACAGGTCGGCCGGAAGCGGCAGGCCGAGGGCAGCCAGGGAGAAATGGCAGCCTTGTAAAAGCGCAGAAGGGCGAGAACGATCACGCTCGGCATCGTTCAATCAGCCTTTCCAGTTGACGGGTCAACTCGGCGAGCGGGGCTTCGGCCGCGGCCCGGCGGGGATTGAGAACGATATCGAGAGCGGGATCGATCAGCGCCAGACGCGTGCGCAGTTGCTCACGGATGCGGCGGCGGATCCGATTACGTATCACGGCCTTACCAACGGCACGGGGGATCGTGAAGCCAATGCGCGGGCCGGCTTCGCGAGGGGTGTCCGGGCTTGTCCCGGGAGCGGAAGATTGCCGGAGCAGAAAAGCCACAAAATAGGGACACGAAAAACGGCTGCCGTTGTCGTAGACCTTGCGGAACTCTACGGACTTCAGCAGCCGGCTGTCTTTGGTAAACCGGTGATCGCCTTTACTCGTTGGAGTGGGAGGCACGGACGGCGCGTTCGTCACTGACCGTCAACTTCCAACGGCCACGAGCCCGGCGGCGGGCGAGGACGGCGCGACCATTCTTCGTCTGCATGCGCGAACGAAACCCGTGGGTCTTGGCGCGGTGACGGTTATTCGGCTGAAATGTACGCTTCGGCATTACTCTTTCCTGTTCTCGGCAGTAGGGACAAACCTAGCCGTGGACGCAGTGCGCCCAAAGCTTGAGTATACGGGATTTGGGTAACGTTCGGCAACTGAGAGTATCTTAGAAGTAGAAGGTACCCCATGCAACGCAGGACGAAGTGGCTGCTGGCGGCGGCGTTTTTAGGGCTGCCCGCGGCTGGCGGATTGACGCTGTTGTACCTGGCCAAGCAGCACGCATCGAAAATTGAGCCCTACATTCGGGACCAGGCGGTGGCGTATCTGCGCGACCGGTTCCATGCCGAAGTGGAGATGGCGGATCTGCGAATCGACATTCCGGCGCTATCGCCGGTGAAGCTGTATCTCAGCCAGGGCCGAGGCGTGATGGCGAGCGTGACCGGGAAGGGCATTCTGCTGAAGAAGAATGCGAATCTGCTGTTCCGGATGGACACGATGCGGTTTGAGATCGACCTGGGACAGTTGAGCTTGCCGCACAAGGGCGTGACGCGGGTGCTGCTGGATGGGGTGGAGATTGTGATTCCGCCGAAGGGCGAGGGCGGGGCCGGGAAGACGGGCGGCGGATCGGGCGCGCGGAGCGATGTGACGATTGGCGAGATTCTGATCACCAATGCGAAGTTGACCATTTCACCGCGGGACAAGACGCGGACGCCGATGGAGTTTCCGCTTTACCAGGTGCGGTTGACGGACGCCGGGCTGGACGCACCGATGCGCTACGAGGCCAGCATGCGGAATGCCAAGCCGCCGGGCGAGGTGACGGCGACGGGGCACTTCGGGCCGTGGCAGCGGGACGAGGCCGGAGAGACGGCGCTGGACGGGGAGTTCAAGTTTGAGCGGGCGAATTTGGGCGTGTTTTCGGCGATTGGGGGGATTCTGCAATCCACGGGGACGTTTGCGGGGAAGCTGAATGATTTCCTGGCGAAGGGTGAGGCGACGGTGCCGGATTTCTATTTGAAGGCCTCCGGGAACAAGTTGCCGCTGGCGGTGAAGTACGAGGTGCAGGTGGATGGGACGAATGGGAATACGGTTTTGAAGCCGGTGCATGGGCGGATTGGCAAGACGGCGTTTGTGACGAGCGGGGGGATTGTGAAGCATGACGGCGACCAGCGGCGGACGATTGCGCTGGACGTGAACATGCCGGCTGGGCGGCTGGAGGATGTGCTGCTGCTGGCGATGAAGGGCGGGGAGCCGTTTATGTCGGGGAAGCTGCGGATGAAGAGCAAGGTGCTGCTGCCGCCGTTGAGCGGGAAGGTGATTGAGAAGCTGCGGCTGAATGGGGATTTTGTGATCACGGACGCGAAGTTTTTGCGGTCGCAGATCCAGGACCGGATCGACAAGATGAGCCGACAGGCACAGGGGCAGCCGAAGAATGAGGGGATTGATGAGGTTGTCAGCGGGATGAGCGGGAAGTTTGCGCTGGCGAATGAATTGATTACTTTGCGGGAGCTGGCGTTTGGGATTCCGGGGGCGGATTTGAGCCTGAACGGGACGTACAACCTGGACAATGAGGTGATCGATTTTCACGGGGATTTGCGGCTGCAGGCGAAGCTGTCGCAGACGCAGACGGGGTGGAAGCGGTGGGTGTTGAAGCCGGTGGACCCGTTCTTTGCGAAGAATGGCGCGGGGCTGTATACGAAGATCAAGATCACTGGGACAAGGAAGGAGCCGCAGTTTGGGCGGGAGAAGTAGGGGTTAACCGCCGGTTCGCAAACTGAACCAGCGGTGGCGCTTGGTGGGCGCGTTGCGGTCGCGCAGGATGAAGCGGTAGTCGCGCCAGTTGACGGCGACCAGATAGATGCCCAGCAGGATGATGCTCATGGTGATGAGCGTCACCACGGCGACGGCGCCGATGTGGACGCCGATGGTGTCCGCTTCGGGCTTGAACAGGTAGCGTTCGAACATGTGGCCGAAGTTCATTCCGAAGAACCCGGTCAGCACCGCGCCGGCACCGAAGATCATGCTGAGCATGGCCAGGCGGTTGACGGCTTCGGTGGAGCGCTGCTGGTTGTACTCGCTGAGCGCGGCGTTCATGTTGGCCAGCTCCTCTTCGATCTGCACGCGGAGCTCTTCGACTCGATAGGCACGGCACTGCATCTGGAAGTGCTCGATCTCCTCGTCTTTATTGGCTAGTTCGTCGAAGTACCAGTAGTTGGAGAAGTTCAGAAATTCGTTGCGGAGGTCGGTGGCGATTTCGACGTTCTGGCGTTCCAGGCGGCCGACGGCGAGGTTTTCGTACAAGCGCCGGGATACGAGCGCGACCGATTCGGCGAAGTCGAGCAGCGTGGCGCGGTAGAAGAGCGCGACGATGGCCATGAGGTAGTAGCGGCCGGCGAACATGCGCTCGATCAAGTTGCCTTCCTGGGCGAGGTGGAGGCCGCGGTCGGTGACGCCGAGGGCGAGGGTGACGTTGGAATAGCGCGTGAAACCGTAGTAGGTGCCTTCGTGGGCCCAGCGGCGGTAGCAATGTTCCTTCATCTGTTGGCGCGTGAATTCGGGGTCGTAGCGGAAACCCTCGCCATCGCGGTCGACGTAGAGGAAGCGGCTGAAGAGGTGTTCGACTTTATCGGGCGTGCCGAAG
Source organism: Bryobacteraceae bacterium (assembly GCA_044358225.1). Classification (GTDB taxonomy): domain Bacteria; phylum Acidobacteriota; class Terriglobia; order Bryobacterales; family Bryobacteraceae. Next base: position 46,616 of record JBIKOG010000005.1, on the reverse strand, counting down.
CTGGGGTCGACGGCCATGTAGGAGTAGGGAATCATGCGCTCGTCGAAGATCTGTTCGTATTCGAGCGTGTCGTAGTTGAGGAAGTAGAGCAGGGACTGGATGACCTTGGAGAGCGGCGGCTGGAACTGGACGATGGCGCCGGTTTCAAATGTCTCTTCGGCGAGGGTCTCTTCGCCGACGGTGAGTTTGGAAGAGTCGGGGACGCGGCCTTCGCGGCGCTGGCGGCCGGAGGTGGGGTAGACCTTGCGCATCATCTCGTTCATCCAGAGGGCTTCGCGGACGGAGCAGTTGCCGCGTTCGACGCCGATGGAGAGGATGCCGACGCCGTTGGCGAACAGGAAGAGACGGAGGTCGGTGATAGGGACGGCGCAGGAGCGGTTGCGGACGTCGGCGGCCTGCCACAGGAGGGGGAGCGTCTGCGGCAGCATCATTTCGTAGACGCGGAGGAGGGTGGCTTGATCGCTGGACTTCGTATCGAAGAAGACGCGCCGGACGAAGGGATGGAAGAAGACCATGTCCTGGTAGGCGCGGGAGTCGAGATCGAATTCGGAATAGGAGGCGCGGCGCCAGCCGCCGAGGCGGCTGCGGACGGGGGATTCGGTGGCGCAGTTTTCAGACCGCAGCCAGTCGTCAAGGCCGTCGATCCAGCTGCGCAGGGGCGGCCAGAAATCGGGGTGCGCGGTGGCGACCACTTCCTTATCGATGACGAACGGAAAGAGGAAATAGGTTTCGAGTTGAAGGACGGGCTTCCCCACGCTCACCTTCGTTATGATAACGTCCCAATTGTCATGCGCCTATTTCTTTGGGTTTTCGTGTTGGGGAGTTTGTGGGGACAGAACACCGGGGCGGTGTTTCAGACGTGGAAGCGGCCGCGCGCATTGGCGCTGGTCGGCGACCGGTATCACAGCCCGGTGTATATCCGCGAAGGCCTGTCGAAGGCGCTGATGGAGGAAAATATTCCGGTGACGTTTATTGAAAACGTCGCCATGTTGAACGCGGAGAGCTTGAAGGAACACCAGTTGTTGATCATCCTGCGCGACGGGATGAACTGGCCCAATGGCTACGACAAGCCGCCGGTGAAGTGGATGACCGACGCGCAGCAGCAGGCCATTTGGGACTTCGTGCACGGCGGGGGCGGGTTCCTGGCGTTGCACAATTCGCAGGGGATTTATCCCGAGGGCGGGCTCTACTACAAGCTGTTCGGCGGGGATTACGGCGGGCATCCGAAGCCGTACGATTTTACGGTGCGCGTGGAGGATAAGGCGCACCCGGTGACGGCGGGCGTGAACGACTATATTGCGTTTGATGAGCAGCACACGGTGAAGTATTACCTGGACAAGGAACACATGCTGCTGCGGACCATTGCGCCGGACAATCTGGCCGCGGCCGGCGGCTGGTGGCGGGAGATGGGCAAGGGGCGGTTCGTGTATTTATCGCCGGGCCATACGCCACAGGCGCTGAATCATCCGATGATGCAGCGCCTGATGCGGAATGCGGCGAAGTGGCTGGTGCGGGATTAGAGCTGATCGTAGAGCACGGCGGTGAAACCCTTCACCTTGAACGTGCCTTCGATGGTGGGCCAGGCGCTTTGGTGGTCGTTGGACTTCACCCAGTTCAGGCGATCCTCTTCGGAGCGGAAGTTAATCACCAGACGGTAGTTCGAGTTCTCCGGCGCCTTGCCGGCTTTGGCTTCGCGGAGCTTCAGCATGTAGACGTGAATGTAGCCGGGTTGCTTGGCCATGGCGGGCTTGAAGATCTCTTTGAAGTTCTTCTTCAGCTCTTTTTCCTTGGCCGGGTCGACCATCATGTCGACGTGCAACTGAATGGTCTTATCGGCAGCTTTCTTAGACTGCGCGCTGAGTGCGGTGAGCGATGCCAGTGCGGCGGTAACGGCTTTGCGGCGGTTCATAATTGATAATCCTTCCTACTTGAGTTTGATGCGGTAGACGGAGGTGCGGGCGGTCATCCAGAGGACGCTGCCGTCTTCGGCCCAGCCGACATTGGCGGGCACTTCGGTGGGTTTGATGGAGCCCAGGTGCTTGCCCTCGGCGTTGAAAATCCAGACGCCGCCGGGGCCGGTGGCCCAGACGTTGCCTTTGCCGTCGACCTTCAAGCCATCAGGCAATCCTTCGCTCTGTTCCGCGGTCACGTCGGCAAAGACGCGGCCCGGTCCGAGCGTACCGTCTTCGAGCACCGGGAACTTCATCCAGGTCTTGCGGGCAGCGTCGGAGTTGGCGACGTAGAGCCACTTTTCGTCAGGCGAAAAGGCGATGCCATTGGGGCGGGTCATTTCCTTGTTCAACAGCGTGAGCTTGCCGCCCTGCAGGCGATAGATGCCGTTGAAGGCGAGTTCCTTCTTCGGGTCTTCGTCGCCTTTGGTGAGGCCGTAGGGAGGGTCGGTAAAGTACAGCGCGCCGTCGGATTTGAAGACGAGATCGTTGGGGCTATTGAGCTTCTTGCCTTCGAAGCGATCGACCAGCGTGGTGATGACGCCCGCCTTGTTGCGGCGGGCGATGCGGCGGTTGCCGTGCTGACAGATGAGGACGTTCCCGTCCTTGTCGAAAGTCATGCCGTTGGGGCCGATGAAGGCGCCTTCGGGGGCGTCTTTGCCGTCGTAGCCGGCGGGTTTCAGGATCTCGGTGACAGTGCCATCGGGCGCCAATTGGCGAGTCACATTGCCCTGCACGTCGCTGAACCAGAGGTTGCCGGAATCCTTGAACCACAGCGGGCCTTCGGTGAATTGGAAGCCACCGGCGACCTTCTCGATTTTGGCGGCGGCGGGGACCAGAGCGTCGAGCGCGGGGTCGACGCGGAGGATACCGCCCGCGCCGGCGGGCTGGGCTTCCGGCTTAGCCGGGGCCGTGGCCTTCTTCTCTTCGGCCGCTTTTTCGGGGCTGGAGGAGCAGGAGGACAGCAGGGCGAACGAGGCGACTGCGGCGAGTGCGAATTTCATAGTTGGGACTCCGAGAGGTTATCGCTTTTGGCGAGCCGCGTCGAGGGCGGCGTTGACAAGAATTTTCAGGAACGCATCGTCGTCGCGCTGAACGGCGGGGCGTTGCGGATCGAGGCGGCGGTAGTCATAGGTCAGCAGTTCGGTGAAGGAACCGGCATCCAGGCCATAGGCTTCGTTGAGCCGTGTGATGTTGTAGCCGTACAGATCTTTCAGGAACTGTACGTATTGCTGTTTGGCCGGGGCGTCCTCCGGCCATTGGCGAACGGCGCGCACCCACTCCCGCGCGGGCGCGGGCCGGAACTCGATCTGCTCTCCCGCGTCCACTTTCATCTTGGAAAGGAACGCGGGATCGAACGGGTCCGGCCACGGCGCGAGCGAGATGACGACGAGTGCGGCCACCAGGATCAACCGATAACCTCGAGGTCCCAGCCCCAGCCCGGCCGCTCGTGCGGACGCATGTAGATGCCGTCGGGGCCGCGGGAGATCTGGTAGTTTTCTTCGAAGATCTGGTAGACCTCCTTCGGGCCGCCGGGGGGCGGCAGGAACAGTTCCGACCAGGGCGCGTTGACGTGGGAGATGCTGAAGTGGATGGAGCCGTTCAACCCGCCGCCGTGCGGAATGACGGGGATATCGTAGGCCGACGCCATGGCGGCGATGCGGCGCAGCTCGGTCAAACCGCCGCACCATTGGATGTCCGGCTGCCAGATGGAGGCGCCGTTGGCTTCCAGCAGATAGCGGAATCCGTAGCGGCCATATTCGTGTTCGCCGGTGGCGATGCGCGTGGATTTGACGGTGGTGTTCAGACGGCCAAAACCGGCGTAATCGTGCGGCTGCAGAACTTCTTCCATCCAGTAAATCCGGTACGGGGCCATCATCTCGGCCATTTCGATGGTGTAGCGTTCGGTCCACGCCATCCAGCAATCCAGCATGATTTCGCCGTCGGGGCCTAGTGCGGCGCGGGCGCGCTTCACCAGTTCCAGGTTCTCCTTCATGCCGGCGCGTCCGCTGGCCGGGCCATGCGGAATGGCGAGTTTCAGCATCTTGTAGCCGAACTGGACGTGCTGTTCGATGTCGTTGCCGGTGCAGTAGGCCGGCACGCGGTCCTTCGTTTCACCGCCCAGCAGGCGATAGATGGGCTGATTCAGCGCCTTGCCGACGATGTCCCACAGCGCCATATCGAAGCCGCTGATGGCGTTCATCGTCACGCCCATGCGGCCGTAGGACATGGTGGAGCGCCAGCAGATGTCCCAGTTGCGTTCAATGTCGAACGGGTCGCGGCCCATCATCAGTTTGGCCAGGTGGCCGGTGACAACCTGGCCGCCGCCCGGACCACCGTTGCCGTAGCCCTTGATGCCCTTATCGGTGGTCACTTCCACCGTGAAACTGGGCACATTGGTGGCGGCGAACAGATCGCGGCGTGGCTTGAATTCGGGGTAGATCGACATCGGATTCGCCACTTCCACAAACTGCGTGGACCAGGCGCCATCGGCTGGTTTGAACGTGGGATACGGCTTGCGGGGCCGCGTCTTGACGATCTTGATATCGGTAATCTTGAGCTTGCTCTTCTCCTGCGCCCAGGCGAGCGCGGGCAGCGCCGGGGCTGCCGCCAGAGTGAGAAAATCGCGACGTTTCATTTCTTGGTCACCTTTACGTTTCGGAAATGTCCAACGGTTCCAGGCCCGATCCACAGTCCGACCCGGCCCTTCCACGCGCCCTGCTTTAATTCATTCACAATCAACGTCGGCTGCGCATTGCCATGCACGAACAACCGCGCCTTCACGCCATCCACTTCAATGCGTACGCGGGTCCATTCACCGGGCACCAGATCCACGTAGCTCTCATACTTTTTCGGCTCTTCCGTGCGCAGCCGGCTCCAGGTCCAAGCCGGATGGGAGATGTATTGAACCGAATGGTTGCGGCGCACCTGGTCATCGGCACGGCCATTGGTGGGCCGCAGGTAGAAGGCGTCGAACTTGGCTGTATCTTCGCCGACTCGAAACGCGACTCCGACAAAGCCTCGCGCGCCCTGCACCGCGCCGCCGCCGGGTTCGCCGCTGATCTCGGCTTCAATGGTGCCGTTTTCAAAACCGGTTATCGGCAGTAGGAGCAGGCGGTCTTCACTATCACCCGACGCGCTCGCAGGCTCCACAACGCGGATTCCCTTCTTGCCTTTGTGCGTTACCGCCTCCGCCACTACTTTATTGGCACGCAAACCCTCCATCGTTTCCAGGGGAAACGTCTGCGCAACAGACAGCAATGGGAACGTAAGCAGTAAGAACAAGCCACGCATCGCAGAATCATCTTATACGAAACGCGCGCGGCGGGATGGCATGCGATTCTGAATGGAGATGGATCTTGGAAAATGGGCGGCGGAACAGAAGATCCCGGACGCGGTTGCCATGGTGGCGCGTACGGACGAGGAGCTGTTTCGCGGCACCCATGGCGAAGCGGAAGCGGATACGATCTTCGCCATCGCCTCCATGACCAAGTCCATCACCACGACGGCGGCCATGCAACTGGTGGAGCGGGGCCAGCTTTCGCTCGATGCGCCCATCGGCGGTGAACTGACCGACCTGCCGATCCTGGAAGGCTTCGACGCCGCCAGCGCACCCCGGTTCAGCGCCGCCCGCTACAGCCCAACGTTGCGCCAACTGCTGGCCCACACGGCCGGCTTCGCCTATCCGTGGAACCACGCGCTTCTGAAGCAGTACGGTGCGATAGACCGGCCATTCCTGATTCACGAGCCCGGCACGCGGTGGTACTACGGCATCAACATCGATTGGGTGGGCCGCTTCGTGGAATCGGTCAGCGGACAAACGCTGGAGGCCTACTTCCAGGAACACATCCTGCAGCCGCTGGGCATGCGCGATACTTCGTTCCTGCTGGCGCCGGAAAAGCTCCCGCGCGTGGCCCGCAACTACCAACGCAATGACGACGGCGCGCTGCAACTCCAGCCGCGCGTGCAACCGCCGGCACCCGCTTTTTTCAACGGCGGCGGCGGGCTGTTCTCCACCGCGCCGGACTATCTGCGCTTCACGCAGATGATCCTCCGCCGGGGGCTGGCCGCCAACGGAACGCGCATCCTCAGCGAAGCCGCCATCGACGAGATGTCGAAGAACCAAACCGGCTCCCTCGACGCCGGGCGCATCTACACCACCATGCCCACGCGCTCCCGCAACGTGGACTTCCATCCCGGCGCCCACGACCAGTTCGGGCTGGGCTTTCTGATCAACCCCGCGCCCTACGCCAACGGACGCTCCGCCGGCAGCCTCGCCTGGGGCGGCATCCGCAATACGTTCTACTGGATCGACCCGGCACGCGGCATCGCCGCCGTCCTGCTTATGCAGTTCCAACCCTTCTGCGACGCCGCCGCCATGGGGCTGCTACGCTCCTTCGAAGCCGCTGTTTACAACGAACTCGTATGACTTTCTTACTCGCCGCCGCTCTCTCCCACGTGCTCATCATCGGTGTCGACGGTCTCTCCTCCGATGGCGTCCGCAACGCGGATACACCCAACATCCACAAGCTCATGGACCGCGGCGCCTGGACGCTGAAATCACGCGGCGTAATGCCCACGGTGAGCTCCCCGAACTGGATGTCGCTGCTGGCCGGCGCGGGGCCCGAAATGCACGGAGTGCACTCGAACGAATGGGAGCGGTTCAACTTCAAGATCGCCCCGGCCTGCAAGGGGCCGGAGGGCATCTTCCCCGGCCTTTTCGGCGTCATTCATCAACAGCGCCCACAGGCGAATCTGGCGGCGATCCATGACTGGCAGGGCTTCGGCCGCCTGGTGGAAAAGACCGCGGCGAATCACGTCCAACACGTGAAGGGATCACCGGAAGCGACCGCCGCCGCCATCGCCTACTGGAAGCAGAACAAGCCACTGCTGCTGTGGGTCCACCTGGACGACGTCGATCACGCCGGCCACGACAAGACATGGGAAGGCCCGGAATATAAGGCCGCCGTGGCGACAATCGACGGCCTGATCGGCCAGCTCGTCGCCACCGTGCCCGTGAAGGAGACGCTGATTGTCCTGGTCGCCGACCACGGCGGCACCGGCACCAAGCACGGCAGCGACACGACAAATGAACTGGAAGTGCCGCTGATTTTCGCCGGCCCTGGCATCGCACCGGGAGAGATCACCACCCGCGCGCGCAATATCGACATGGCACCCACGGTGATCAAGGCCCTGGGGCTACAACCTCACGCCTGCTGGGAAGGCGCGCCGTTGAGGTGAGCTTCGAGCATCGGCCGGTATGTCGCAAAGCCCGGCGCCGCGTGCGTGGCCTGCCGCGCCTGCTCTTCAAAATGCCGCATGCGCAGTAGTGTAAAGCTGATCGACCGATCACTGAACACCGATGCTTCGTGCTCCGACATCGGCCCGCCCAACTCCGCGATCCACTGCAAGTCTTCCGCCGATAAACCAGCCCGCGTCGCCTCCCGCGCGGCCAGATAGCGCAGCGTTTCGCCGCGCTGCTCCACCATCGCGCAGACGTTTTCGCCAAACCCCAACGAGCGCAAAAATGTCGGCGTAAACCGGCGCGCCACATCGGACAACAGCGCCGCCAGCACCGTCGAATCCCCCGCGTTAGTCTTCCGCGCCGCCTCCGCCGCCCGCAACGCCACATCCATCGGCGCCGCCGCGAAGTGGCTTTCGAAAAACCCGCTCACCACCCGCGCCGAAGTGGTGATGGTGGCATACTCACCCTCCAGGTTCGATAGCGACATGTCGTGCACATCCTGCGCGGTCCAGCGGCCCTTGCCGAAGGTGAAGCAAGCGTCCTCCACCAGATACATGGAAAAGCCCAGGTCCCCGCCGGCTCGCACCGTGGACTCCACGGAATTGTTCGTAATCACGCCACAGACAAAAACGCGCGACGCCTGCGCAGCCCGCAACCGCTCCGCCAAATCCGTGCTGGCGAAGGCGTTGCAGGTCGTTTTCCCCAGCACCGTTTCCCCGGTCACCGGCGCCGTCTCCGGCTTGAATTCGTGCCCCGCCTGGCCTGGCCGATAGGTGGAATTGGGCTCCCGCGAATCGTGCCGCACGTGGAACAGCGGCCAACCCAACTGGCGCCACAAAGCCAGCATCCGTCGCCCGCGGGATTCGGCGTGCGGGTGGTTCCGCACGCCCCAGGAAGGATCGTCAATCGCCCTCTGCAGGTCGATCAATACAAGTGCCGGCGCACCGTTCATCGGTCCGCCTTACGCTTTGGGTTTATACGCCACGCAGTCAATTTCCACTTTCATGACCTTGTTGGCAAACTTGCATTCCACGGTTGTGCGCGCCGGTTTGTTCTCGCCAAAGAACTCCCCATACACGCCATTCATCGCGCCGAAGTCCCCGCCGTCCCGAAGGAAAACGGAGCACTTCACCACGTCAGCCATGGAGGCACCAGCCGCTTCCAGAATCTGCCGGATGTTGTTCAGCACCAGACGCGTTTCGTGTTCGATGTCGCCGAATGAAAACTCGTTGGTGGCCGGATCGATCGGGCCCTGGCCCGACACGTAAATGAAGTCGCCCGCGCGCACCGCGTGGGAGTAAGGCCCACGCGGCGCGACGGCGCCCGGAATGTTGTAGCGTTCGATCATAGATTTACTCCACCGGCTTGCGGGCGCGCGGACGGCGAACCGTCGTGGACCCATTGGCCGAACCGCTCGCGGCGGCTTTCTTCGTAGTGGTGCGCTTGCGTGCGGTACCGCGCTTGGGCTTTTCGTCCTCTTCCGGCTCCTGCGAGACGGCTTCGGCGGAGGCCTCAGCGGCCGGCGCGTCGGTGCCTTCGTTGGCTGCGGGAGCAACCGGCGCCGCGGCGGCGGGTTCCGGAGCGTGACGCTGCGGAATGAGCTCGGCGCCCGGGTAGGCAATCAGGCCGCGGACAGCATCGGCTTCCACGCGAACCAGATAGTTGTCCTGCGCGAAGTTCAGGAACTCGCCGAAGGACTGAAAGCCATACTTCTGCGCGTCGAAGGTCGGGTGGATCTTGGTCATCCAGCCGGCCAGGTCGTCGGCGGTCGCGCCGTCTTCCAGGTCCAGCTTGTAGATGTCCACCACCTGACGCAACAGCGGCAGCGCCTCGTCCTTCTTCGGCGCCGCAATGGCTTCCGACACCTGCTTCACTTCAATCGTCTTGCGGCCTTCCGGACCGGTGGTGGCCAGGTACCCATTGGTCTCCAGCTTGTCCACGAAATCGGAGAAGGAGCCCGTGCCGTAGGCCCGCTCGTTAAAGCTCGGGTCCAACTGCAACATCGTGCTCTTCAACAGCCCCAACTGCGGCTGCACGCCACGGCGGCGCAGCGTGGCCAGCGCGCGTTCCACCAGCGGCAGAGCGTGCGGCAGATCCAGCGGAGCCGGACGGCGATGGTCGCGTCCGCCACGGCGGTGTTCGCCATGCAGCGCCTGCGCGGCGGCCTGCGCGGCCTGCCCCTGCTGGGCGGCGGCAACGGCGGCCGGCGAAGAGGCAGCCAGCAGCGCGGTGGCCGAAGGAATCGGCGTCGGGCGCGGCTTGTCGATCGGCATTTCCCGCGGCGGGAACTTGGAATCGTCCAGCAGCGATTCGTAGGAGATGAACTCGTGGCAATTCTGCTGCAGAATGGTCGAAGTGAACGCCTTGCCGCCGACGATGTAGATCGTCTTGCCGTAGGCCTTCAACTTATTCACCAGCGGAATGAAATCGCTGTCGCCGCTGATGATGGCAAACGAATTCACGTTCTTGTGCGTGAACGCCATTTCCAGCGCGTCCAGGGCGAGGTTGATATCCGCGCCGTTCTTATCGCCGCGCGGGGATGGCAGCCGTTGCACCATCTGCACAGCATTCTCCGCCATCTGGCGAACCGCGCCTTCCTGGCGCGACCAGTTGGCGTAGGCGAACTTGGCGACGATGTCGCCACGTTCTTTAAGGGCATCGAGGCAAAGGGAAACAGCAAACTCGCGGCGGAGCGTGCTCTTCACACCGATCTCGATGTTGTCGTAGTCAACAAATACAGCTATATTCTGTCGTTCCTGCATGTAGGGGTCCTAATGCCGGGTGTTGGCGGTGTTTTTTTCACAACGGCCTGACGGCCGAGCGGATAAACGACACGATCTCTTCTAACGAAGATCCGGGGGGAAATACCGCTGCCACACCGAGCTCTTTCAACTTCAATCCGTCCTCGTCGGGGATGATCCCTCCGGCGATAACGGCAACATCTTCCATTTGATTCTGGCGTAGGAGCTCCAATACGCGCGGCACCACGGCCATATGCGCACCAGAGAGAATCGATAGGCCAATTACCTGGACATCTTCCTGCAGCGCGGCCTGGACGATCATTTCTGGCGTCTGCCGGAGGCCGGTGTAAATGACCTCCATACCCGCGTCGCGGAGTGCCCGTGCAATAACCTTGGCGCCTCTATCGTGGCCATCCAGCCCCGGCTTTGCGACAAGTACCCGGATTCGACTCTCCATCCGCTTGTCAAAGTGTAACTCACTTTAGAGGGTCACCTCGACCACCGTGTCAATCTCGTTCCGCCCGCCCTCCGGCAAATGGAGCAGCAACCCGTTCTCCACAACCTGCGCACGCACCGCCGCGCCGCCCATCACCCGTGCCGATTTCACCGGTTTCCCCAGCGACGGAATCGCCAGCCACCGGTCCGGCCAGTCCAACAAATGCACATAAACTTTGCTCGCCTTCGCCGTCGTCACACCCCACGGCCGCGGCCCCACCGGCCCGCCGCGCGTCCCGTATATCGACTCGCCATACGTGCCCAACCACGTGCCGATCTCCTTCAGCCGCGCCGAGAACTCGTCCTGAATCGTCCCATCCGGCTTCGGCCCCACGTTCAACAGGAAGTTGGCATTGCTCCCCGCCGCGCGGATCAGCGTGTGCAGCAGTTGTTTCGTGCTCTTCAGCTTTTTCTCGTTCGGGTTGTAGCCCCACGCCACTCCAATCGTGTCGCAAGTCTCCAGCGGCAACTTACCGATCTTCGCTTCCCCGCTGAAGCCCGCCGCGTTCTGCCCGGGCAGATCTTTCTCGAACATCTGAAAGTCCTCGCCCTCAAACGGCGCCAGATGATGGTTGTTCCCAATCAACGCCTGCGGCTGCAATTTGTGGATCAGATCGTAAGTATTCCGCAACCGCCAGTCGGCGTCTTTGCGATCCCAAATCCCGTCAAACCAGATGCCGCCAATCTCGCCATAGTTCGTCAACAGCTCCGTCAACTGCGCGTCCATGAAATCCAGATAACGGTTAAAATCCCCGCTCTGCGCGCGCCCCGATGCCTGCCCCGTTCCCCCGCGCGGGAAGTAGTCCGGATGCGTCCAGTCCAGATGCGAATGGTAGAAGAACAGCTTCACACCCTGATTGCGGCACTCCGAGGCCAGCGCCTGCAGCGGGTCTTTGCCATAGGGCGTCGCGTCCACAATGTTCCACTTGTTCTGCTTCGTCCCCCACATCGCAAACCCGTCGTGATGTTTGCTCGTAATGGTGATGTACTTCTGCCCCGCGTTCTTCACGGTGGCCACCCATTCGGCGGCGTTGAAGCGAACCGGGTTAAACCGCGCCGGCAGCGTCTGGTAGTCCGACGCCGTCATCTTGTCGTTGTTCATCACCCATTCGCCCTTGCCCAAAACGGAGTAAACACCCCAGTGAACAAACAGGCCGAACTTCGCGTCCTGAAACCATTCGCGGGCTTTCAGGTTGGCGGCGGAAGGCTGGTAAGGCGCGGCGGGCAGCGCAAGGCTGGAGGCGGCGGCGCCTGCAAGTTGAAGAGCAGTGCGGCGGGTCATAGCACCCCCAGTCTACGCCCGCGAACCGATCATGTCTTCCACTAAGGCAAGTTGCTCAAATCGGCCATGTCCTTTGGCCGGCCAGCGGCGCCCTTATTGGTCTTGAGATCAGCCAGCGAAATCATAGGTATCACAAGATCATCGAGCCGAAACTCGACACGCCTCTCCCAGCACCCGTCAAATTCCACACCCGAGAGCTGCTTAAGAACTTCGATCCGGAGCGGAGGGTGGCCCATTCGGAGCATCGCATCCGGAGCATCCAACACGCCGAGGTGCGCTGTTACAAACCCAAATTCACGAATCGCTTCAATCACACGGGTTTGGTTCACTGGCGTTGCCGCGATCCAGACGTCAATATCGACAGTATTTCGAATATACCCAAACGCGTTCACCGCGTAGCCGCCAACCAGCAGGAACTTAGCCTCGTGGGCCTGTAGTAACTTCAAGAACTCTTTGAAGTCGGTCGGTATCCGGGTCGTAGCCATTGAATACTTGCCTCGTCAATTCCAACGCTTCGAGCCGCTCCGCGATCGACCTCGTCTGCCAGTAAGCATTGGCGTCCGAAGGCGTTTCAGTCGTGACAACCGACATCACCGTGCGGTCCATCCGCATCTCGTCGATAAGGGCCATATCTCTATTCTACGAGACCATCAATTCTGCCACGCAAACTTCTGCACGCGCCAGTTCTTAATCTCCGCCGCATAAATCGCCCCGGTCGAATCCACCGCCATATGGTGCACAAAATCAAATCGGCCCGGAATCTTGCCGTACTGCCCGTAAGTCCCCAACACCTGCCCCTCCATGTTCACCTTCACGATCCGGTTGTTATACCCATCGCAAATGTACATGGCCTCTTCCTTCTGGTTATACGCCAGGCCCCACGGCGAACCCAGGTTCTTCCAAACCCGCAACAGCTTGCCCTCCGGCGAATAGATCTGCACCCGCCGGTTCTCCCGGTCCGCCAGATAAACCAGCCCGCGCGCGTCGATCGCCACATCGTGCACCGTGTCGAACTCGCCCTCCGCCGTGCCCTTCTTCCCGCCGATCTGCATCATGAATTCGCCGTTCTTGTTGTACTTCACCGCGCGCGAATTCACATACCCATCGGAGACCCAGAAGTCGCCATTCGGCAAAAACGCAATGCCCGTGGGCCGGTTGAACGCGTCCTTCGTCTCATTCGTCCCCGGCTGCGCGCCCGCGTTGCCGATCACCATCAGCAACTTCCCTTCGCGCGACCACTTCTTCACCGAATGGCCGAACACATCCACGGTCCAGACATTCCCATCCGGATCAATCTTAATGCCGTGCGACGCCGCCACCGGCAGGTTTTCCCAGGCGTCCAGCAGCCGCCCGGTCTTATCGAACTTCATCACCGGATGCTTGCTCCGGTTGAAAACCCAGACGTTGTCGTCCTTGTCCGTCGCCACGCCCGAACACTCGCCGATGTACATCCCCTTCGGCAGCTTCGCCCACTCGCCAATCAACTTGATCGGCAACGCCGGACCCGTCGCCAACTGCCCAAAAACCATCGCGGCCGCGCCGCATGCCAGCAGGAGTATTCGCTTCATCGTGCCCGCTAGTATACAAGCCGGGCACGATGAAACGAAACCGAACTACTTCAAGCCCAGAATCCGGCGATTGCGCGCCGTATCGGAATCCGCGCCCGCGAAATCGTCGAACGCCTTCGCCGGCACATCGATCAGGTGCGACGCAATAAACGGCGCCCCTTCCGCCGCGCCCTGCGAGCTGTCTTTAAAGCAGCATTCCCACTCCAACACGGCCCACGAGCTATACCCGCCCGCCGTCAGCCGCGAGAAGATCTGCTTGAAATCCACCTGTCCGTCACCCAGCGAACGGAAGCGGCCCGGGCGCTCTTTCCAGCCCAGATACCCGCCATACACGCCGCTCTTGGCCGACGGCCGGAACTCAGCGTCCTTCACGTGGAACGCCTTGATCTTCGACGCGTAGATGTCGATAAAGCCCACATAATCCATGCACTGCAGAATGAAGTGCGACGGATCGTAGTTGATGTTCACCCGCGTGTGGTTGCCCGTCGCTTCCAGGAACTGTTCAAACGTCGCGCCGTCGTACAGGTCCTCGCCCGGATGCAGTTCATACGCAAAATCCACGCCGTGCTCATCCGCGCAATCCAGAATCGGCTTCCAACGCTTCGCCAATTCCTTGAACCCCTCTTCCACCATTCCGCCCGGCCGCTGCGGCCACGGGTAGATGAACGGCCACATCAGCGCGCCCGAAAACGACGGCGTCACCGGCAATCCCAAATTCGCCGAAGCCTTGATCACCAGCTTCAACTGCTCCGTCGCCCAGGCGCTCCGCGCCGCCGGGTCGCCATGCACCTGCGGCGCCGCGAAGATGTCGAACATCTCGTCGTAGGCCGGGTGCGAAGCCACCAGCTGGCCCTGCAAATGCGACGCCAACTCCGTGATCTCCAGGCCGTTCGTCTGGCCCTTCAAATCGTCGCAATAGGCTTTCGATTCAGCCGCCTTGGCCAAATCCATAATCCGGCTGTCCCACGAGGGAAGCTGGACACCCTTATAACCAAGGGACTTCGCCCAGGCCGTGATGGCGGGCAAAGAATTGAACGGGGCTGCATCGCCCATAAACTGGGCCAGGAAAATGGCGGGGCCTTTAATCTGAGACATAGCTGCCCTATCGTACGCCAAAATGCCGCATATCTGCACCCTGTAATGGATTTGTGACAATGAGAGAACATGTCTGACACAGGGGCCCGATACCCTATGTCCATGAGGAGTCTCTTTTGCTTAAACGATTAACACTCTGTTGTGCCCTGTTCGCCAGCCTGCTTCTGGCCCAATTCGATACCGCGCAAGTGCTCGGTACCATTCTTGACGCTTCCGGCCTCGCCTTGGCCGAAAGCGATGTCACCCTCACCAATCTCCAAACCGGTGTCCAACAGAAAACCAAATCCGACGCCTCCGGCAGCTACCAGTTCGCCAACGTGAAAGCCGGCGAATACAAGCTCGAAGCCGGCGCCAAAGGCTTCAAATCCGCCATTGCCAACCGCTTTGTCGTCACCGTCAACGCCCGCCAGCGCGTCGACCTCAAGCTCGAAGTCGGCTCCACCGCCGAGAGCATCACCGTCAACGACGCCGTCGCCGCTCTCGAAACCGACACCTCCTCCCGCGGCACCGTCGTCGGCCGCCAGCAGGTCGTGAACCTGCCCCTCAACGGCCGCTCCTACGCCGATCTCGCGCTCCTCGCCCCCGGCGTTCGCCGTTCCGACATCTCCAACTCCCGCGACGCCTCTTTCAACGTCAACGGCATGCGCAGCTCGCAGAACAACTTCGTCATCGATGGCGTCGACAACAACTCCTACGGCACCTCCAACCAGGGCTTCTCCAATCAAGTCGTCCAGCTCTCGCCCGATTCCGTCCAGGAGTTCCGCCTCGAAACGAACAACTTCTCCGCCGAATTCGGCCGCGCCGGCGGCGCCATCATCAACGCCTCCATCCGCTCCGGCACCAACCAGTTCCACGGCGCCGCCTGGGAGTACCTCCGCAACACCGCCCTCAACGCCACCGGCTTCTTCAAGCCCGTCAACAACCAGAAGCCCGTCCTGATCCAGAACCAGTTCGGCGGCGCGTTCGGCGGCCCCATCAAGAAGGACAAAATGTTCTTCTTCGTCGATTACGAAGGCTACCGCCGCACCTCCAAAACCATCCAGTTCTCCACCCTTCCCACCATGGAACAGCGCGCCGGCAACCTCGGGATCGCCGTCCGCAACCCCATCACCGGG
Source organism: Bryobacteraceae bacterium (assembly GCA_044358225.1). GTDB lineage: Bacteria > Acidobacteriota > Terriglobia > Bryobacterales > Bryobacteraceae. The sequence continues at coordinate 31,126 of JBIKOG010000005.1, read as the reverse complement.
ACCGTCTATTCGAACGGCGTCATCCCCGCTTCGGACATGACCGCCTGGTCCAAGGAAATTCTCAGCGGCCTCCCCGCCGTCAACCGCCCGGGCCTGTCGAACAACTTCGAATTCCAGCCCCGCCGCACGGACCAGAACGACAAAGGCGATGCCCGCTACGACCACTACTTCAACTCCAAGTGGACCGCCTTCGCCCGCTACTCCCATCGCCTCATGAACAACTTTGAGCCGCCGAATATCCCCGGCGCCATGGGCGGCAATGCCAACGGTACCGTCCGCGTCCGCAATATCCAGGGCGCCTTCGGCACCACCTGGAACGTCAGCCCCACCAGCCTCCTCGAATTCCGCCTCGGCGTCTCCGCGGTGCAGGGCGGCAAATTCCCCGTCTTCGTCGGCGAACCCACGCTCGCCAGCAAGTTCAATCTGGCCAACGCGCCCAACGACCCCCGCTTCACCGGCGGCCTCTACGCCCAGAGCGTCAACAGCTACACCCAGTTCGGCGTGCAAAGCTCCAACCCCCAGTTCCAGAACCCCAACGTCTTCAACCCCAAGGTGAACTACTCCAAGATCGTCGGCCGCCATTCGCTCAAAGCCGGCTGGGAGTACCAGAGCATCGGCACCGAAATTGACGACTTCAACCCCAAGTCCGGCCAGGATTCCTACAATGGCCGCTTCTCCCAGATCCCCGGCACGCCTACGAACAATCTCCAGTTCCTGGCTGACTTCATGTTCGGTGCCCGCAGCGCCTACACGCTCAACACCCCCAACATCGTCAACCTCCGCCAGTGGATGCACTTCTTCTACTTCCAGGACGATTTCAAAGTCTCCAAGAAGCTCACCCTCAACCTGGGCGTTCGCTACGAAGTCGCCACCCCCCAGTTCGAAAACACCAACGCCCTGTCGAACTTCGACCCGGCCACCAACACCATCATCCAGGCCAAGGACGGCTCCATCGCCAACCGCGCCCTCATAAACATGGACAAGAACAACTGGGCCCCGCGCATCGGCTTCGCCTACACGCTGTTCAACAAAACGGTCCTCCGCGGCGCCTACGGCGTCAGCTACATCCACTTCAACCGTATGGGCGGCGAGAATCTTCTCTCCTACAACCTGCCCTTCGTCCTGAACCCCATCGTGGATTCCCAACTCCCGCCCGCTGTCGCCAACGGCCAGGCCCTCTGCACCAGCCCCAATCAGGCCCCCGGCGCCTGCTACCGGCCCACCGAACAGGGTTACCCCAATAACTTCTTAACCCTCGCCAACGTCCGCCAGAACAACGTGCGGACCAACTACATTCCCAGCGACCTCCGCACCGGCTACAACAAAAACTGGCACTTCTCCATCCAGCAGGAACTGGGCAAGGGCTGGATCGCCGACTTCGGCTACGTCGGCACCAACGCCCAGAAGCTCATGATTCTCGGCGACTACAACCAGGCCCGTCCCAACAACTTGGGCGAAAGCCTCTCGCTCCAGGCCCGCCGCCCGCTCCAGGCCTTCGGCTACATCCAGACGGCCTTCAACGGTGGCTTCCTCGATTACCACGCCTTCCAGAACAAGATCGAGCGCCGCTTCGCCGGTGGCCTCTACGTCCTCAACTCCTTCACCTGGTCCAAGGCCATCGATAACGCCAGCGGCCACCTCGAAACCGGCAACGGCGACAACAGCCGCGTCAACTACCGCGCCCTCGATCAGGAAAAAGGCCTCGGCGGTTACGACCAGCCCTTTAACAACACCACCACCATGCTCTGGGATCTCCCCTACGGCAAGGGCCGCCGCTGGGGCTCCAGCTCGAACGCCCTCGCCGATGGCATCCTCGGCGGCTGGCGCCTGACGGCGATCAACTTCGCCACCTCCGGCTCCCCCGTCAATCTTACCTACGGCCCGTCGGCCGCCTTCCAGGTCTCCGGCGCGCCCAACTATCGCCCGAACATCTCCGGCAACCCCGTTCGCCCCGAAGGCGAGCGCACCGTCCAGCAGTGGCTCAACCCGGCCACCGTCTCCATCCCGACGGATGTCACCCGGCCCTTCGGCAACGCCGGCCGCAACATCGTTCGCGCGCCGTCCTATCACAACATGAACTTCGGCCTCCACAAGGATTTCCGCGTCACTGAATCGCAGAAACTCGAATTCCGCATGGAAGCCTTCAACTTCTTCAACAAAACCAACCTCGGAGCTCCCAACGGCAACCGCTCGGCCGGCAACTTCGGGTCCATCACCGGCACGCAGCCCGCCCGCGAAATTCAATTCGCGCTCCGCTACGCGTTCTAATCACCAACCAGCAAACCCAACGGCCCTCCGCCCAACCCGGGCGGAGGGCCGTTCTCATTCCATCATCCGTCCCAGCTTCTGCAGCAACGAAAAACGATTCGGCTTCTGCAACCCTTCCGGCAGCCCGCCCAGCTTCTCCGCCAGCGCCCGGCTGCCCCGTCCCAACGGGCTATCCTCCGGCGCCACACGCGATTCCAACATCGCGTCCCGCAGCCGCGCATAATCGTTCGGCAGCGTGGCGAACACCCCCCGCCCCAGCGCCGCCTCGGCGTCCTCCACGCGCAACCCGTCCCGCTCAAAACGGTTCAGCACCACGTGGATCCGCTCCTGCGGCACCTCGCACTCTTCCAGCTCCGCGCATCGGATCGCCGCCATCTTGATCGATGGCAACTCCGGCGTGCAAACAATCACCACCCCCCGCGCGTTCCGCACCACCTCCGCCGTCGCCTCGTTCACCACCTCCGGCAAATCCGCCAATACGAACTCATACCGGCTCTGCACAAACCGCAGCAACTGGTAGAACTGCGCCCAAGTCGGCAACGGCCCCCGCCGCCCCGGGTCAGCCAGCAATACATCGATTCCCGACACCCTCTCGTAGTAGTTCCGCCACGACAGATCGGTCAGCTCCCCGGCTTCCAACAACGCCCCCGCCACGCCCCGCGGCGTCTCCCGGTTCAGCAGGATCGAAAGCACCCCGCTCCGCCGGTCCCCCTCCACCAGCAACACACTCCGTTGAAACTCGTTCGCCAGCGATGCCGCCGTATGCAGCGCCACCGTCGATGCCCCGCTCCCCGCCTTCGCCGGCAAAAACGCCAGAATGTTGCGGTTCGTGATCGGATACGCCCGGTGCAGCCCCTCGTACACCGCCCGCACCAGTTCCCCCGGCGAAAACGGCTCCCGCAGCAAAGCGGGGATCCCCGCGCGTTCGAAGGTCATCTGCTGCACCGGCGTCCAGTCCTCCAGGTACCCCACCGGCAACGCCCGCAATCCCTGTTGCGCCAGTTGCGGCGCCACGTCCGCCACCCGCTCCCAGTCGCTGAGATCCAGCAACAGCACCTCCGGATCAGTGGCGCGCACCACTCTCAAAATCTCATGCGCCTCCGGAATTACGGAGGATCGGTAGACCAGCCGGAAGAGTCCGGTTTCGTCCAGCATCTGCGCGATCGCCTTAGCGGCAACCGCATGGGAAGTAAATACCGCAACGGTCAGCAATGCATCGTCTCTGCCCGTATTGTAGTTCTTCTTCGCTCCTGGGGATGGATCTGCTACGTTGTCACCATGCGCCTTTTCGTGCTGGCTCTCTGCGCCCTCTCCCTCCACGCCGAAGTCCTCCTCCAGGAATCCGCCTTCCGCCCCCATCCCTTCGGCTGGACCACCTGGAGCCAGCGCCCCGAAACCAAGCCCCGCGCCTTTGTCGATACAAGCGTCGGCCGCGAAAAACCCGGCTCGCTCGCCATCAACGGCGCCTCCAACGCCGCGGCCTACGGCGGCTGGCGCAAGCAGATCCAAAACGTGAAGCCCGGCGAATGGCTCCGTTTCCAGGCCTCCTACAAAGCCGAATCCGTCTCCGCCGAAAACTGGCAAATCGTCGCCCGCCTGGACTGGCAAACCGCCGATGGCAAACGCGCCGGCGACCCCGATTACATGCCCTGGACCCGCCGCGCCGGCGCCTGGAGCGATCTCTCCGGCGAAGCCCAGGCCCCCGCCAACGCCGCCTCCGTCTACCTCGAACTCTACCTCGCCAACGCCCCCCAAGGTACCGTCTGGTGGGACAACATCGTCGTCGAACGCATCCCCCCGCCCGCCGCCCGCAAGGTCAACGTCGCCACCATTAACCTCCGCCCCCGAAACAGCGCCGGCCCCGCCGAAAGTGTCGCCCGCTTCCTCGCAACCATTGAAAAATCGGTTCCCGCCAAAACCGACGTCATCCTCCTCCCCGAAGGCATCACCGTCGTCGGCACCACCAAGGGCTACGCCGAAGTCGGCGAATCCATCCCCGGCCCCACCACCAAATCCCTCGGTGAAATCGCCAAAGCCCGCCATGCCTACATCGTCGCCGGCATCTACGAACGAGAAGGCCAAACGGTCTACAACACCGCCGTCCTCATCGATCGCTCGGGCGCCGTCGCGGGCAAATATCGCAAGGTCTACCTCCCCCGCGAAGAGGTCGAACGCGGCCTCACCCCCGGCACCCACTTCCCGGTCTTCCAAACCGATTTCGGCAAAGTCGGCCTCATGATCTGCTACGACGTCTTCTTCGCCGAACCCGCCCGCGCCCTCGCCAACCAGGGCGCCGACATGATCCTCATGCCCATCTGGGGCGGCGATGAAACCCTCGCCAAAGCCCGCGCCATCGAAAACGGCGTCTTCCTCGTCACCTCCGGCTACGACCATCCCACCTACGTCATGGACCCCTTCGGCGAACGCCTCTCCCAGGCCCGCGAAGAAGGCACCGCCGCCACCGCCACCATCGATCTCGCCAAGCGCTACCGCTGGCAGTGGCTCGGCGAAATGCGCACCCGCCGCATGAAAGAACTCCGCATGGACGTCGCCGTCCCCCAGCCCGGCCTGCTTCGTTAGCACCATGCAGCCCGCCGCCCTCCTGGCCTGTATCGCCACGCTCACCGCCGCCGTCCCCTGCGCCCCCGCCACCGGTCGCAACGCCTCCGCGCTCTGTGTCGCCATCACCATTAAAGCCGGCCAAATCACCCCCGCCGAATTCACCTTCGCCCCCTCCACCGCCTATAAAATAACCGCCGGCCCGGCCTTCTTCCAACTCGCCCAAACCGAAATCGCCAAGCTCGCCAACCCCTGCAACCCCCTCCTCGCCCAGGGCGCCAAACCCGCTCCCGCCTTCTGCCAGGCCGATGCCGCCTGGCCCGCCTACACCACCCAATTCCTAGCCCTCGCCGCCACGCTCGAAAGGTCCGATCAAGCCGCCAACATCCTCTCCGAAGCCGGCGTCTTCCGCCCCCTCGTCATTGCCTACCACCACACCCCGCTGCTCTTCTCCGCTGTCAACGCCGAAGCCGGCATCCTCACCTTCCGCCTCCCGGACCCCCTCGATCCCCGCACCAACACAACCTTCCAAATCGAACTCCGCGGCACCCCCAACGACGACACTCGCAACCGCCGCACCGTCCAAATCCGCCAGAACTTAAACCCTCTCCGCGGCCAGGTCTTCTGCCACAGCCGCATCCGCGCCCGCCTCCAGGCCTTCTACAAAAAGCTGAAAATCCCCATCGACATCATCCAGCTCGACCCCCAGGGTCCGCTCTTAATCATTCAGGAAAAGCCATGAAATACTGGCTCCTCGCCGTCGTTCTCACCCTCCAAGCCCAGGACTGCCCGGCCACCCGCTACTGCGCCACGCTCGGCGTCAAAGACGGCCGCATCGTCCGCACCAGCCCGCCCCAACCGCTCGACCCAAACCTCGACGCCCAACTCGCCAAACTCCCCAAGCCCTACCGCCTCGCCCTCACCGTCGATGACCAGGCCCTCGACGACGCCGGCCAACTCCCCAGCGTCGCGGCCCTGAAAGCCTTCCCCTCCGGCACCATCGTCGATTACTTCACCGCCCTCCAAGCCTGGTGCGATGCCGCCCCCAACTGCCAGGCCGCCGCCGATAACATCCTCTCCGTCGCCGGCCTCTTCCGCGCCTTCGCCACCTACCAGGACTCGGGCCTCCTCTTCAACGTCGAATCCGACGAACTCAGCCTCGAAACCGGCCGCGTCGTCTTCCGCGTCGCCCCCAACTTCAACGCCGCCACCGTCACCATCCCCGATCTCCCCGCCAACCGCATCGCCCAACTCCGCCGCTGGCTCCGCCCCCTCAACGGCAAACTCTGGAACCGCCCCGCCGTCGCCGCCCGCCTGCTCACCTTCTACAGCGCCCTCGGCCTCGACCCCCAAATCACCTCCGATATCGAACAAAATACAATCAAAATCCTCGAAGGCTCCCGCATCCAGGGCATCGCCTTCCCCTTCGGCCTCCCCGTAAAAGGAACCACCACGGACTGGAACAAACTCGATCAAGCCCTCTACGCCCCCCTCCCCGACAAGGACTTCCGCTCCGGCTACCTCGCCCGTCGCGACGCCATTCGCGCCAAGCTCGAAGCCACCGACACGCCCGACCTCACCTACGACACCGACCTCCAAATCCCCCTCGCCCAAGCCCCCTACCTCAGCCGCCTCCGCCTCCCCACCCAGCAGCTCCTCCTCCAGCAAAGCGGCTTCTCCCTCGCCGTCACCACCCCCGTCACCAAGCTCATCAACAACGTCCAATACTCGCTCGCCTACTACCGCCTGGAGGACATCTCCGCCGCCCCGCCCGCCGCCAACGCCGTCACCCCAGCCCCAGCCACCGCGGACGCAAACGGCCACATCACCCCCACCGCCGCCACCGTCCTCCCCGGCCAGGCCCCGCCCATCAAAACCACCCCAGCCGATTGCATCGATGATCCCGGCCAGAAACCCAAAACCCGCTACGCCGGCTTCGGCGTCACCTACAAACCCGGCCAGGGCCTCCGCGCCTTCGGCCTCGCCCAGCAGAACTTCGGCAACTCAGGCCTCTCCGTCCGCGCCGGCCAGGGCGGCCCCGGCACCCCGCTCGCCACCGCCAACTTCACTACCGATTACATCGCCTTCTCCCGCCTCCACCGCCGCCTCGCTTTCTCCCTGCAAAGCGGTACCGATACCGAAGCCAACCGCTACCTCACCGGCACCAAACAGAACGAACAACGCACCGGCGCCCGCGCCCGCCTGGAACTCGAACTCTTCCGCGACCGCAACGGCCACCTCCTCAAGTTCTTCACCGAACCCGCCCGCACCAAGGTCACCCTCGGCACCATCAGCACTACCAACACCATCGACGTCGGCGCCGTCCACCTCTACCAATCCAGCGGCTCCCCCTACCCCTGGACCTGGCGCTTCGAACCCACCCTCCGCTGGGGCACGGCCACGTCAACCGTCCAACAACACCAGCGCGCCTCCGCCACCGCCCGCTTCCACCGCCAGCTACCCAAAGGCTGGGCCACCGATATCGCCGCCCAGGCCGCCTTCGCCAGCGCCTCCACGCCAATCTTCGACCAACCCTCCTTGGGCGGCGCCGAAAGCCTCCGCGGCTTCCGTCGCGACGACGCCGTCGCCATCCGCCTCTGGACCCTCCAGCCCGAACTCTGGGCGCCCGTCTATGCCAATCTCTTCCTCGCCGCCTTCCACGACATCGGCAACGCCGGCGACCTCTCCGCCACGCCCCGCCGCGGCCCCGGCCTCGGCTTGCGCTATGTCGCCGGCCCCGCCGTCCTCCGCCTCGATTGGGCCTACGGCCTCGGCCCCGCCGCCACCGGCGGCAGTCGCGGTAAATTCTATTTCAGCGTCACCACCAATCTACCCTACTAGACCCCAAGGAACTTCCCTATGCCCAACACTTTTAAACTCGGCGCCTTCACCCTCGATACCCAGGGCAACGTCCTCCAAGGCGGCACCTGGAAGACCCTCGCTGACAACAAAATCAGCGTCACCACCGACGATGGCGCCTCCCAGTCCTTCGCCGTCGCCTGGCGCTTCACAACGGACAACCAACTCATCCTCTCCAGCGCCGGCGCCGACCTCTGCAACTGGAATCCGGACTCGAAAGTTACCCCCAAATTCACAACCTCCAAAGCCGTCCTCACCGTTCAGCCCGACGAGCTCAATCCCTTCTCCTTCGAACTCCGCGGCAAGTGGAACCTGAACGCCACCCACGACCTCACCTTCACCACGCCCGACGGCACCGTCTCCACCATCAAAGGCATCGTCAACTCACCCGACAGCAAGTTCATCTTCCTCTTCAACGCCACCAACCGCCCGCTCTTAAAACACAAGCTCAACTTCGCCGGCACGTGGGGCAACGCCCCCGCCGGCGGCGGCCAACTCCAGTTCACGTACGCCACCGAAACCGGCACCGGCGTCTTCACCCTCCCCGGCAACGTCAGCATCAAAAAATCCACCAACCAACTCAGCTACCAGTATCAGAAGGCCGGCCCGCAATCCATCGATTTCCAGGGCACCCTCCTCGTCAATGAGGACTTCACCGTCAGCTATCAGTTCAGCCGCCGCCTGGCCGAAAACGGCGACGAACAAACGGCGGAAAGCACCATCTCCATCGGCGCGCAGTTCCAAAAGAACAGCTTCACCGGCGACCTCGAACTGACCCTAAAAAAGGCCGACGGCTCCCTCGGCGCGACAACCCTCGCCCTCACCGGCACCTTCGTCGGCACCATCGGCAAAACCAACGTCGCCGTTGGGTTCCAATTCACCCAGGTCCGCGACGGCCAGTCCGTCACCACAACAGTGGCCTTCGGCGGGCGCGTGCAGTTCACCAACGGCACCCTCGAATTCGCCTTCGCCGCCAACTCCGCCACCAAAACCATCACCCTCTCCGTCGGCACGGACATCAAGCTCGGCCCGGCCAACGTCGATGCAAAACTCAACGTCGACATGGGCGGCGGCACCGTCCAGGGCGTAACGTTCCTGTTAGGCGTCTCGTTTTAGCGCCGCCTCACAACTCAGCCACCCCCAAATACAGCTCGCTGACCGCCAAAGTCGCCCCCAGCGAATCGAGCCGAATCACAGAACCCTCTTCCGCGTAAACAACAATTTGCCAACTCCCATCCGGAAGACGGCGGTAATGCTCCACAAACATCCGCTCCCGTTCGACGATCAAAAACTCCAGCAAAGAAGGCAATTGGCGATAAAGTCGGCGGCTACTTCGCCGCTCCACCCAGTGTTCTCCCTATCCCTCAGGCTGTCCGGACGTGGACCTTCGAACGCTTACTCAGATTCTGGAGCCTCCAGCATTCCCGAGGTGGTTCACAAATTGCAGCACCGTCGTCGCTGCTATGCTCCACTCGGGCCGTCGGCAGACAACGAAAAGTACTCTCTCGCAAGCCGGAGGTGGTGTTTGATTCGATCCTCATGGTAGCCGGTAACGGTATCCGTCACGTTCCCCCGGCCGTCGTAAAACAGCAGCGTCTCGGCCCGCTTCGCCGTGCTCTCGTCCGGTTGCACCGTCTCCTGGCAAACCCGCAACGCCCGGCTCGTGTCCGCCGCCAACACAAACCCCTTCTCCGAGGAATGCAACCCCGGCACCACCGTCTTGTACTCCACGCCCTCGTACACGTTGTCGTCGTTCGGCATCCGCGCCGCTCCCGCGTTGTCGGCAAACGCAGGCAGAAAAAACACGGCCAGAATGATAACGAACGCGTTCCCGTTACACACCATGTGTATGCAGAGTAGCCTATCTACCGGCAGGTAAATATCCGATCCAGTGGATGCATCCACTTCACCCGGTTCAGGCTGCTTTTCCTCCCAATTTATGCGGGTTTTATCCGCCTCGGAATTGGGAGTCACAACTTTCGAAACGAAATATTTCTTTTCCCATCAACAACATGAAATTTTTCACCCCCAAATACCCTTGCGCGCCGTGCTAGGTTAGTGGCGGGTTAGGAAGACCTCGCCCACCCAACGGCCCTCGTGCAAACGAGGGCCGTTTCCATTTCCACCACCGAAAGGAATCGGAACCATGATCACGCCCGAAGAGAAAGCAAGAATCGCCCGCGAAAACGGCGCCAAGTCCCGCGGACCGAAGACCGAAGCAGGCAAAGCCCAATCGCGCCTCAACTCCATCAAAACCGGCGAGAACGCCGAAATCCTCGCCCAATTCGTCCCGCCCAACTCCGGCGTCCTCTGCCACGAGGACCGCAAAAAGTTCTACGCGCTCATCAACCAGCTCACCCAGATCTTCCTGCCCGTCAACCAGGAAGCCGCCGCCATGGTCCGCCAAATGGCCATCGCCCGCTGGCAGATCGACCGCATCCAGACCGACCTGAACCGCATCTGGAACGACGAACTCATGGAAGCCGCCAGCCACCCCGCCCCGGTCGCCAAGGAGCACCAAGACGACTTCTACCAAGCCCAAGTCGCCCGCAAGCTCTTCGCCGCCAAGTCCCCCATCGAGAAGATGGAGCGCCAGATCGACCGCCTCGAAGTCCGCATCGCCCGGCTCCGCAAAGGCATCGCCGATGTGAATAAAAACTTCCCCAACGTCGCCAAACCGTTGGAAACACAAGAGACCGAGCCCCAAACCGAGAATAGCGAACCGACCGTCTACGTCACGGAAACGACGCCAGAAGTCCTCGCCGCCTACCGCCGCGAGTTCCCCGGCCACCGAATCGTCGTCCTCCCGCCCGACGACGTCGCCAAAGGCATCGACATCGAAGACGACCTCCCCCCAGCCCCAAGAAGAGCGGCATAAAACGGGCAAAAAGGGAGAGAAAACCCGGGTGCAACGGACACCACCCCGGGGACATACTCGCCCGGCGCGCCTCGCGCGCCGGAGTGTGTCCCAAAGACGCGAAACAGCCGACCAACGCAGCAGCACGAAAGGAAAAGATGCTAGACCAGCTGTCCAACGACTACCGAACGCCAGTCGTGACAGCCGAAGTGTGCCCAAAAACAACCGCCGATTGGGCCGAGCAAAAGCTAAACTTCCACCCCAGCCCGAAACAATCGGAAGTCCTCAACACCGACGCCAAATATCTAATCCTCTGCTGCAATCGCCAATGGGGCAAGACAACCACAATCGCCATAAAAGCCCTCCACCACGCAGTAGAAAAACCGGACCAGACAATCGTCATCCTCAGCCGCACCAAACACCAAGCGGCCATATTAATCAACCGGGCCACCCGCTACCTGCCCAAGCTCAACATAAAACTCCGAAGGGTCCTCGGCTTCCCCTTCTCACTGGAACTACCCAACGGAAGCAACATCATCGCGGTAGCCCACAGCGGCGACACCTCTGTCGGCAACACCGCCAACGTGCTAATCGTCGACGAAGCCGCCCTGGTCCAGGACAACGTCTACTGGTCCGTATCGGCCTCCGTTGCAAGAACAAGAGGAGCCATCTGGCTAATGAGCACCCCACGCCGCCAAGCCGGATTCTTCTTCAACATCTGGCACAGCCGCGACAAGCGCTGGACAAAAATCTTCTCCCCAGTCACCGACTGCCCGGAGATAGACCCCGACTATCTGGAAATGCAAAAGGCAGCCGACCCGATCAAGTATCGGCAAGACTTCCTATGCGAATTCATCCAGCCAGCCGACAGGCTGGTAACGATGGAAATGATCAACCGCATGATGCGAACAGACATAGACCAGTGGTACTTTCCACCCCTGTTCCACGACCACGTCCCGGCCCCCAAGAAGCCCCCAGACGTGAAATAAGGCGGCCCTTCCAAGAGCTACCGAACCGCGCGCGTCAGCAAGCGGCCCTAGCTACTCGGACAACAAAGCCGCCGACCCGGCAGCAGCGATCTTGAGAAATCATCGTCGCCAGCCGCCACCAGATCTTTGACATCCCGAATATCACCACCACCGGCGGCCCTGCGAGACTACCCGGATCAGAAGCCGGATCTGGGTAGTCAGACGGTTGGCGCGGAGTGTCCGCGCCCGGCCGGCCTAAAGCGCGGACAACCGAAAATGCACGCCAGCGCATGAACAGGACTTGTCCACCAGATTCCAAACAGACAAACGCGGAAAAACCTAACGCTTCCCCCGCCAAACAGTCAGATACTTCTTCCTGTACTTCTCATCCGTCTCGGTGCCAATCAACTCCAGCGACAGCTCGCGCACCCCATCATCACTCGTGTGCGCATGAATCGTCTCCAAAACAACCGTAATGTCATAACGAATCAGCGTGCAATTCTTCTCCGCCGCGCATTCCACAAACCGGTTGCGCAGCCCCGTCAACACCAGCTTCTGATTGGAGCCGCTCACAATCGCAACCTTCCACAGCGATTCCAACGCATGCCGCGCCGTCACAAACCGCTCGTCCCGCGTGACGTGCAACAGAAACGGAAACGCCCGCGCCATCCGCCCCTCGGGATCGCTCTTGGCCAAATTCGCCAGCACCTGCGCCGCAATCGCCCGCCGCCGATTGTCTTTATCAGCACACGTCTTCACAATGTCGTCCCAAATCTCATACGCCCACGGCACCGGCTCCGCCGTCAGGGCCATCAGCTCCTGAAACGCCTCGTTCTGCAGAGTCTTATCGGTGCTGTGGAGTTTGCCTAGAGCTGCTGATGGAGCCATTCCTGCCAGTCTATTGGGGGAACGGAGTCGCCGTCAAAATCATAGAACCGCAAACACACCACCGTCTGCTTCCCCATCGGCATCGCGAACAGGTGGACCACCATCGAAGGCGACAGTAGAATCCGCTGACAGGTCGCGACATACGCCAGCGCGCCCGTCAATGGCAGCTTCGTCGCCAACCGGTCCCAGACATCGGCGGCAGGCCTCGGCGTCACCGCCATAAACTGCGACGTCGCCGCGTACCGTCCCGGGAAATGCCGCAGGTACAAAGCCAACAACCGAAAGGAATCCGCCCACCCCGCTTCGACCGATTCCAACTGCCTGTCCCACTCGTCCGTCTCAGCAACCAGACGATGAACCACGCGGACAACACAGCCGCCCGGCTTCGCCTCGACGCTCCATTCCGTCACCAGCGGCGGGCCGTTCGGGTCAAAACCGTCACTCTCCGCCGCAAACCGCCGGGGCGGATCCCAATCGGTGACAAGCGCCACCGATTCCATCCCCGGCCCAAACTCACACACGATCGTCCCATCCGCCCGCATATCCGTCGGCACAAACCAACTGGAAATGCCCGGACCCGTGGCAATCGCGTCCCACACCTCCTCAGCCGTGCCAGGAACCTCGGCCTCGGCTTGCACAGAATGGCGGCCAGACTCTCTTCGAATACTCATCGCCCATGCGAAGGATCCGCCCCAATCGTGCCCACCAACTCCTCCAGATACTCCGGCGCATGCACCCGCGCCTGCTGCCTCCGCGCCTCCGCCAACAACGTCGGCACATCAATGCCAATCGCCCCCTCCCGCTGGAAATCCTCCAGCGAGTTCACGTGCCGAGTCCACAGCGCCTTATCAACCGCCTGCTTGGCCGCCAGCCGCGCCCGGTACCAATCGCTCGCCAACAACGACTCCCGCGTAAACAGCCCGCGGAACGCGGCATCGTTAATCGACATGCCCTCGTAATGGCCGTGCGCCATGATGTGCAACAACGCCTTCAACGGCGGGCAAGCCAGCTCCACACCGCCATCCTCGAAATAGTTCAACGCCACCCGCCGCTGCGTCTCCACAATGGCGTTGATCCCCTCGGCAAACAGCGCCTCGTCCTGAATCTCCGGCCGCAGCAAATGCTCCGGAAACACCGTCCCCGGCACCTCAAAAATGCGGCCCAGGAACCGGTCCACAAACAGCGGCGTAATCCGATACCCCAGCCGGCTGGCCAGAACCGTCTGCCCGTTGTACTCGTAATCCTGGATCTTCTCCAGGTACCCGTTGGCGATCATGAACCCGGGCTCCCGCTCAGCCACCCGCATCCGGCACCAGATCTCCGGCACCAGCAAACTCACGTCGTGGTCCACCTGAATCTTCGGCCCCACACAGCCGGCCGAAGTCGTGAACCCGGGATACTCCGTCAAAATCGCGGAGACCAGCGCATTGTTGCAATCCACCACCGGCAGCAGCGCATTGAACGGACCCTTCGTCAGCGCGCCCTCACTGCCGAACCCCGTCGTCGCCGGCGATTTCCCGGTCAGCGACGAAATGAACTCCATGAACAGTTCCGGCAATTCCTGATAGTGAATCGGCCCATAAACCGCCAGCGCCGGCAGGTTAATGGACGGATCCGGCGGATTGTTCCGCCGCCCCGCCAGCACCGCATTCACAGGAAATTGCACCGGGCTGCCGGCGGGAATCTCCCGCTCCAACCGCGCCACCATCTCCGCAATGTGCGACTCCCGCGGATTCGCCAGATCGGGCCGCCGCTGCAAATAGCGCGGGTTCTGCGAAGGCTTCCCGTTCACCATCCGCGGATGCGCCGACGAGACAACGTACGCCTCGCCCTGCGTAGGAGCAAAATCCTCCAGCAGCTTCTTCATCGGCGCCGTGAACCGGTCCATCTCGGTAACGTGATCCACCATCGTCGTCACCATCGCCGGCGTCAACGGCTCGTAGTTCGAAATGAACGTGCCCGGACTCGCCATATCCGCTTCCGCCTGCGCATCGGCGCCGCGATGAATCGCGTCATCCGGCCGCTGGAACAGCAGCTTTTCGCAGTTGATCAGCAGCTTCACCGAAGGGTTCGTCGTCTCCGGGTCCAACCCCGAAAGCCGCCCGCGCGGCACCACCGCGGACGCCGTAATATCATCCTCCACCTGCACCTTCACGGACGGATAGAAGTCCGGACGCAGCTTGAAGATCCGCCACGCGCCCTCTTTGTCGAACCCAACGCGCAGGTAATTACTCACCAGCAGTTCGTGCTCAAACTTCAGCTCATGGCCCATCGAGCCATTGATCCGGTCGACAGTAAAATGCTCCGCCCAGTTGTCGCCCCACTCCGGCCGGTAGTAGCGCTTCACGGTAAACACCAGCTGCCGCGTCGTCTGGTGCAGCCCGCGCAGCCAGTTGTTGTAGAAGTCGTTGTAGTCCGCCGAAGGCGTCAGCAGCTGAATCACCGAGCCCAACGAACGCTCCGGACTCAGAATCGGCCGCCGGCTGCGCTCGTCCGGCAAGCGGTTTTTGTAGATGGCCGAGAAGTCCATCTTCAGGATCTGCGCCACCTGCTCCATATCGGCCTTGAAGTCTTTGATGAACACCGGCCCGCGCAGCAGAACATTGCCCAGCGGCTTCGAAATTTCCGACTTTCCGCCACCCGAAACCGTGCAAGGCTTATGGCACAACGTGCCGCGCGGCCGCACGCCAATCAGACGCCATGCGCGCCCGGAAAGCTGCTTCTCCATCTGCACCCGGAAGCCCGATGGCAGCACATACGCATTACCCGGCCGCAGCGACAGCCGCTGCTCCACACCGCCCTGATCCCAGCTCACAAACCCCGTCCGCAACCGGAAAATGGAGTTCTCGGGCAGATAAAAAAGCGTGTCGTAGCGCCGGTCAATCGCGTACCCCTCCGGCTGACGCACCGCCAGCCCCCCCAGCAGCGACATCGCCTGCTCAAACGAGCCCTTCTTCAAACTAACCGTCTGCTCGGCGTGGAACTCCTGGCCCAAAATATACGTGGCGAACGCAATCGCCCCCCCGGCGTGCTCCTCTTCGGCAATCCCGTAAAGGTTCGCCGCAAAGCTGATCTGGGTTTTCACTTCCTTCTTGCAATAGCCGTAGTAGTTATCGGCGATGATCGTCACCATCACGCCGTGATGATCGCGCGCGCAAATCTTGAACGCGCTGCCGCCGTTGTAAAGCTCGTCCTCGTTCTCCCACGCCATGCCGTCGCGGATCTGCCGCGCGCTGGCTTCGGTGACATGCGGCAACCCCAGCGCCTTCTTCTTAAGCCCCACCAGATGCGGCGCCAGAATCACGCAGCCCGTGTGCCCCGTCCAATGCAGAACGTCCAACCCGGCGTCGTTCTCCGGCAACTGCGGGTCCCCGCCATTGCCGAAAATCGACTCCACAAAATCCAGATTGCTGACCAGGCTCCCCGGCGCGAAGAACCGCGTCTCCATCGTCTTCTGCGGCTCATCCCCCGCCGCCGGACAAACCACCGGGCGCAACAGCAGCGAGACGAACAGCCGCGCCTTGTTCTCCTGATTCGCGGTGAAGGGAAGCGTCAGCGAATCCTCCGGCGGCGTCAGCGCGGCCTGCAGCAAGGTCGCGAACGCGCGCTTCGGAACAGCCTGCTTATCAGCGGGAACCGGAAACCCGCCCTCGACAATATGGAAAACACCCTTGGTCGTCCGCCGGTCGCTGACCGGGTTATGCAGAATCCCCTGCGCCGTGCGATACGAACGCAGATAGGGCGACGCGAAACTGGCGCCCTTGAACGGAATGGAGAGGATCCGCCCCAGCCCCGCGCGGTCGAGGACGAACGTGCGCCCCGGCAGCCGCGGCACCGGCTCGCCAAGCTCTCTCAAATAGCTATCCAGGAAGTGCTGAATCCGCGTATCGGCGGGACAGAGGTAGTCCTTCAACAACCGGACTTTGTTCTCGTAATTCCGAAGCAGCGGCCGGGCAACGTCGACGAAATCGTCGTCCCCCGCGATGCGGTCCAAGGGTTGCCCCATGACCGCCAGTTTCAAGCTCAAATAGCGAAGAAGTTCCGCCGAATCGGGTGATGAAAACATGCAGCGATAGCCTCTCTGGTGGCAGCAGCGACTGGGCCCCTGGCAAAACTCCAGTTTAGCGTTTCAGCCTAGGAGCGCGCTGACCAGTTGCGATTGCGAACGGCAGTTACTCTTCGAGTAGATGGCGGCAAGCTGGGTCTTGGCCGTGTTGTAAGAGATGCCAAGCGCAACTGCGGATTGGCGGAGGTTACTGCCGCCCCGTAGCTGTTCGGCAAGGCGAAACTCGGCGGCAGTCATCCGCCATTCGAGCGCCGGCGTAGAAACCGCGAAGCGGATGGACAGCGCAAAGGCGGCCCGCTGGCCGAATGGATTCCGGGTGGGCGTGGGCCGCAAACTCACCTGCGGCCGAAAAGGCAGAGCCGGGAACTGTTTTTCGACCGGAACACCAGCGCTGATGGCGGGCCCAAGCGGGAAGGGGCACAAGCGGGTGAGGTCCAATTCCCGGTTCGCGCGAAGGGCGATGTCGCCAAGCCGAAGCAACTGCTCAGCAGCCGCAGTGCATTGGAGAACACGCCCGGCGCAATCGAGAACGAACTGGATTTCGTCCGGCGAGGGAGCCGGAGCTTTCTCGGCCAGGGCCGTCTGAATGCGAACCGCGCGTTGCAGGTGAGGCGTTAGCCGATGAAGAAGTTGGACCTGATCGGCGGGAAACGGCCCTGCCTGTTCCCCCCGGTCGAGTGAGATAAACGCCAACTGCCCAGGGCCGCGATGCAGCACAACACCGGCCGTATGGACCACGGCATGCCTCCGGCCAAAGTCGTTGTAGAATTCGGTGCTCCGAAATCGATCCATCGGCAGCAGCTCTTCATCCGTGGCAACGGTACCCAAGCCAAGCTGCGAGATCGGCCGAAGCCAAGGATTCACCGCCCCATAGTGTCGTTCGTACAACTCGGCCGTGGCGGGATCACCCGAGTACTCACTCACCGCGGGCGGTGCCGCCAGCGAAGAGTAACTGACAAGCGCGCAATCGGTACTTCGCATCGATTTCTGCAAGGACTGCGCGAACGCCCCCCAGCCGCCCTCGTGCAACGGTGCTTCATATAGTAAATCTAACAACGGTTCCAAAGCCAAAGACATTCGGCGGTAACTCCCCCACTTATTTGTAGCGAGAGTTACCGCGAAAACGTGACAACTTATCTTCGACGGCGGAGCACAGCCAGCGCGGCCAACGACCCGCCGATGAGCGCCGCCGTCGCCGGCTCAGGGACCTCCCCGGTGGGAGCGGGCGGAACCCCGGCAACGTAGTCGAAGCCGGAGGCGGACACAAAGTTCACCGGACTACCGATCGCATTTCCATTCGCGTCGGAGATGCCCGCGCCCAGAAAGCGAAGGGTGCTGTCGAAATCGGAGACGGCGTTGCACGCGATGGCAGCCGGACGATCGGCGTAGTTCTGAATCGCGCCGGAACAGTGAGCCAGCGCCCGCAGCGAGGCGCTGAGGTTCACATTGTTGCTGGCCGTATCTGTCCAGATGCGGAATACGCGGTCACCAACCCGCGCGTAGTTCGTCCCAAATATCGTCACTCCATCGGGGGTTTCCAGGTAGTTCAAGCGGGACGCGTTCAACACGATGTTGAACTGAACATCGGCAACACTGCTGTTGTTGACCGTATTCAGCGCTGCGGGATTGGCCGACAGCAGTCCGTCCAGTTGCAGATCAATATAGAGCCGCTGGTCCGGGCTCGTGGTCTGGAGTTGGAGATAGTCTTCGAGATAAACCACCGCCCGGCTGATGGTGTTTGCTGACGTACCGGAACTGCCGCCGCCAAGTACCTGAGTAAGGCTGAAACCGGCAGTCGTGGAAACCCCAAGCCGGCCGAACGAGGCCAGGGCGTAGGCGCTGCCGGCCTGCGTGCCCTGGGGGATCAGATTACTGAATGTCTCATTGATGAGCGCAGTATCGGAAAGCGTCGCGCTGTCAATAATCACCGGGCTGGAAACCCGGTTGGAGTCGGCAACCAGCCGGGCGCCGAAGCAGCTGGAGATACAGAGAAGAGTAAGTAGGGTAAGTCGCTTCATGAATAGGATCGTAGAGGCGACCGGGGTACAGCCACATCACCCACGTGGGTGACAATCAACAAATGCACCGCTGTTTTTTGCTCACACTGGCAACAATGACTGGATGCATGCCCTTCGCGCAGACCGTCTATACATCAGTCGCACCCGATACCCTGCGGCAGGTCGTCGTCCAGGAGTACGGTTGTTCCTTTGACTGCGCCGTCCGTGTTGTGCTGAAGGAAAAGTGGCGAAGTGAGACCATCGCCTCAGGCGATGACTGCTCCGTCAGGTTCGCCCACGCCGCCTGGAAAGGGACCGTCGTTTCGGTCTTCGTCGATGGTTTCTGGTGCGGCAAAATCCGCACCGCCTACGACACCGCCACCGGCAAGCCCGTCGACTTCGCCTCCACCGAAGAATGGCTGCGCCGCGACATCGTCTCCGCCTACCAGATCACCCCACAGGAACTGGCAACGAAAAACGGAGACGTCCTGGCCTGGGTAACCTATGACGGCGACGGGAAGGCCCGTCGCGCCACCAGGGAATTCCAAGCCCGCCATCGAAAGCGGCCGCAGTAACTACCCGCGCGACCCCATATCGCTCGACCGCCCGCCCGCCGCCGGAATTTAGGAATGGAGCACATAATCCATCACCATCCGGTTGGCATTAAACCGCCAGCCCAGCGTGCGAATCGTCCGCTTCATCCGCTTAATCCACCCGCGCGGCAACCCGTCGCTATCCCGGTTATAGAACAGCGGAATCACCTCGTCGCGCAGCGTGCGATACAAGTCCTCCGCGTCCCGCGTATCGTGCACATCCATGTTCGAATGCGTCCGCCCGGTGCCGATCGAGAACCCGTTCAACCCGTCGTAGGCCTCCGCCCACCATCCATCCAACACCGATAGATTCAGCCCCCCGTTCAACACCACCTTCTGCCCCGACGTGCCCGACGCCTCCAACGGCCGCCGCGGATTGTTCAACCACACATCCACGCCCTGCACCAGGAACCGCCCCACGTTAATGTCGTAATCCTCAACAAAAACGAACTTATCGGCAAACCGCGGCTGGCGCATCAGGTTGGCAATCTCCTGCAGCACCCGCTTGCCCGGCTCGTCGTGCGGATGCGCCTTCCCGGCAAACACAAACTGCACCGGCCGGTTCAAATCATTCACCATCGCCGCCAGGCGCTCGATATCGCGCAACACCAAATTCGCCCGCTTATACGTCGCAAAACGCCGCGCAAACCCAATCGTCAGCGCATCCGGACTCAGCACTTTCCCCAACTTGGCAATCACCTCCGGCGCCTCGCCGCGATTGGTCGACTGCTGCTTCGCCCGCCGCCGCACGAACTCAATTAGCCGCGACTTCAACGCCAGATGCGTCTCCCACAACTCGCCATCATCGACGTCCTCAATCCCCTCCCAAATGTGCGCCTCGCCGCTATGCTCATGCCAGTTGGCGCCCAAGTGGCGATCGTACAGCCGGAACATCTGCGGTGCCAGCCACGACGGCACATGGACGCCATTGGTGATGTGCCCAATCGGCACCTGGTCCTCATGCTTGCCCGGGAACAGCCCCGTCCACATCTGCCGCGAGCCTTCCCCATGCAGCGCCGAAACCGCGTTCATCCGCCGCGAATTCTTCATGCCCAGCACGGTCATGCAGAAGTCCTCGTGATGGCCCGAGTGCTCCCGGCCCATGTTCATGAGGTCGTCGTGCGACAGCCCCAGCGCATCCCGCAACGGCCCCAGATGCTCTTCAATCAGCCCGGCATTAAACCGGTCGTGACCCGCCGGAACCGGCGTATGCGTCGTAAACACAACCTCCCGCGCCACGTACGGAACGGCCTGGTGGAACCCAATCCCTTCCTCCTCCATCCGGTTCCGAATCGCCTCCAAAACGACAAACGCCGAATGGCCTTCGTTCAGATGCAACACGCCTGGCGTCACGCCCATCGCCTTCAGAGCGCGGAACCCACCCACGCCCAGCAACAGCTCCTGCCGGATGCGCACGCGCCCATCGCCGCCATACAAGCGCGAAGTCAACTGCCGGTCCTCCGGCGCATTCCCCTCGACGTTCGAATCCAACAGCAGCAGGTCAATCCGGCCCACCTTCACCCGCCACACCTTGGCCTTAATCGATCCCGTCCGCGTGAAAATCTCCACCGCCACCGGCGTGCCGTCCTTCCCAATCGCCGGCTCCATCGGCAGCTGGTTGATATCGGTCAGCAAGTACTCCTCGCACTGCCAGCCGTTCGCGTCCAGGTACTGCCGAAAATACCCCTGGCTGTAGAACAGCCCGATCGCAATCAACGGAATGTCCAGGTCCGACGCGCTCTTCACGTGGTCCCCGGCCAACACCCCCAACCCGCCCGAATAAATCGGCAGCGACTCGTGAATCCCAAACTCGGCCGAAAAGTACGCAACCGGCCGCGGCCGCAGGACACCGGCATGCGTCGCGCCCCACGTCCGGTCGGCTTTCAAGTACTCCTGCTGCCGCCGATACGCGTAGTTGATCCGCCCATGCAGCACCAACTCCCCGGCGCGCTGCTCCAGCGTCTCCAGCGGCGTCGCATTCAGCAGCGCCACCGAGTTATGGTTCAGCGAACGCCATCGGGCCGGATCCAAATCCCGGAACAGCGCCGTCGATTCCTGATCCCAACTCCACCACAGGTTCCGCGCCAGCCCCCACAGCTTCTCCTGCGAAGGCGCAATGAAACGGTCCAGGGAGCGCGCCTCGCTCACAATCGGAGCCACCTGCGCCGCTGCCGCCGTAAACGTCTGGATCTCAGCCTCGTCAAACGTGCGCGGCGTCGAGGTCTGCAGCACGATCACACCCTGCAACACCCCGCGGTCAATCAGCGGCACGCCCAGAAACGACTGGCACGCGTCCTCCCCCGCCTCAGGAAAGTACTTGAAGCGCGGGTGGCGCGACGCCTGTTCCACCGCCACCGGGCGCAGGCTCTCCGCCACCAGCCCCGCAAGGCCTTCCTTCAAAGACATCCGCAAGGTGCCAACGCACTCGCGCTGCAATCCCAGCGTGGCCGCAAGAACGAGATGGGCGCGATCCGGTTCCAGCAGGTACGCGGAACAGACATCGGCGTGGAACCGATTCGCAATCAGCGCCACAACGTTGGTAAGAGTTTCGACAGGCTTGCCCCCTTCGTGGACGAGGTTTTCAATCTCCTCAAGCGTCAACACGTAGGCGGTAGATTCGTCATTCGGACTCTGCATGGCAAGGGTACCCCTCTGGAAGTTATTGATTCTTAACGACGGGGTTGCCGCAGCGACGGAGCCTTGGGACTCCTTTCAGTGTAGGGGTTCGGTAGGGGCGGGCGCAAACGACGTATGCAGACCTGTGAATACGAATGGCGCCCAATAGTACGGATGGCTCCAGCGCGGGTTCCTGGTCATGGCGAGTTTCGCCTGCCGCAGGGCTTCATGGCGGGGCAATCCGCGCTTGAGATTCATATAGAAACTCTTCATGAGTTCCGCGGTAGCGGCATCGTTGACGTTCCACAAACTGACAACCAGGCTCTGCGCGCCGGCGTAGAAAAACGCCCGCGTCAGACTCTGCACCCCCTCCCCAGCCAGCAGCTTGCCGAGCCCGGTCTGGCACGCCGACAGCGTCACCAGATCGGCATTCATCCGCAACCGCATCACCTCATGCGCCTGCAAAACGCCGTCCTCGTTCTCCCCCGGCGTCAGGACAATGCCGGACCGCGACGGGTTGGCCTCGTCAAAGTACCCGTGGGCCGCCAGGTGGATGTAGCGGTAGGGAGTGAGGTCGGTCGACTTGAGCGCGGCTTCGCCGGCCTCCACGCCAAGGAACACCCTACTCGCGGCGAACAGCTGCCGGATGGCCGCGACTTCGGCGCGGGTGTTGGGCAGGCGGGTGAAATCGAAACCGCGCTCGGCGAGAAGCGCGGGAGCTTTCTCGAAGGCGGGATCGGCCAGCGCGAAGAGGGACTGGCTGGGCACCGCACGAGGGCGGTCGCGTAGCGCGGACAGCGTGGAGGCCGACGGCGCGTAGGCGATCCGGAACCGGTTCAGCAGCCGCCCGCCGGGCGACGGCAGCGCCTCGAACGGCAGGTAGGCAAGAGCCCCATCCGGCACCACCGTAAGCTCGGACACGCCCCCCAGCACCGGTTCCAACGGAGCCAGCAGAATCTTGTACAGCGCCGCCGCCTCGGCGTCCAACCGCGCCTGCGCCGTCCGCGCCGTCAGCGCATTGACAGGCTGCGCCGCGAGCTTTCGAAATGCCTCGATACGTGGCTCAATCTGCCCCCGCCCAGGCAGCGCGGCCCCGTGAACCTGCTTCGCGGTAATCGCCCACACAAAGGACTGCTTTTCACCCAAGGCGAATTCGAGCAACGCCGAACCCGGCGCGAGTCCAGCCTGAATGCTCTTCGCCGTGGCAATCGCGCCATACTGCCCGGTGGCATACCGGTTGCCGGCGCGGCGCAGTTCAATCTGGAACAGATCGAACTCCCGCTCCGCCCCGCTCAGCTTCTGCTCCAACTCGCGCCGCCGCGCCGCAGGAAGGTTCGGCCGGAACAGGAGCCGCTGCGTCGCCGTGATGGCGCCGATCAACTGCTCCTCCCGCCCGGCCTGTTCGGCGGACAGGTCCTGTCGAAGCTCCGTCCGCGCCTCACCCATCATCTCCACCAGGCTGCGCGCCCGCGCCTTTTCGGCCGTATTGAACGCGCGTTCGGTCTGGCCCAGCCGCATCAGGATCCCCGTGTGCAGGTCCACCCGGTCCGCCCGCGCGGCCCGGAATGTGGCCCGGAGATTGGAACTGGCCACCGCGCCTCGCATGGATTCGGCGATACGGGCGGACTCTTCAATCAGCGGCAGCGCCGCCGCGTCGGACGGGGCCACCGCCGCCAGTAGCGCCAGCGTCTTGGACTGTTCGTCCGGACTGCCAATCTCCCGGAACAGCTGTAGCGCTTCGTTCAACAGCGCCTGCGGTTGCGCCGTCGTGCGAGCCAGACACTGCAGGTTGGCGGCGATGGAGGCGCGAGAGTTGATGGCGCGGGCGACAGCCAGGCCCTGATTGGCATACTCGGCGGCCTTCCCCGGATCCTTTTGCAGAAGTCGCGTTTCACAGAGCGCCGACAGCGTCATAGTCTCGCCAATCTTGGCGCCGCCGGCGCGGCGGGTTTTCAGTGCGTCTTCGAAGCGCTTCTCGGCCTCCCCGATGTCCCCGGTAGCCAGCGAGATCCGGCCCAGATTATGCTGTGCCGACGCCACGGCCAGCTTCGACCCCGTCTCCGTATACAGCGCCGCCGCCCGCTCCCAATGCTGCCGCGCCCGGGCGTATTCGCCCGCCGAAAGGTAGTCGAGCCCGATGGCGCCGTGGGCATCGGCCTGGCCGCCGAGCGACTTCAGCTCCTCCCGAATCTTCAGCGCCTCAATGTGATGATCCAGCGCGCGTTGCAGTTCGCCTCGCGCCAGGTACAGGTTGCCGAGCGTGATGAGAGACGTGGATTCGCCCGAGCGGTTCTTGATTTCGCGCCGGATCCGCAGAGCCTGGTTATAGTAGTCGAGCGCCTTATCGTACTCGTTCCACCGGAAGTACAGCAGGCCGAGGTTCCCGCGCGCGTTCGCCTCGCCAAGCCGGTCATTGGTCTCGATACGCAGCGCGAGCCCCTCTTCGAGTAGAGGCAGAGCCTTCTCGTTCTCCCCAAGGTCGTTCAGCGTCGTGCCAAGGTTGTTCAACGTAATCGCCAACGGGTATTTCTCCCCCGTTTTTCGCCGCAACGCAGCCGACTGATACCACAGCTCCACCGCCTTTCCCGTCTCCCCAAGCCCTTCATAAACGAACGCCACCTGGCTCAGCGTCCACGCCTCCCAACTGGGGTCGGGCACCTGGCGCCACAGCGGCAACGCGGCTTCATACGAGGTGATCGCTTTGCGCTTGGACTCGGCATCCTGCTTGCCGTCCCAGTGCAGTCCGGCACGCCAGGCGGATTCATAGGCTTGGGCCCGCGCCGTGTCACTCGCCGTCGGAGTACGGACGTGGCAGACAAGTTTGTAAGTCGCCGGGCCGTTGCTCAGTTTCCCATCGACGGAAACGGTGTAACTGCCCGCCGTCTCCGCCACCCAGGGCAGATCCTCCGTACCCTCCTGCCACAGACGGTTCAGAGCGGTAACAGTCTTCTTGGCGGGATCGTCCAGCAGCATCGCCAGATCAATGCGGTACTGCGTGGCCAGGCAGTGCAGAAACTGGCCCTTTTGCAGCGTAATTTCGTATTTATGCGAGTCGCCGGTTTTGATTTCGCGATCAATGATGGCGCCGGGTTGTAGGAGTTGCGCGGCAAGGAGGAGTAACATGGCGCCAGCGGTTCTGCTCTATTGTGCAACAACCTGACATCCGAAAACTTACGAGCCCGGTTGACTTCCCTAGCCCCACAAAAAGAAATCGGCCACGCCCCCGGTAAGGGACGTGGCCGAAACTGCTTATAAACCAGTGAAGGTTTAGTAGTCCATTCCGCCGGGGCCGTGTTCGCCACCGCCGCCGCCGCCAGCCGGCTTCTTCTCGGGGATTTCGCAGATGAGCGCTTCGGTCGTCAGCATCAGGGCGCTGATCGAAGAGGCGTTCTGCATCGCCGAACGGGTCACCTTGGCCGGGTCGATAACACCAGCGGCTACGAGATCTTCGTATTCGCCAGAGGCAGCGTTGAAGCCGTAGTTGGCGTTCTTGTTGCCGCGAACCTTCTCGATGATGATCGCGCCTTCATAACCGGCGTTGCCGGAGATCTGGCGGATCGGCTCTTCGCAAGCGCGACGGATGATGTCGATGCCGATCTGCTCGTCACCGTCAGCCTTCACGCCCTTCAGAGCAAGCGCCGCACGGAGCAGCGCGATGCCGCCGCCGGGGACGATGCCTTCTTCCACAGCCGCGCGGGTCGCGTGCAACGCGTCTTCCACACGAGCCTTCTTTTCCTTCATTTCGGTCTCGGTGGCCGCGCCAACCTTGATGACCGCAACGCCGCCGGCCAGCTTGGCCAGGCGTTCCTGCAACTTCTCGCGGTCGTAGTCCGAAGTGGTTTCTTCGATCTGCGCACGCAGCTGCTTGATGCGGCCGCTGATGACGACTTCGTCGCCGGCGCCGTCAATGATGGTGGTGTTGTCTTTGTCGACCGTGACGCGCTTGGCTTTGCCCAGGTCTTCCAGACGAACGCCTTCCAGCTTGATGCCGGTTTCTTCCATGATCGACTTGCCGCCGGTCAGGATCGCGATATCGTCCAACATCGCCTTGCGGCGGTCGCCGAAGCCAGGAGCCTTCACGGCGCAGGCGTTCAACGTGCCACGCAGCTTGTTGACGACGAGGGTCGCGAGCGCTTCGCCTTCCACTTCCTCAGCAATGATGAGGAGCGGGCGGCCGGAGCGGGCGATCTGCTCGAGCAACGGCAGAAGGTCCTTCATGTTGCTGATCTTCTTCTCGTGGATCAGGATGTAGGGCTCTTCCAACACGGCTTCCATGCGGTCCGGATCGGAGATGAAGTAGGGCGAGAGATAGCCGCGGTCGAACTGCATACCTTCCACGGTGTTCAGCTCGGTGTTCATGGTCTTCGATTCTTCGACCGTGATGACGCCGTCCTTGCCAACCTTGCGCATCGCTTCCGCAATGATGTGGCCGATCGTCGCGTCGCCGTTGGCGGAGATGGTGCCGACCTGAGCAATCTTGTCGTCGCTCTCCACCTTCGTGGACATCTTCAGGACTTCTTCGGTGACCAGAATGACGGCCTTTTCAATGCCGCGCTTCAGCGCCATCGGGTTCGCACCCGCGGCAACAGCCTTCACGCCTTCGCGGAAGATCGCCTGGGCCAGAATCGTGGCGGTCGTGGTGCCGTCGCCGGCGATGTCGGAGGTCTTCGAAGCAACCTCGCGGACCATCTGGGCGCCCATGTTTTCCAACGGGTCCTTCAGCTCCACTTCCTTCGCAACGGTCACGCCGTCCTTGGTGATCGTCGGGCCACCAAACTTCTTCTCGAGGACAACGTTACGGCCCTTCGGTCCGAGGGTGACCTTCACCGCTTCGGCCAACTGGTTCACACCGCGCAGGATCGCCTGGCGGGCATTTTCGCTATAAACAATCTGTTTAGCAGGCATGGCTTATTCCTAATGCTCCTGTGTTACTTACGTTCCGTTAGGCAATCACGGCGAGGACTTCGTCTTCGCGCATGATCAGGTATTCGTTGCCGTCGACCTTGATGTCGCTGCCCGAGTACTTCCCAAACAGGATCTTGTTGCCGACTTCAAGTTCCAGAGCGATGATCTCGCCCTTATCGTTCCGCTTGCCTTTGCCGACGGCGACGACTTCGCCTTCCTGCGGCTTTTCTTTGGCGGTGTCGGGGATGATGATACCGCCCGAAACCTGTTCCTGTTCCGCGAGCCGCTTCACAACGATGCGGTCGTAGAGGGGACGAATGTTCATTGAATGACCTCCAGATACTTTCTTGGTGCTGGTGTTGAAAACTGACGGATACGAGATCCTGGTATGCCCGCCCGGCGACGTTCGAACAGCGCACAGGGGACTGAGACGCGGAAGCGCGCCCTGCAGATATTATTAGCACACTATGGCGAGGAGTGATAAAAAAATGATCTAACTCGTTGAAACTAGAAGAAATAAAGTTCTTGCACAGCCCTTGTTTTTAGCCGCTGTGAGTAACGGAGACTCACATTTAGTTGAGTGCCTGCATGCATGGGTACAAATTTCACATCCCCAAGCCCCCTCTCTCCATCTATCATGCTCAAATGCGCACGCTTTTCTGCCTCCTCGCCACCCTCCCTCTCCTCGCCGCCGCCCCACCCCTCACTTCCGAATCCCTCTTCGACTGGCGCACCCCCGCCTCCCCCCAAATCGCCCCCAACGGCCGCCAAGTCGTCTACACCCTCGAAACCCCGGACCGCTTCGCCGATACGTTCCACTCCAACCTCTGGATCGTCTCCACCGACGGCAAAGACCACCGCCCCCTTACCAACGGTAAGTGGAAGGACTCCCTCCCCCGCTGGTCCCCCGATGGCTCCAAACTCGCCTACCTCTCCACCCGCGCCGGTAAGCCCCAGATCTTCGTCCGTTGGATGGATACCGGCGCCGAAGCCAAAATCACCGACCTCGAAAACTCACCCTCCGCCCTCACCTGGTCCCC
Organism: Bryobacteraceae bacterium; assembly: GCA_044358225.1. GTDB lineage: Bacteria > Acidobacteriota > Terriglobia > Bryobacterales > Bryobacteraceae. The sequence continues at coordinate 3,510 of JBIKOG010000005.1, read as the reverse complement.
CGATGGTGAATGGCTGGCCTTCCTCTCCCGCGTCCCCGCCAAACCAGCCTGGACCATCAACATGCCCAAAGCCCCCGCCGGCGCCACCTGGGCCGAACCACCCGTCGTGGAAACCCGCCTCAAATGGCGCGCCGATGGCATCGGCGGCATCGGCCAGCGGCCGCTCGGCCATGCTCACGTCTTCGTCGTCCCTGTAACCGGCGGCGCCCCCCGGCAAATCACCACAGGCGATTACGACCACGGCGGCGAGCCCTCCTGGACCCCCGACGGTAAACACATCCTCGTCCATGCCGCCCGGCGCCCCGATGCCGATACCACTCTCTACGGTGACGACATCTGGCGCTTCCCCGTAGACGGCGCCGCGCCCACCCAACTCACCAAAATCGACGGCACCGAAACCAGCCCCATCATCTCGCCCGACGGCAAATACATCGCCTTCACCGGCTTCGCCGACAAAGGCAACTCCTCCCACAACACCAATCTCTATGTAATGAATGCCGACGGCACCGGCCTCCGCCAGCTCGCCCGCGAGCTCGACCGCTCCGTCACCACGCCCGTCTGGGAAGGGAGCTCGCGCAGCCTCCTCGCCATCGTTGAGGATTCCGGCCGCTCCCATCTCCACCGCGTCCCCATCGACGGCCCCGCGGCGGCCCTAACCAGCGGCAACGCCCGCTACGCCACCGCCTACGCCTCGGCCGAAGCCTTCACGGTGGCTAAGAACGGGCAACTGGCCATCTCGTACTCCACCCCGAGCGAGCCCAAGGACATCGTAACGTTCCAACCCGGCCAGCCTCTAAAGAGACTGACGAATGCAAACGCCGGCCTAATGGCCGCCCGAGCCATCGGAAAGGTCGAAGAGATCAAATGGAACAGCTTCGACGGCAAGTCCATGCAAGGCTGGCTCATCTACCCGCCCACCTTCGACAGCACCAAGAAATACCCCCTAATCCTGGACATCCACGGCGGCCCCCACGCCATGTACGGCGTCGAGTTCAACCATCAGATGCAGATCTTCGCCGCCCGCGGTTATGTCGTCTTCTACTCGAATCCTCGAGGCTCCACCGGCTACGGCGAAGAGTTCGGCAACATCATCCACGGCAACTACCCCGGCGACGACTATAAGGACCTGATGACCGGCGTCGACGCCGTCCTCGCCAAGGGCTTCATCGACCCGAAGAAGCTAACGGTCACCGGCGGCAGCGGCGGCGGCCTGCTCACCGCGTGGATCGTCACCCAAACCGGCCGCTTCGCCGCAGCCGTCTCCCAATATCCGGTCACCAACTGGATCACCCAAACCGGCTCCAGCGACATCGGTCTGGCCATGATGCGCTGGATGAAATCGGCACCCTGGGAGAACCCGCAGCAATACATCAACCACTCCCCTGTCTTCTTCGCCCACAAAGTCACAACGCCCACCATGGTCCTAACCGGTGAAGAGGATTGGCGCACCCCCATGGGCCAAAGCGAAGAGTTCTACTTCGCCCTGAAAGCCCGCAAGGTTGACAGCGTGCTGGTCCGCGTCCCGAAGGAACCCCACGGCATCCGCGGCGCCTACCCCTCCCACCGCGTCGCCAAAATCGAACATATCCTGGGATGGATGGAGAAGTACACCAAGTAGGGATAGCCTCCCTCGCCGGGCTCCCTGCGGCAGGTGGGCACAGCAGGGACCTCCCGATATCAGCCACTAAGGAATGCATCGAGGACGAGAGTCCGGTTCCTGCGGATCTCGTTCCGATTGCATCTGCCTACCGCACAATCAACCCCTGCCCCGTCGGCAGCGCCAACACCCGTGCCCCCAGCCGCCCCGCCGCCGCATCAATAGCCAACCGCAACTCTCCATTCCCGTAGTAAGCATAATCATCCAACAACACCACCCCGCCCACCGCCATCCGCTCCCAAAAGAACTCCAACGCCGCAACCTCCGGAAACGCGCAATTCATATTGAGGTGCAAAAACGCCACGCGCTCAATTCCCAACCCCGCCAACACCTCCGGCACCACTCCCTGCACCACCCGCGCATTCGGCCACTCCGCAAAGTTCTCCTCTATCCGCCCCAAATCGAACTCATACCCCCCGCTCGCCATCACCTCCTCCACCACCCGCAACCGCCCGGCGCGCACCTCCTCCTCCGAAAACTGCTCCGCCACCGGCCCCGTAAACGTATCGATCAAGTAAAACGTCTTCTCCACCCGCGCCCAATCCAGCCGCTCCATAATCGCCGAACTCATGAACCCGCTGTTCACCCCGCACTCCACAAAATCCCCCGGCACCCGCGCCGCCAACTCCGCCGCCCACAACGCCACATGCACCCGCCACTCATGCCGAGGGTCCACCCCATGGCTCGCCCGCAACCCCCGCGCATACGCCGCCCGAAACCCCGGATCCCGCCGAAAATCATCCGAATTCGTAGTAAACAAACTATCCTGCGCATAATGCGACGACGACCGCGTATTAAACACCACATACCCCGCCGCCGCCAGCCGCCCGCGAATCCAGTCCCGCATCTACCCCAACTCCAAAACCAACTTCGCAACCGCACTCGCCGGCAACGTACACCGCAACGTGTCCCCCTGCACGCGCACTGCCAGCGCCCCCGGCTCCACCGCCCGCGGATTCGTCCACGTATTGTGATGATGCGGATCCGACGACGTCAACACCGTCCCCACAGCCGACGCCACCCGCCCCCCATTCACCCGCACCTCCACCTCCCGCGCCCCATCAAACGACGGATTCACCACCGTCACCACCGCCCGCTTCCCCCGCACCGATGCCGACGCGTTCAACCCCTCTAACCCCACCGCCCGCCCCCATGAAATCGAAGGCGCCGCCACCACCGTCCGCACCGAATCCGCCCCCTGATGCTCGGCATACATCCCAAACACGTGATAAGTCGGCGTCACGCAAAACTTGTCTTCATGCACCAGGAATAAGGACTGCAAACAGTTCACCAACTGCGCAATATTCGCCATCGCCACCTTCTCCGCATGCCGATGAAACAGGTTCAGCGTCACCCCCGCCAGCACCGCATCCCGCACGGTATTCTGCTGCCCAATCAGCGCCTCAGGAAACGGCTCCGTCCCAGGGCGATGCCACGACCCCCACTCGTCAACCACCAGCTTCACCCGATGCCCCCGATCCACATCCCCCATCGCCGCCCAGTGCGATTGAATCAACCCCTCCATCAAAGTCGCCTCCCGCAGCAACTCGTAATGTTCCTCTCGCGTAAACCGCAGCGCATCCCCCTTGCCCGCGAACCAATCGGTCGTCTTCCCCGCCGACGTATTCCACGAATAGTGGTGGAGCCCCCAACCCCACATCGCCCCCAATCCACGCTGCGTCGCGGCCTTCTGAAAGAACTTCCGCGTCCACTCGTTGTCCCCGCCATTCGGCCCCGAACCAATCATCGAAAACGGCTGCCCATACTTCGGCACCCAAGCCGAATAACGCTTAAACTCAATCGCATCATCCTCCGGCGAAAAGTTCCCCCCGCCCCCCCCGCGCTCCTTCCCC